>CALXMI010000077.1 GCA_944389435.1 uncultured Opitutales bacterium
ACCTTGTTTATAATCTTCAATTATTTTTTTCCAATAATCACCGCCGGCGATTTCATCAAGTTCTTTAATAGACTTTTCTGATGCATCCATTTTGGTGGGCTCATATTCAATCAAGTCGTCAAACAAAAATCTATCATCAAACGATGTCCCCAAAGCATGACATGCTTCTCGAATAAAACCAAAAGAGTTCATATTAATAAGCAACTCAATGGAATTAAAATTTCCTTTTGCAAAGTCATCAAAAAAAGAACACTGAAGTGCCTTGATTCCATAAGGATCAATATAAAGGAAAACATTGCAACCATCTTTTCCACGCAAAATAGAATTGATATTGTCTTCATACTTACCCGAAACGATTCTTGCCCTAGGATATTTCTTTAGATTTTCTTTGAGATCCTCTGCATAGTTTAAGTCTATAAAAGTTGCCTCAATTTGAGCATTCTGCATCGTTGTATTCGCTAGACATTCATCAATTATTTTAAGTGCAATCAGTGGAGAACCAACATTACCATCCTCAAACTTTCCCTTTCCAGCGAAACAATCCACATAAATGAGCGGTCTATATGTATGAAGAATTTTGGAAACATAAGGTTTGAAATAGCAACCTAATAGTTCATCTTTTACCTTAGACCACTCTTTCTTTGCCGCAAAAAAGTCATCATTTTTCTTAGCCATAAACATACCTCTCCATAAAACAGTGTAGGGATTTTCCATTGTTATCAGGGTACATTACAAATGATTGTAATGTACTTTCTCCTCTAACAACCCACAAGTCTGACAATAAGGAAATATCACCTGACACTGTATCTTATTAGCAACACGCTGATGATAAATAACAGTTTTTTCTTTGCCCTCCGCTTCTAGTATTACCGCCTTTGCCACAGCCGCTGATTTTTGTTGTGAACACACTTTTTCGTCTATCCAAGCGAACATAGTATCACGGCCGACGCAAAGATGGTTATAGATCTTTCGCAGGAAACTGGCGTTCGATAATTGAATCCAGTTTGTTCCCGTGCCTTTAGATAAATACACGGATACAGAATAATTATACTATAAGCTGTATATAGACGCAATGTTTTTTGTAGATTTATGCTGAACAGGAACGAGTTGAGACATAAAAAACATACCTGCCGGTATCAGCGGGCATGTTTTTGTTGTTATTCAAAAGTTTTATTAAAACGGAGTTTGGTTTGGCGTTCGAATTCAAATCATCGAAAGGCAAGCAGAATAAGCAAAAGACAGTAGCAGAACAAGCGAAAGACCGCAGTGGAAAAACATGGTGAAAAAAGAGAAAAGCTGTTCTTTCCGAAGTTATGGAAAGGACAACCGACAAGCGGGTGTTTTTTGTAGCAAACATAAAAAGAAAAAATCCGGAAACCTTTTGGTTGCCGGATTTTTCGATGTCTAAGGACTATAAAAAAGATGTTTCGGCTTTTGGGAGATGGGAGTTGAACCCTCACGACTCGCAAAAGTGGGTAGCGACAGCGAGTCCGTTGTGAGGGCGCTTACAGCCGAGCAGGCATGCTGAGCGTGACTTTTTGCGAAAAAGGAGGAGCAAGGGAGCAGGTGGATGTTTTATTTTCTGTCGCAGACAAAAAATAAGTCGGAGCAAAGCGAACTTTACTCCGACGTGGAACATCGAAACACTATAGATGCCACTGTTACCTGGTGTTTTAGTTACTCAACTGAAATATATTATTTTCTAATCGATACTTTGATGCCAATAAGCCATCGCTGCAGATGCCATCCTCTTACATCCTCTGCGTAATTCTTTACTTGTTATTCCATTTTTAGATCGTAACTCAGGGGACATTTTAAAAACTTCAGACATTATGTCTGCTTTTATGTTCAATTTGTTTTCCCATTCTCTGTCCCATGATCTTGGGGGCGCCTCTTTGCATATAAAAGGAATTCTCTTGAACCGATGACATATCTGTCCAAACGATAATTCGCAGTTATAAATTGCTTTTCGCATGCTTGAAATCAAAATTTTATTTCCCTCTGGTCCCAGAGTCGACAATGTGTCCTGGTCGCGATTTGCTTTTCTGGATTTCCACTCAGCGTCAGTAAACTTAGAAAACTCAATACCAGAATACGAAAATAAAATTCTTTCTGCTGATATTAATTGCAACACATTTACATTGTGAACTTCATCCTCGTCTTGGCAATCAATATACAATGAATTTCTAAAACGAGGATACATTTTACGATCAAATAGAACAACTAATTTATTCCTTGAAATAGGAAATAACAGAATAAGCCCCATGCAAGCATAACCAATTGAAGGGGGATGAAAGGGATTAATGGCTATAACCGGAGTATCTGACGAAATCAGCTCACTATTTGTGTTATAAGTAATAATCAAAATACCAAGATCGTCAATCAAGTTTACTAATTTATTTGCAAATTCAAGATTCTCAGCGGGTGTACAATCATTCCGAGCTCGCTCTTCGCAGGCTTTTTTTGCCGCATCATCAAATGGCCATCCTTTGTTGACATATAACATTTTCCCACATTCAATGAGTAATTCTGTGCGCTCCTGTTTCCTGTATTCTGCCTCTGCAAGTGTACGCTGACGCTGATAGAGGGCAAATTGCTTCACCAATTGAATATCTTCAGCAGACAATGTTTTCTCACTTAGTATTGCCTTAAATGTTGCTCCCCAATCAGCTT
>CALXMI010000078.1 GCA_944389435.1 uncultured Opitutales bacterium
CATTATGGAGTCGCTGGGTAAAAAGTTATCTTTAGATGGCCGAACGGTTTATCAAGGCATTACCGTTTATGGCAATAAAGGTTCAACGGACCAGCACGCATACGTTCAACAACTACGGGATGGCTTAGACGACAGCTTTGTAATCTTCATCGAAGTACAAACAGCCAAGAATCCATCTACGGTACAGGTTGAACCGGGCTTGACTAGCGGAGACTTCCTTGAAGGCTTCCTGTTAGGTACGCGCGCTGCCTTATCGGAAGTTGGACGGCCGTCCATTACCTTGACAATGAAGCACTTGAACGCACAAAGCTTGGGCGCACTCATCGCTTTATTCGAGCGTGCAGTTGGCTTTTATGCAAGCTTTGTTCACATCAATGCCTATCATCAACCAGGCGTTGAAGCTGGCAAGAAAGCTGCCAGTGAATTTTTAGCCTTACAGCAACACATCCTTAGCTTTTTAGTAGAAAACAAAGGCCACGCCTTCAGCACGGAAGATGTTGCTAAAGCGTTGAACCTAGAAGATAGAGTGGAAGATGTTTTTAAACTACTGGAATACTTGGCTGCCAACAAACGAATTTTCCGAAATAAATTGTTGCCCTTACACCAAAGTACGTACAGTTTTAGAAAAAAACAATCTGAATAATTTTAGGCAAAACCTATGCGACTCATCATCCTTTGTGCAGCGTGCTTATTAGGCGGTTGTTCTCAATCTGTTGACACTCAAGCGCTAGACGAATCCAGATTACCATGGGGGCGTCCAGCTGATTGGGAAACATCAATGCCCATTGCACCTGGATTTCAATACTAATGTCAGACGTAAAAATAGTTTCCTGGAACGTAAATGGCTTACGTTCGGTATTGAGCAAAAATTTTTACGATTTTGTAAAAACTGAACAGCCCGATATTTTATGCTTACAAGAAACCAAAACCTATAAGCAAGTTTGTCCTAAAGTTGACAGCTTTAAGTATTGCTATTTCAACCATTGTGAAATTAAAAAAGGTTACTCGGGTACAGCCATTTTATCACAAATCGAACCTTTGTCTGTACGCACTCTAGATATTGACAAAGAACATCCTGAGGGCAGAATTATTGTTGCTGAATTTAAAACCTTCTACTTGATTAACACTTATGTGCCTAATGCTAAATCAGACCTGTTACGCTTGCCGTACCGCATTCAAGTTTGGGACAAGGCCATGCGCGCATTATTGATTCAGCTCGAAAAAACTAAACCCATTCTTTGGTGTGGCGATTTGAATGTGGCTCACAAACCCATTGACTTGGAAAATCCTGACAGCAACCATTTCAACCCCGGCTTTACCGATGAAGAACGTCAGTCGTTTTCTGAGCATCTACAAGCAGGCTTTGTAGACGTATTTCGCCACTTTTATCCCGATACACCACAACAGTATTCATGGTGGTCCTACCGGATGAGCGCGCGTACCCGTAACGTTGGATGGCGTATTGACTATTTTATTAGTTCACCCAAGCTGCTTCCGCAAATCCATACCTGCTGCATACAAACTAGCGTAATGGGATCCGACCATGCCCCGGTTATGGTAACTTTAGACCCAAGCTGTTTCTAAACTTACAGACCGTTCGTCCATGGAAGGGACGCACCTGAGCAATTCGTAGCTTCCTGGCAAGATGTCCTCAAGGGTAGTATGCTTCAACAGGTTACTTTACGCTTCCATGTCGTGATTTAAACAAAATATGGTTCTTTTATTTACATTTTGAACATTTTGATTGCCTCTTGGACAAAACAATTTAATAATAAAAGTATGGAGTGTTTAGAGCTTTATCAAGCGTTATGTGAATCAGCTCAGGATTTGATTTCTAAAGAAAATGCTGTACTGAAGCAAGGACAGATGCCTTCGCGAGATTTGTTGGAGGCAAAATCGAACTTAATTCCACAGCTAGATTCAGCGTTACAGGCTTTGAAATCGACGGAAAAATTGTCAAGCGCGGACAAAAAAATAGCTCAGAAGATTCAGCAAAAATTGATGAAAATTTTGCTCCAAGATAAAGAAAACGAAAAACTACTGTTAGCACTCCAGGTTCCTCAACAATTCAAATCTATGCCGTCTGTAGCTAGCAGTCATCTATTGAAGATCACCTATGGGAAAAATCATTGATGCCCATTGCCACCTAGAGCATCTAGAGGCATCGGAGCTTCCTACCTTTTTTAATGGTTTTGAATCCAACGATATGGCTTGCGTCGTAGCGTCTGCCACTGAACGCAACAATTGGGATTTTTACAAAAAACTTGAACAGGAACATCCTAAACAGATAAAAATCTGTTATGGCATTCATCCGCTAGCGATTGATGAATTTTGGGAAACGGACCTCAATCGCCTTGAACAATACCTGCCGCAAAGCATAGCCGTAGGCGAAATCGGCCTCGATTTCCATAGAATTTTTTCGCAAGACAACGTGAACGTTATGAAGCTCCAAATGAAAGTATTTGAACGACAAATACGTTTGGCCCAAAAATACAACAAGCCCATTGTTGTCCATTGTCGCGAGGCCTTTCGTTTTATCCGCGAAATACTCATCTATACAAAATTTGATCTGCACAAAGTAGCCTTTCACTGTTTTGTTGAGGATGTAAGCGCCGCACAATGGATTTTGTCTAACGGAGGTCACGTGTCTTATTCTGGCATTTTAACGTTCAACAAACCAGGCCATACCTTAGAAACGGCTCAAATAGCCCCCTTATCTCAAATTTTTATAGAAACCGATAGTCCCTACTTAGCTCCCACTCCCTTTAGGGGAAAACAAAATTCACCATTTTTTGTGCGTTACGTAGCTGAAAAATTAGCTGAAATAAAGCAAATCTCCTTCGAAGATTGCGTAAAAGTAACCGCCGGTAATGTACATAGGTTTTTCAAGTTTTAAAGTTACACAGGCAAAACCTCCGTGCTTGATAGTTAACCAGAGACCCCTTAAGCTCAAGT
>CALXMI010000079.1 GCA_944389435.1 uncultured Opitutales bacterium
CAAGAAGAAGAAGGTCATCGGTCATTTTTTACATCAATCATTATCGTGGGTCTGTTTAAGCCCCCTGCCGCAAGATGCTCCGAAAGCAACCACGCCTGTGCTATATTCTCAAGGACTAGACGTTAACAAAGGGTGTTGGCTAGAAAAATCCATCTATGGCAGTAAAGGCGGCTTTATCGTTTATTTGGATGGGCATGTAAAATTTTACTCTAAGCTAACCAATCAACTCATTGATTACGAAACAGGGCGGCCAACTTCTCGTATCCAGAAAGCCGTCCCCAAAGGCACTCATGCGTACGATTCTTTAGGGCGCTTGTGGTAATTAACAGCATTTCTAAACCTTTATAACGCATCACCTCAACCACGTACTTATTATTGTGATAAGCGCTACTTATAGCAAAAGAGACGCTTACATTCGAACCCTCATGGTAACAAGAAAGTGAACGCCCCTCTCCCGAAACTTACGGTGGTTGACCTTGACAAAACACAGAGGGATTGATTGTATAAGGACATGCAATTCGTGATCGCAGGCGGAGGAGAAGTTGGGTTGGCAATCTGCAAAACCCTTCTCGAACATGGACACCAAGTTGTTCTCATTGAGAAAGATATCGAGCGTGTAAAAGAATTTGATGAGAATCTAACAGCTCAAGTTATTGCCGGCGATGTTACCTTTTTTTCAACCTTGCAACAGATTAAGTGGGAAACGGTGGAAGCTTTCTTAGCAATGACTCAAAGCGATGCTGTTAACGTTCTGGCGTGCAAACTGGCAAAAACTTTGGGCGTTCGTCGAGCGATTTGTCGGATTCATCTGGATTTTCAAAGAGAAGCCGTTAAATTCAATTACGCATCGCATTTTAGTTTAGACGGAACCATTAACACGCAGCATAGTTGCGCATTCAGTATTGCAAAGCGGTTACGCACAAATCACCGCGTCATGCTTGAACAGTTTGGCCAAGGTTTTGTAGACTTACGCTCTTTAAGTATTGATGCAAACTCTCCGCTCATCGGACAGTCGATTGTGGCTCTTGGCCTGAACAATGACATCCGTATTGGCCTTATACAACGTGGCGACAACTATTTCATTCCAAGTCGAGATACGGTTCTCCAGGCCGGTGATTTATTAACGTTAGCTGGCACCAGCGCCTCTATCTTAGAGTTCAGTAAACATGTAAATCCGCAACCCTCCTTTGTCCACATAACGCTTTATTCGGGCAGTGATGTTAGCAGAGCGATTGTCCTATTACTACAAAATCCTCGCTTTAAAATAAAGATCATCGAGACATCTCTTGAGGATTGTCAGCAGTTATCAGACACGTATTCTAAAATTTCAGTGGTTCATGGCGACGCAACACATTTAAGGGTTCTACAAGAGGAACAAATGCAAAACTGCGATTATTTCATTGCTTGCAGTAACGATGATGAAAAAAACATTATTGCTTGCTTACAGGCTAAAAAAGCAGGAGCCAAGCATACCATTCTATGGACAAACAAAGAGGAATACGAAGCCGTTTGTGATGCTTTAGCAGCTAAATTAGAGGTGGATCAAATCATTACAACGCAGGCATGCCTCTGGAAGGAGTTACAACCCATGTTATTCCCTCAACAGGTCGTATCCATTGACATTCTTGGAGATAAAACCGACCAACCGGTTGAGCTGTTAGAAATTGAAATTCCTGCCGGAGCCGAGGTTGAAGGTTTATCTATTGATCAACTTTCCATGCCTTGCGTATTTCTCATATTGAAACACAAGTTCCGCATAAAAGTACCTGCAGCAGGCGATATTTTATTGGGTGGCGACCGAATCATTGCGGCGGTATCTCGAGAAAACCGAGACACTTTGATTTACCGATTAACACATAAAGAATCCATGGCTTAAAATGAAACCATTATACCGACCCTTAGCCTTTGGATTTTCCTTATTGTGCGTAAGTTTTTTAGCATGCATGGCCATCGGTCGCTTCTGCTACAACGAAAACGTTATAGGGTGGATTCCCTGCGTACTTATTACCTTCTTTTTGGCTTTTATCTGCTTTAATGGGCCACAATCCAGTCCGGTTGTATTTCGGCGCTCCCTCCTATTAACAACAGCTCTCTTGTGGGTAAACGCAACGTTGATAGGGATGTTACCCTACGCCTTGGTCCACGATTGTAACTTTTCTACCAGCCTTTTTGAATCAGCTTCAGGATTAACAACAACAGGCTCGTCTGCTTTATCGCAATTGAAAGATGTACCCAAAAGTCTGCTGTTGTGGCGCTCCTTATCTCAATGGTTAGGCGGCTTGGGCTTGGTTATATTCTTTATTCCATTTCTATCTAAAACGGCCCAGCATAAAAAATTGTTTTTTCAAGAAACTTCCTTTACCGAAGACGAAACTTCTTTATTCTCTTTGCGTAAACGTATGGTTTCAATTTTAGGCATATACATCATGCTGACCTTGTTATGCTTTGGCTTACTTTTACACTACAAACTGCCCTGCTTTGAGGCCATTTGTCATACCCTTGCTGGCGTTTCAACGGGCGGATTTTCATGCTGTGATGGAGGCTTGCCAAGTCTCCACAATACGAGCTCAGAAATCGTGCTGTTCATCTTCATGTTTTTTGGTGGCATTAACTTTATGTTTTTATCACAAATTTTTTCCAAAACCGGCCCTTCGCTTATCGATGATTACGAATTTCGCGCGTACGTTTGCATACTCCTATTCGGAACTCTGTTTGTCTTTGTTGGATTGTTACGCAACAACGTGTTTGAAGACGCATACCATGCGCTCTGGCATGCCGCCTTTCAAGTTATGTCCATGGTAACAACCTCCGGTTGGCATTCGTGCGATTACACCGCTTGGCCCGCAGCCATCCTAACATTTATGCTAGGAATCATGCTTGTAGGCGGTTGTTCAGGCTCAACTGCAGGAGGCTTAAAGCTGTTCCGCGTATTGGCACTTTTTAAAATCTTAACGGCCCAATTTGAAAAGAATTTCCATCCATCGATTGTTCGATCGGTCCGTTTCAATCAACGCGCATGGGACGAATCTGGACAAATGAAGATTTTGCTATTCTTTACCCTTTCGATATGGATCCTGTTTTTCGGCACATTTGCTTTACAACTGCTAATGCCATCCCTAGATTTTTTAACGGCCCTTTCAACGTGTGTGGCGCATCTATCCAACGTAGGACCTGGAATTACAGCCACCGTCGGCCCCTTACAAACTTACAGCGCTTTTTCGCCCTCTGCTAAAATTCTACTCTCCATGCTGATGCTGATCGGACGTTTGGAATTGTACGCTATTTTGGTGTTTTGTTCGGTAAGATTTTGGAAGAAATTTGAATGAATCAAGCACTTGAGTTTCGACAAAAATTGACGGATTGGTTTAAGGCAAACGCTCGAGATCTGCCATGGCGTCAGGCACCAACTTTATATAAAACGTGCGTCTCGGAGTTTATGCTTCAGCAGACTCAGGTAAAAACCGTAATCCCCTATTTTCTGCGATGGATGAAGTTGTTTTCAGATTTTGAACCCTTAGCACGAGCAACCCACGAGGCTGTTATACAGGCCTGGGCCGGCTTGGGGTATTATTCCCGTGCAAAAAATCTGCACACGTTTGCTCAAGCTGTTGTAAAGAAGCCTGTAAAAACATACACAGACCTTCTTAAGCACAAAGGCATTGGATCTTATACGGCAGCAGCGATTGCAAGCCTTGCCTTCAACGAAAAGGTAGCTGTTGTAGATGGAAATGTTGTGAGGGTACTGTCTCGCATTTTTAATCAAAACCAACCCTTTAAGTCGAAAGCCTCTGCACTCAAGTGGTGCGCCCCTATTGCCCAAGACCTGTTGGATATCAACGAACCCGGCTTGTACAACGAAGCTATCATGGAACTGGGTGCCTTGGTTTGCACCAAGCAGAATCCCCTATGCCAAGCGTGCCCCTTAAAGACCTTATGCAAGGCTTTCGCAGCATCCACAATAAACCTTTGTCCACAGTTTATTGCACCTTCACGGAAAAAGGCCTACAAGCGTCGATTGTGGTTCATAAAGAATAACAGATTACTTCTAGAACCGTCTCGTGTGGGAAATCGGGCCCTCCTGGAATTGCCAGAAATCACAGAAGAGCGTTACGCTTGCCTACCAAAATTAACCTGCATTTTTACCGGGAAACGAAGCATTGGCTGCACAGACTATAAAGAGGACGTTTACCAAATTCTAGAAAAGCAATTGGATAACGTAGCCTGTCGATCTTTAGACGTAAACACCGCTAGCGCTTTTTACAATACCGCACGGTTTAAATCCTGCCAATTTGTTTCTGTAGCCAATTTAAAAACCTGTGCTCTTTGCGGACCCCACAAGCGTTGGATTTCAGAATTACTCAAGAAATACCACTGCTAGCGCATACTCTCTTGAATGTGATAGGGATATATGAACCTTGCTGGCATAAAATTGCTGCAATAGCTTTTGTCCTAACGCATCCAGGACCACATAAGGCGCTCCCTTCACGTCGCAACGAACCTCGGCAGATGTCCACCTAAAAAGCGAACCCATGCCAACACCAAATGCTTTTGAAACTGCTTCCTTTGCGGCAAATCGAACTGCAAAAGACGGATAAGGGTTGGATTTGCCCATGCAGTAATCCCATTCACAATTTGTAAAGATGCGGCCTTTACAAAAATCACCATGCCTCTCAATAAGCTGCTTAACTCGAGAAATTTCAGTAATGTCTGTACCTATCGCCAACATTTTACTGCC
>CALXMI010000080.1 GCA_944389435.1 uncultured Opitutales bacterium
CCAGGAAAAAAAAGAACAAAAGCCGGTGGAGAGTATCGCTAGGCAGGTTCCGACAAAGCCCAAAACACATCGGCATAAGTTTTTCAAGCTCCCCGATTTATGTAGGGTGTTTTGTAGTCGCGTTGTAAAGGTTCGCTTTACAAAAGCAGGTCAAAAGCAGGTTGCAAGTGGTTTTTTTGTAAGCGAGAACGGCCACATTTTAACTTCGGTTTTGAAGGGCGAGAGTTTTCAAATCGAACGGAGCGATCATCAAATCGTTCAGGCTCAAAAGCTGGGGGAGGATGAAGTCAGTTCGATTTGTTTGCTAAAAATTGAGTTGGGAGCGAATGAGAAAGTTCCATTTTTTTCCCTCATAAGGGAGACAGGGGGCTTAAAATTGGGGCAAACCTTGGTTAGTTTGTCTTATAAGTTTGGACTAAATTTGGCGCCACAAAAAGGTTTTTTAACAGGTTTTAATGATCGTTTTTACAATAATGAATGGCCTATGGAGCTTGTAAGGAGTTCGTTAAGCTTAGACGGAGGCGATTGCGGCGGTGTTGTTTTAGACAAGCAAGGGAGATTGCAAGGGTTGTTGTTGCATGCAGTACAGGATTCTCGCGAAAGTTTTTTTATGCCTGCAGTAGGTTTGTATCGTGTTTTTCAAGACTTACTGTTATTTGGACGAGTTCGTTATGGTTATGTAGGACTTGAGACGCAAGTCGTTTACGATCAAAAGTCACATACGGCTTGTTTACGTATTTTGAATGTAGCACCTTGTTCACCAGCGTTTAAGGCAGGTTTTCAACCGGGAGATATTTTAAGAAAAGTGAACGGTGTTACCATTGATTCTATCGGATTTTTTAAAAACACCATGTTTTTATCTTCACCAGGGGATCGCTTCGAGATGGAGGTCGAGCGAGAAGATAAGATTTTTTCATTCACTTTGGAAATAGGAGAGCGTTTAAAATGCACGTTTTGAGTTGCAGAAAAATTTTCTTTTTCCACCAGGTTATATTGTCATGAAAGTTCAAGAGTTGCAAGAAATTGTAAAGTTAATGGAAGCTTCGGGAATTGCTGAGCTAAGCCTCGAAGAAGAAAACTTAAAGTTGTCACTCAAGCGTGAAACACAGGCACCTGCCGTTGTTGCGATACCTCAGGTAGGTTTGCCGTCATCTATGCCCCTACCCAATGGGTCTGTTGCTGTAAACACGCCAGTGGCACCTTCTCAAGCGCCAGCCGAAGATGCGAACGTGTTCGTGGTAAAATCGCCCATGGTTGGGACTTTTTATGCAGCTCCGTCACCCGATAGTGCGCCTTATGTCACCGAAGGCAGCGTTGTAAGTAACGATACGGTTGTATGTATTTTAGAGGCCATGAAGGTGATGAACGAGATTCATGCCGAATGCTCAGGCCGTATTGTTGAAGTTTTGGTAAAAAGTGGAACACCAGTTGAGTATGGTCAAGCTTTATTCAAAGTAAAACTCAGTTGAGATCATGATTCGCAAAGTTTTGATTGCCAATAGAGGTGAAATCGCATTGCGGGTAGTTCGGGCCTGCCGAGAGTTGGGTATTAAAACCTTGGCCGTTTATTCTGAAGTTGATGAGCAGTCTTTACCGGTTCAATTGGCAGACGAGGCCATCTGTATTGGTCCGGCACAAGCCTCACAGAGCTATTTAAAAGCCGATCGTATCTTAAGTGCGGCTGAATTGGGTGACGTGGATGCCATTCATCCAGGGTATGGATTTTTATCGGAAAACGCAACATTTGCCGAACAATGTGAGTTATGCAAAATAAAGTTTATTGGCCCTTCTTCAGAAACCATTCGCGCCATGGGTGATAAGGTTTTGGCGCGTCAAATGGCAGCAAAAGCTGGCGTGCCAACGGTTCCGGGAAGTCCTGATACCATTACGGACGAAAAGCAGGGATTGAAGATAGCAGAGACCATCGGTTACCCTGTTATCATAAAGGCGACAGCTGGTGGAGGTGGTAAAGGAATGCGTATTGCTCACAATTCTGTTGCTTTTTCCAAAGAATTTCGTACGGCTCAAGTTGAAGCTGAGAAGGCGTTCAATAATGGTTCAGTTTACGTAGAAAAATACATCGAAGAGCCGCGGCATATTGAATTTCAGATTTTGGCCGATAAATACGGAAATGTAATCCATTTAGGTGAAAGGGATTGCTCTTTACAGCGTCGCTATCAGAAATTGATTGAGGAGGCCCCTTCTTGTTTTTTGGATGTCAAACTGCGTAAACAAATGGGTGAGGCTGCCGTAAAGCTGGCTAAAGCCTGTCATTACGAAGGTGTGGGTACACTAGAGTTTCTTGTAGATAAATACGGGAAGTTCTACTTTATTGAGATGAACACCCGCATTCAGGTTGAGCATACGGTGACGGAAGAGGCCATGGGAATTGATTTGGTGAAATGGCAAATTCGCATTGCTAACGGTGAACAGTTGACGTTAAGGCAGTCCGATATTTCCTGTAAATATCACGCAATCGAATGCCGAATCAATGCGGAAGATCCTGAGAAATCCTTTATGCCGTGTCCGGGCCATGTTGATTTTTGCTATACACCTGGAGGCAAAGGTATTCGCGTTGATTCACATGTGTACAGTGATTATTCGATTCCTCCTTATTACGATAGTATGATTGGCAAATTGATTGCAACAGGGGAAACGCGTGAAGAAGCCATTGACCGTATGTATCGGGCGCTTAACGAGTACATTGTTCACGGAATAAAAACCACGATACCTTTGTGCAAACAAATCATGCTCGATCCTCCTTATCGTGAAGGAAAGATAACAACCAAGTATATGGAGACTTTTTTGAACAGAATAAAAAAACAATAGAAGAGGATGAAAAAATGGCGGAAGGATCCAAAGAAAATGTAGATATAAAAGTTCCGTTTCCAAAAACGAACAATCCGTCGGTGATGGGCGACATAAAGATAAACCATAGTGTTGTTGCCAACATTGTAAGGTTAGCGACACAACAGGTGGAAGGTGTTCATTCTGTAGGAGGCGGTTTTGTTGAAGGAATCGCAGAAATATTCTCCAAAAAAGACTCTGAGCGTGGCGTTCGTGTTTCGGAAAACGAAGTGGGTGAATACCTTATCGAAGTTAAGGTCAACTTGCTTTTGGGTTATGAACTTGCAAAGGTTGGTGCGAACATCCAAAAAAGCATCGCGGAACACATTTTACGTATGACCATGAAGCCTGTAGATCGCGTGGACGTTATCATTGATGGTGTTCGTACGGATCAGCCAACGACAAACCCTTCAGAAGACAAACAATCGATTTTGGAGGCTTAGAGCTTTATGCTTTTTGATTTAAAAACATTTTTATTGGAGTTTTGGGAAGATTGTCTACAAAACAAGGGAATCGCCCTTGTAGCCATTGCTGCGGTTATGATTTTTGTATTGATACGTTGTTACCGAAAGAGGCATTTGCCCATTAAAACTTCAAGCAATGAGCTAGGAGAGCTATTTGTTTCGCCCGAAGCTATTTGTCAGATTGTCCGCGATATTGGTTTGAATATGAACGCGGGTCGTGTAGGTCGCATAAAGTTGATAAATAAAAAGCATATGTTGTGCGTAGAAGTTCACATGCGGTTGTTTGCCGATAAGTCTTTTGATCAAATTTCTATGCAATTTCAAGAAAGTGTTCAGCAGAATATTAATAAATATCTGGGTGTCGTGAAGAATGTACGCGTCGATGTTGTTTTAGACTCTATCGACAAAATAAAGTCAACAGAGGCTGCCTTATCGCCCATAAAAGAGAAATAATGTAAATGGAAAAAGAACATAAGCAGATTATTGTGACAGGCGCACAACCCACAGGTATGTTTCATCTAGGGAATTACCTTGGAGCGGTAAAGAATTGGCAACGGTTACAATACGATTACGAGTGTTTCTTTTTCATTCCAAATCTGCACTCCATGACCTGTCCGCCGTATGTGCCAGCGGAACTTCGAAAGACGACGTACAGCCTATTGGCGCAATATCTGGCCTGCGGTCTAGATCCAAAGGTAAGTCATTTATTTGCACAATCGGAAGTGATAGGCCATACGGAATTGGCATGGGTACTGGGCTGTATTTTACCGGTAGGACAACTGTTTAGGATGACGCAATTTAAAGCCAAATCGCAAGATAAAGATTTTGTGGGTAGTGGGCTTTTGTATTATCCCATTCTAATGGCAGCTGATATTTTGCTCTATAATGCGGATTGTGTCCCCGTTGGAGAGGATCAAAAACAACACGTGGAATTAACGAGAGATTTGGCGCAAAGGTTCAACCAAACATTTTCGGAAACTTTTGTGTTGCCAGAGCCGTATATAATGAAGACTTGCGCACGTGTTCATTCGTTGCAAGATCCAACTAAGAAGATGTCTAAATCGGATGCCAACAAAAACGGTACGATTCTGTTGTTTGAGCCTGTGGATGCTATTTATAAGAAAATAAAATCCGCTGTAACTGATTCCGGTTCGGGAATTTTCTGCTCTCCTGAAAAGCCCGGCATTACGAATTTAATTGAGATTTTAGCTGGTATTACCGATAGGCGAGTGGAAGACATCGAAGATCTGTATAAGGGTTACAATTATGGCGATTTCAAACGCTGTGTTGCCGAGGCAGTTATTGAGCATTTGAAGCCTATGCAAAAACGGTACGAGGAGCTGATAAAAGACCAAAGTTATCTGCGTGCCATTTTGGATGAAGGTAAAGCTTTTGCTCAGGAGCGTGCTAATCGAATGATGTCCAAAGTTTACCGAAAAGTGGGCATGCTTCAGTATGGCTAAGCGTTGGCATTTAGGTTTTACCCTCATAGAGCTTCTTGTTGTTTTATCGGGAATTACGATTCTGCTCGGTTTTTTGTTTCCTACGGTTTCGCAGATGCAAGAAGAGGGTGAGGTTTTATCACGAAAGGCGGATGGTTTAAGGTACCAAGCAGCTCTTTTGGATTTTTATAGCTACTATCATCGTTATCCATCTTGTTTACCAAAGGACCAATGGTTTGATATTTCAAAGAAATCGAAAGCTCTTATGGATGTGTTGTCTGGGCGCGTTTATATGTACGATAATCCACAACAGCAGCGTTTTTGTGAATTTACAGCTCAGGAAATTACTTCAGAGAAAATACCGCCGCTTATGTTTTTCTTATGCCAGCACCGTAACATGCATCAAGCTCTGCAAAGCCTATCTAAAAAACAAACCGTCTATGGGACCCAAGTCCTATTCTCGTTAAAAAGCCAATAACACTCAGTTATTCTGTTCATGGAACAGCGTAATCTGATTTTGCTCATTTTTTGTTTGGACGATAGACTGCGTTTGGTGCAAAGGTGGATTGTGTAACCTTGATTGCAGCAAAGTCTCTTCTAGAAGGACAATGCGTTCTGCGATCTTTTTTACATGTATCGTGAGCCATCGATAAGTGGACGATTGAGGGCTGTAGTCTGCTGGTCCGTAACAATCCACACGCTTCGTTTGAAGCAGGTCATCATTTTGAATAAATTCTTGTTCGGACTCTGGATTGTGTACCGCAAATGTTTTCCCCCCCCTATCCTTTATGATCGCGAACATGGGAATATCGCTGGGTCCATCGGCAACGTAAATCATGTTGGAGATAGGAATACGACGATCCTCTTCTGGCATGCTTGCGTTTACGTTGACGTTTGGATTTTTGTTAACGCCTTTGTTGATTTCAAACAAGTAGCGTGTTTTAGCTGTATTGTCGATGACGCGACCTACTTGAGATATTTCACAGGTTTCATTTTCTAACGCTAAGTTTCCCTGATTTAAAAAACCAGGATTCATGGGCGTTTCAATAAACTCGCACCCAAAAATACCATCCACAAAAGGTGCAATCTTACTGCCGCGGATCATTTCGGCCAAACCGCAGCTAATAATGTAATGCTCAAGCTTAATGTCGTACTTTGCGAAAATTTCGTTCTGGTTAACAAGATTCTTTAGTGTTTGAAAAAACTCGGGCAAGCCTTTGTTAAAAACCAATTCTGCGCCAAGTTCTCTCAGCTTTTTATTGCTTAGTCCTGGAAGGAGTCCTGCCTTTACATAGGTGAGCATATGGTTTAAATACAATAAGTCTTCACCGACAAAAATATTTTGCTTTTTGTAAACTTCAGGCAACGCATTAACCTCATCCCAGAAGGTTTTTATGTCGAGTCCGTACGCCTTAAATAGAGGTTCTTGTACAAACCCAGGAATGAGAGTCTTGTCAAAATCCCAAATACAAGCAATTAACGTTGAACGCCCCATATGCGTAAGAGTGTACCAGCAAGGGCCCTTGTTGGGCAAGCATAAAAGTAAAAATAGGTAAGTCCTTGCAAGAATGCGCAGTCTTTGTCTGAGAAAGCGTATAAGTAAGGTTAGATGCTTGCGTGTACCTTCGTCTAGAAGAAGGTTGCAGTTCTACAGCTTTTCCAAAAAACATACCTGCTTGTTTTTTTAGACCTGTTTGGCTGTTTGGATATTTGTTTAAAGGAAATACAGGGATGTAAGCCTGCGATCTGTTTCTAGATAGAATATATTCTTGTAAAAAAAAATCGACAAAATAAAAAATGGAGGTACAATACTGGTCGTATGGAACGTTTGCATGCGTATTGGCGATACGATTATATAGAGGCGCCAAAAGCTAAAGGCGGTACAATTTTTGAAGACTTGCCAAAGCAGAATAAGGATGAGGAAAACTTCATTCTTTTCCGAAAACAGCATTGTTATTTGGTCTTGAATACATTTCCTTACAACGCCGGACATTTGTTGGTCGTTCCTTATCGACCGGTTAAGACCTTAGGAGAATTAAGCCAAGAAGAGCGGGAGGATTTAATAAACTTGGTGGTACAGGCTGAAGAATTGTTACAAAAAGCACTCAAGCCAGACGGGATCAATGTGGGCATTAACATTGGCAGTGCAGCGGGTGCAGGTATACCTTCGCATTTACATGTGCATTTGGTCCCTCGATGGAATGGCGATACCAATTTTATGCCTGTTATTGGCGAAACACGTGTCTTGCCTCTTGCCCTAAAAGATATGTGGCTACGTTTAAAAAATTTCATATAATATGTTTTTTCGCAAAAAATCTACACACGAACCTTTACTAGAAAATCGTCAAAAAAGACTGAAAGATTCACCAACCTTACGCAGTATTCCATGGAAGAGCTTATGGGGATATAGCTTGTTTTTTGTGATCATTTTTGTGACAGCATTTTGGAAACAAACCCATATTGGGACGCCGCTTATTCTAAATTTTCCTGCCAAAATGAGAGTGGTGTCTGCTATAGATTTTGAGTATATTAGCGAAATAAAGACACAAGCTGCGCGCGAACAACGTAAACATATGGTGTCGCCTGTTTACAAGGTGGATATGACCGCTTTTCGAAATTTTGCGCAAAAGATTGAACGTTTAAAAGAAAAATTAGCTCAGTGTGCAGAGTTAAAAAACGCGGATAAAAAAGAGAGTTTTATAACTGCATTACGGGAGGAATTTGAAACGAAATACAACCTTAGTCTAGAGCAAGAAGATTTGAAGACGCTGTTAGCTATAAAAACAACCTTACAGCGCAATCGTTTGCTAGACGAAAGTTTGTTTGTTTTGCAGGAAATTGTGCAAAAGGGTATTTTTGACGATATCGACTTTAATTCGGCTAATGACACAAACATTTACTTTACGATCAATAAGAACGAAAACGATTACGAAAATTTGCAAAGTAAAGGCAATGCCCTTAAAGTGTTACGAATGAATCTGTTCGTCATGGATATTGAATATGAAGTTGCAAACGCGCTTATCCATATCTATAAATACGGGCTTATGCCTAATCTGGTTTATGATAAGAAAAAGACACAAGAAAAGCTGAATGTATTTTTGGAAAGAACGCCCAATGTAACTGTAAAAATTGCCAAAGGTACTGTCTTAGTTGAAAATGGCCAATTGGTAACACCCGAAATTTACGAATGTTACAATGCTTACTTTAAAATTTTGGAAAACGAAGACAATTATCGATCTGCGAGCAATACGGCTTTGATAAAGAAGATTTTTCTGATGGTGTTTTTATTTGCCATCGTGACGCTTATTTTACAAATTGTGCCGAGCCGCCTGCATACCTCAAGTCGCTTGAAGGTTGTGGTCGCTTGTACACTATTTTTCAATGTACTTCTTATTCGTTTGATAAACGTATTCTGTAGTGTGGTCATGTTTGAGAGTCAATGTTTGTTTGCGTCCTTTGCTACATTTTTGGTTCCTACGTTTTTATCGAGTTTGATAATTACCGCCTTAACAGACACTTTTGCAGGCTTTTTATGTACCTTTTTTGTGGTAGGGGTAAAATCTTTTATTGTATATGGTACCTTCGATATGTTCTTGCTCGATCTGTTTGTCGGCATGTTAATGGTTGCGCTTTGTCGTAAGGTTCGCTTTAAAGAGCATATTATAAAGGCGGGACTTTGTGGTTATTCCGTATTGATGTTGTTCGTATTTCTGCATAGCTTTTTTACGCAACATTTGCCATTAAACTTGTGTCTTCAACAGTCATTGGCCATTGTTGTAGGGGGAGTTTTCACCTTGTTACTATGTGTTAACTTGATTCCTTTCCTTGAAAAGGCGTTTCGTTATACTACAGATATGACATTTTTAAGTTTAACGGATTACAATCATCCATTGCTTAAAAAACTGCAAGAATTAGCTCCAGGAACGTACCACCATAGCTTGATGGTTGCCTCCTTAGCGGAAACGGTTGCGGCCGAAGTAGGGGCAAATCCGCTTCTTTGCCGTTGTTGTGCGCTTTATCACGACATTGGTAAATTGATCAAGCCAGAATATTTTACCGAAAATCAAAGAGACGGGGAAAATCCTCATGTTAATCAGCTGCCTTCAATGAGTGCCATTATATTAAAAAGTCACGTAAAAGAAGGTATTGAATTGGCTAAATCTTATAAGCTGCCTAAGGCGGTTATTGACGTAATTAAGCAACACCACGGTACGTCTCTTATGCGGTATTTTTATAAAAAAGCGTGCCTGATGAAGGGCGATGACGAAAAGGTTGACGAAAAGATTTTTCATTACGATGGCCCTAAGCCACAATTTAAGGAATCTGCGATTATATCTCTTGCAGATGCCATAGAGGCAGCTAGTCGCAGTTTGGAAAAAATTACACCACAGTCGGTTCAGGAGCTTGTGGATCAAATCGTGAAAGATCGCATAGAAAACAACCAATTCAATGAGTGTAATATTACACTGCAGGATTTGGATATCATCCGACGCAGTCTCCAAATTGTGCTGCTTAACATGTCGCATGCACGTGTTCGCTACGATAAGATTGAGGTAAAAACGCAGAAAGATGTTGCTTCGGTAAGTCCGTAGGTCAGGAGTTACAGATAGTTTTCAGTGGCTGTTTTCAAGTAATAGATAATTTGGCAGTCGTCTTCTTTGATTTGTTGTGGAACACAACGCTTAGAAAGGATTTCTACGATCTTTGGGCGTAACGTGTCTGCGGACAGGATGATCGTGATCGAACAGCCATTTTCTAACGAATTGCTGTACGTTATGCTAGAACATGCATCTGTTTTTACAAAATTTCTCCAAAAAAAATCCTGAGGAAAGTAGTTGGCCGGAATGGTCGCAGGTGAAACGGGCAAAGTGCCATTGTTTGTATTGTAATACATTTTTATGGCTGTTTCATAAATGACCACGCAGTCAACAATATTTTGAGCCATTACAGACTCTTTATGATGTTGTAAATTAACAACTAGCAAGCGACCTACAATCCCAATGACTGCAAGCACAAACATTAACTCCATTAATGAAAAAGCTTTTTTCATATGTCTATTTCCTGTCCGTCTCGTGCAAGTGAAATCTGTAAAGGATACCTGATTTTAGATTTTAGCTTGCTTTCTTGGTGATAAAAATCTGCGTATGTAT
>CALXMI010000081.1 GCA_944389435.1 uncultured Opitutales bacterium
AAAAGTTAAAAAGGTTGGCACATTGCTGCTGATTAGTGGATCCAAAGGGATACGTTAGATAATCCGTTGAAGGCTTGCTGGGGCGTGCCGGCTTTTGTTTTTATGGAGGGTATAAAAATAGAGAGACCTTATAGGAGCGTTTTATCAAGTGAGAGAGTGCTCAATAATGCTTTTAAGGTTGCCCAATATATAAAAATGACGCAAAAGATAGGAGAATAATCACCTTGCCTCTCAATATAAGTTTGTTAGTATGTTTGAATTCAACATCTGTCTCATATTTCGTTTAGGAATTTTCATATTTCGCCAAAACATTGAACGGTTTTCGGCCAAAGTTCCGATTTTTGGATGGGTTATGTAAAAGAATCGCTCGTCAGGATATCTGCTCTTTATTCAAAACATCCAAAAACTTCTTATTGACGTACAGTTTGTCTGTTTTTTTCGACAAATTGCTTTCTTGGAGTATTCCAAGCGCTATAAGTTTATCGATATATTTTGAAGCCGTTTGGCGGTGAGCAATGCCAGCGTCGACGAAATTCTTAATTTTGCAATAAGGCTGTGTAAATAACACTTCGATGGTTTTTTCGACATCGATGCGATCCATGTTTTGCTGAATTAATTTCTTCGTTACATCGATCAAGTATTGGATGTTCTTAATTTTTTCGGTGGTCCAATGTGCAGTGATGGTCAGAGCTTTTAGCATGAATAAAATCATCGGCGCCCAGTGTTGCTCGAATGTAACATTCTTGAGACACGTATAATACTGCGAGCGGTTTTGCAGAATGTATCGACTTAGGTACAGTATGGGATACGACAAGATACCTTCTTTTACCAAAAACAGCAAATTGAGAATCCGACCCGTACGACCGTTGCCATCGCTAAACGGATGAATTGCTTCAAACTGATAATGCGACATGGCCAGACGAACCAACGGATCCAAATCGCTAGGTTCGTTGATAAAATTTTCCCAATTCTTCAGTTTTTCAAGCAGAACGCTTTCGTCTAACGGAGGTGTATAGTAACAAGTGTTGGTCGCTGGATTCGTTAAAGAAACGCTATGATTCCGAAGCGCAACATCCGTCCCCAACAAAGTACTTGCCACGCTTTTCGCTAAATTAAAATTGAACGGCCGGCCGGATTCCAAAACCTGCAAACCTTGCTTCAAGGCCATACAATACCGGTAAGCTTCCTTCGTCTCTGTGTCATATTCATTAGGCCGCTGCGTATCGAACTTGAACAGCTCGTCCGTTGTCGTAATGATCGCTTCTACTTCCGACGATTCCTTAGCTTCCAAAATCGGAATCGTATTCAACAAAACCGCTTTGCTAGGCAAAATATTGCATATCAAATTCAATTCATTCAAAGCAATTCTGGCTTCAATAACGCTTTTTAAAACTGCATTCGTTTCTACTTCTTGAACCGGTGGCAGTCCCGGCAATTCATTATAGGGTTCGTTCGGATCTAACATGTCGATTTTTTGCTATCTTTTCATCAAGCTAAGCCCCACTTATCGATTTTTGCAAGCTTTTTCGACAAAAGAAAAGAATGTTGACGATTTTTTAAGGAATCTTCATCAAAGCAAAGTGTAAGAATTTTGAAGTACGGAGACTAACGATCTGCTGTACGTACAACTTCAATGGTTCTTGGTCCACCACCACCAAAACGTGAACGTTTGATACGTAGCTCAATTCCTAAATCATTTTTTAAATTCTTGAAACAAACACTCGGATTAGGAGATGTGCCTTGAAGAAGCAGTATAGATCCTACTCTTACTTCTTTTTTTTCCGCTCCTTCTGCCACGAATACACCAATTTTTAGTATTACCTGTGAAGCATTAACATTGCTAGCTTCTTCATATTTCGTGAAATTCTCTTCGAAGGAAACACCACTATTAGGAGCGATTGTTTGAGTTTCAAGGTATCCTGTAGGTTTCATGCCGTTACCTTTTTTAACAAAAGGCTTTACAGGATTCATAAATACTGGCCTAATCGAAATATACCCAAACAACTAGAAACAAGTGGCTAAGCAACCACATCGGTCTCATAACCTGAAGGTCTTATGATCTGTACAGTCTAGGTTTCGCTACACTGATCACAATCTATAGCTACCTCGAATCGACGGAAGCAGAACAGGGCTTGGATGGCTGTCGAAGGACAGGTCTTACGCAGCGGAACGGGGTGATGCCATCATTTTACCATCTTTGCAGCTTTATGCTTCATCTGTCATCACATGCCCACACCGCCTCTTGTTCAAGGCGCCCTCAGTCAACTCCCTACTTACGCTTGATGGTTATGAGCGTCAAATCATCGTTAAAATTTGGCATTTGCTTAAAAATCTTTACGTCCTGGATGATAGCCTGGTTCATATCTTCGGCGGATTGCTGAGCATGAGCGGCAATCGTTTTCCGCAAAGGTTCGCCACCAAATTCCACGTTCATCCTATTCTTCGATTCCGATAAACCATCTGTATAAAGAATGCAAGCATCGCCCTTATTAAAACGATGCAAAGTATCCTCTATCTGCGCATCAAAAACATCGGGCGGAACAATTCCCAAGGCTATGCCGGCGCTTTTTATCTTCTCAACTTCACCGTCATGTACCACAAAAGGGTACTCGTGCCCTGCTCGTGCAAACTCGATGGTCCCGATTTTTGTATCAATGATCACACATAACATGGTAACAAACATATACTGTGGCAAGTTGCCATAGAGGGTTGCATTGATCTCTTTTAAAATAAAAGAAGGATGCTCCAACGTACTGCAATGCTTCAAATGTGTCAGCGTTTTTGCCATAATAAGGGCTGAAGGAATGCCATGGCCTGTAACGTCCCCTATCACCATAATACAACGATGAGAGTCTATTGGAATGATATCATATAAGTCACCTCCAATTTGCTGAGATGGTAAATATTGGGCATAAACGTCAATTTCTGGTATACTTAACGGCTTCGGTTTAGGTAAGAGATAAGCCTGTACGTGATTGGCAAGTTGCAAATCAAATTCTAATTTTTGTGTATTAAACAGACGCTCTAGTTGCCTTAAGTTATTCAATACGATACCCGCTTGCTCACAAATCCCATGCAACAAAGCACAAACTTCGCGTGTAAAACCATTCGGCTGCATGGAATTTGCAATGGCAACGACCCCGAATAAATCTTCCTTAAAAAACACAGGGCACAAAAGCATCTGCCGAATCTTTATTTTTGACTCAGGATTTTTTATGAGAAAATGAAGTTCTTCTTCACTTAAAATATGAGGTTTTAAGGTCGATGCACATTGGCCAATACACCCCTCTCCTAGATCAAACGTTTCGCCTTGTTTCAATAACGACAAAAATTGGGTTCTTGACAGGCTATGCTGCACTTTAGTTTTTAAAAGTGGAAAAATGCCTTCTTGAGCTTCCGGTTTTAGTTCTTGCGTTGTTTCTTGATATCTAAAAAACCTTGCTGCAACCCCATAAGTTGCCATACGACTTCCATAAACAATTCTTTGGTAAATAGCATCCCAGCTCAAGCCTTGCGCAATACCATCGTACAAAGCATGCATGAAGTTCAATAAAATTTCCTTTTCTTTAAAAACTCGTTCCGTTTTTATCACCTGCTGTGAATGCTCTTGACGAGACGCTAAATACATGGCTGCAAGAAAGCCACTACCTAGCAAAAACCCCAGCAGAAAGTACAGAAACATCAGTGCCCTTCATTCCCCTCTAACAACGCCACAACGTCCTGAAAATGCTCTTCATTGTGCGCATCAATCTCCAATAAAAACTTATGCGCATCTAGGATGAGGTCTGGACTTATTTTAGAAATTGAAGTTTCTGGTAACGCACAGGGTTTGTCGGAAAAATTTCCAGGAGCCTGGTCCACAATAATGGCAAACTTGTCTAACCCTACCTTTTGAACACACTCCAATTGTCGAGGCTGTAATCCACAGAAAAGGCATAAACCACCACAGCGCTTAAGGGTCAACAGTAAGCCTGCCAGAACCCCTAAACAAGTGCTGTCAATACCGGAACAATCCTTAAATAAAATGCAATATTTCCGATAGTTTTGCTCCAAGGTTTGCTTTATAAAATCGCTAAAAGAAGCTGCACGGGTATAATTTGCAAAGCCTACAATTTGTATAATAATAGAATCTGTTGTTTTGCACGCTAAAAAAACAGAATCAGCTGAAGCTTCAAATTTCATCCGTCTTAAGATTGTATTTTAGCCCTTTAAATAAGCAAGCAATAAATCTGCATAATTTTTACTTTTTGAAGCAATAAACTGACAAGGTTTTATTTTTTAAAAATTTTCTCCACAAGCTCTAAAAATATGCTATAAACGTTAATGTATGCCACACACTTTACAGCGATACTTATTTCAACGATTTTTTTTTACGTCGTTTTATACGGTCACCCTATTCGTTGGAATATTGATAATTGGTAACGCACTCAAGGATGTTCTGCCCTTATTGGCCAGTGGTAAAATTCAGTGGTCGTTCTTTTTTAACATTTTGGTGCACTTAACACCATCTCTGGTTGCTTACGCGTTACCCTTGGGCATGTCTACAGCTACCTTGTTGGTTTTAGGAAGATTGTCGTCACACAACGAATTAATTGCCATGAAAGCTTCAGGGCTCAGTTTATATTCTATCATGGCGCCCTTAGCATTGCTAACGGCTTTGGGAACAATTTTTGCCCTTGTTGTGAATTTTTATTGGGGGCCTGCCGCCATTTCTTATTATCGATCGGCTTTAAGCAACCTCATCCGACAACGGCCTTTGCAATTTATTCAAGCTGGTACGTTTGTCAAAGATTTCCCAGGATACATGTTCTATATCGAAAAGAAACGCAACAACTGGGTGGATCAATGCTGGCTATGGGAATTAGACGACCGTCAAGATTCCGGTATCAACATTTTCCTGCACTCGAAGAAAGGCTTCTTACGGTATGATGCAAAAACCCACCACATTATTTTAACCTTGCTTCATGGTTCCGGTGAAAAGTATACAACCCACCAAGGCCTAAGCGAAAGCCAACTCATAACCTTTGAAAACACATCCGTCGCGCTACCTTTGGAAACATTACTGGGGCAAAATACGTTTAAAAAACGTTTAGACCATATGAAACTATCCGAGCTCTTGTTTCAAAAGCGGCTTGCTCAAACCCCTGCTCAAAAAATTCCCGTAAACCTAGAAATCCAAAAAAGAACTGTCATGTCGTTTGCTATCTTAACTCTTATCGTTATCTCGATCCCTTTGGGCATCAAACTCAGTCGCGCAGAAACCTCTGCTAATATCGTATTGGCTATAGGCTTGGCCTTAGCCTTTTACTTCATCGTTATGGCGATTACTTGGCTTGATACAAAACCGCAGTACCATCCCGATTGGCTCATTTGGGTTCCCGGGTTCATTTTACAACTTTGGGGCATAGGCTTATTTAAACGCGCATTGAAACATTAATAGAGGAAGCAAAGCTAGAATTCCTTACGAAAAACATCAATGGGAAGCTTTTTAAAATTTTTATCTTAGGGTCCATCTAAAATCTTTAGCTTAATTACATTGACACAATACTTTTCGATGAACAAAAACCAGCCTTTGTTTCCACGCTACAACTCTCCATAATCCGCTTAAATTCTAAAAGCCCAAAGGTTTCTAGATATACAGAATCGTATTGCAAAGAGGTTGCTTCTTTTTGATTTTCATTCTTGACTGATGACGATATAATAGAGATATTATCCTACCGTAGTTAAATGCTAAAACGTACCTTTTCATCCAATTTGAAGAGGTTCATTTTTTTGTTACTAAAGGATTTTTGATGCGAAAATTTATAAGAAAAGTAAGCAGTAAAATTGCTTACAATCGGTTTGTTACGAATTATCGGCGTATGTGGCCTTATATCAAGCCGGTATGGTTCAGAGCTTTGTGCTCATTGTTAGTGTGTATTCCTGCAGGCTCTTTAGACGCCTTGGTTGCTCTTGCTTTAAAACCTTATACGGACGTCGTTATGGTGGAAAAATCAGCCACCTCTCCCTGGTATATACCGCTTGGTATTGTTGCCTTCACCATGATTCAAGGGAGCTTGAAGTACCTATCAGCCTACCTTTCAACCTGGGTTGGTACGCGCATAACCAACCTCCTCAAATTTGACTTGTTCAAAAAACTGCTCACTATGCCCACAACGTTCTTTGACAAGCAAAAATCTGGTGACATTGTCTACCAGTTTAACAACCAAGCTGACATGGCCTGTACGGGACTATTGAACAATTTAAGCATTTTTACCCAAAGGGTGTTTTCTTCGCTCGCCTTAATCGGTGTACTGTTTTACAACTCGTGGCAGTTGGCCCTCGTTTCGGTTGCTGTATTATTTTGCGCCTTTATTCCTGTGTCTTACGTCCAGAAAAAAATCAAAGAAGTCATGGGTAAAACTGTATACGCCGATGCTTCGATCCTTACAAAATACAATGAGATT
>CALXMI010000082.1 GCA_944389435.1 uncultured Opitutales bacterium
AAAACCGTTACCTCCTACAATCTGCAGAAAACGGAGGCGAATCATTTTGCCGACATTCTGAGTAGCATTTTCAAATTGCGTATTAAGATGGTCCAAAGAACACAGTGGTTGTCTCCCTTGATGCACGTGATTATTTCGATAGGTATAGCCTTGGCGATTGGTTACGGCTCGCATTTGTTGATCACACGACAAATCACTTCCGGTAATTTTGTGTCTTTTATAACTGCCCTGATTTTGCTTTACACGCCTATCAAAAATCTTGGCAACAATTTAAATGCCGTTCAATTTTCATTTTTTGCCATCGAACGGATTTGCAAAATTTTTGACACCATACCCGATATTCACGATAAAGAGAATGCGGTTGTTTTGGGACGGCAGCACACTTCTATTCAGTTCAAGGACGTCTGTTTTGAATACACCCAGAAGGCCCCTGTATTGAAGCACATAAACCTGGAAGTCAGACAAGGTGAAAAAATTGCTCTCGTTGGTAATTCAGGCGGAGGAAAGACCACCCTCGTCAATCTGTTGCCACGATTTTATGATCTAACATCAGGCTCTATCACGATCGATGGTGTGGATATTCGAGATTTCACATTGACGTCGCTTCGGGATAATATTGCGGTTGTATTTCAAGACAATTTTTTATTTTCAGGAACGATCCGTGAAAATATCATGTTAGGCAACGAAAATGCGACAGAAGATCAGGTCCAACAGGCGCTTCGTTCTGCTTACTTAGAGGATTTTGTGGCGAAGTTAAAAAATGGCCTAGACACGCAAATCGGAGAACGCGGTATTCTACTATCTGGTGGACAGAAGCAGCGTGTAGCCATTGCTAGAGCTTTTTTGAAAGATGCGCCTATTGTTGTTCTAGACGAGGCCACATCGGCATTGGATAATAAAGCGGAAGCTTTTGTACAGAAAGCCATTGACAACCTCATGAAGGACAAAACCGTGTTCGTAATCGCCCACCGTCTATCTACAGTAAAGAATGCCGACCGAATTGCCGTTATCAATGAAGGTTGCCTGGTGGAATTGGGCAACCATGACACCTTGATGTCTATCGAAAATGGCCTGTACAAGTCTCTTTACAACATGCAATTCAAAAAGGTCGAAAAAAAAGCGTAATCATGCTTCTTTCTTCAGAGTAATCTCAAAGACTTATCTTTTATCGTATTTTTAAAAACAACATTATGAGGACTCTTGAAATATTTTTATGGAACTAAAGTTTCTGATCGAGTGCTGCTTTCTTCGCTTAGTTTGTAAAATCATTCTATGTGGGCAAGTATAACTTTCTTGCTTCAGTAAAAGACAACGGTTCTGGTAAAAACCCCATCAATAAGCAAAAAAGGCGAACAACTCGCGGTTTTCATTCCAAATAGATGCAATCGTAGGGGTGCCAATCCAATAAGTTGGGGAACCAATTTTTTACAGAAATGTGAACCAGATGCGAAGTCGCATTTTCGTGTAAGGGCAATAAAGGCGCTTCTTTCAAAACGATCGCTTCTGCGTTTTCTAACAATTCCATACGTTTGTTAGGATCGGACTCTTTGGTTGCTTTCTGAAGCAAATCGGTATATATGGGATGACTCCAATAGGTATAATTATTAGCGTTATCTTCCAACCAAAGATTCAAAAAGGTCGTAGGGTCGTTATAATCGCCAATCCAACCACCTCGAGCTATATCAAAACTCTTTTCACGCCTCCGCTTTAGATAAACTTTCCACTCGTAATTTATCAGTTTTACATCAATATTGAGCTCCTTTTTCCACATCTCCTGAATAGCCGAAGCTAAGTAAGTCTGGCCCTCTGTGGTATTGAACATAAGGGTCAATGACGGAAAATTTTTACCATTAGGATAGCCTGCTTCGGCAAGTAATTGGCGCGCGCGTTGAGCATCTTCCTGCAATGGCACTTGACTATGAAACCCTTGACAACCTTCTGGAACAAACTGGAGCGTAGATTTTTGTTTGATGCGAAATAAATCGTTCCCTTTCAATTGCTCACGATGAATGGCCAAATTAAGCGCCTGACGCACGCGCACATCATCAAGAGGCTTTACATGTGTGTTAAATATGTAATAAAATGTACCCAAGTAAGGGTGTATCTTTAGCTGCGAATCCTTTTGTTCGAAATAAGGCCGTAAGCGGGCATAAGGGACGTTTTCTGTAATGTGCAATTGATGACTTCGAAAAGCACGCTCCTCGGTAGCCAAATCGCTGATAGGCTTGAACTTAATGCCATTGAGACGCACCTGGCATGCATTCCAATAGTATTTATTTTTCGCCACCTCAATGCATTCCCCAATCTTCCTGTGTTTCAAGCAAAAAGGGCCATTTGACACCATACAATTTTCACGTGTCCACATGGGATTTCGGCTGAAAAGACCACCGTACGTCGCTAGAGTTTTTCGATGCACCGGATAGGCACATGTTTGCATGAGTAAAGACAAAAAGTAAGGCGTCGGCTGCTCCAATTTAAACTGCAAAGTCAACCGATCCAGAGCTTTTACGCCAACCTTGTCAAACGTTACTTCGTTGTGAAAAAAAGCCTTTGCATTTTGAATGGAAGCAAAAGAAGCTGCACCTGCAGACGCTACAGCAGGCGTTAACAGTCTTTGAAAAGAAAAAACGAAATCTTCTGCCGTTAAAGGCTCGCCGTTGCTCCAGCAAGCATTTTTGCGTAATTGAAATGTGTAAACGCACCCATCATCACTTACAGACCAACTTTGCGCAACACCTGGCAAAGGGTCTAATGTTTTTGGATCAGGGCGCACTAATCCTTCAAATAAAGCTCTTAGAACGTTCTGTTCTGTAACCCCTTCGCCTATATGAGGGTCCATTGAATCTGGATCAGGCCCTATGCCTACAAGCAGCAAACCCGATTCTTTAGCCCTATCGATTTCTTTTGTGCTCTTACAACCAGCAATAAAGGCACAAAGGCAAAGCGCTATATTCAGAATTTTAAACATACCATCCAAGTTCTTGAACAGCGGCCAACACACGTTCTTTCACTTCACGTAAACTACCGTTGCCATCGATGGTAACGAATGGCAACTTATCCTTCAAGGTTAAAAGTGCCATATATGTTTCCTTCATAAACGTTTGATAGCGTTGTCGTGCAATTTCTGGATCAAGATCGGTCGGACGCACTTCTTTCAAAACCCCTTCTCCGGTCTTTTTAATACGCTCATTGTACTCTTGGGCACGTTGTCCACGGTAAAGTTGACGACGGACACTTTCTTCCTCATCAAGCATCAAAAGCATAACTGAGAAATTAGGCTGCAGATTGTGCTGTTTCATGGCTTCGTACAACCAATAGATGCTATAAGCTTGACCTTTGGTACGCGGGAAACCATCCACTACCACGCCTTCTTCATAATGAGGTTCATGCAAACCATGGAATACGGAAGAAACAACCGTTTTGTCATCCAACAGCTGCCCTTGAT
>CALXMI010000083.1 GCA_944389435.1 uncultured Opitutales bacterium
CGTTGCAAATATCTGAATTGAACCCTCGTCATATTGATCATAGTCTGCAACGTGGCTTGTTTGCCAATGTCGTTACTGAAGACGTTGTTGTTTTACCTCTCAGCCGTTTATGAAAAAATACCTATATATTTTCGGGGCTATTTTAATCGTGGTCGGACTTCCCATTGCCTTTAAGCGTACCACTTTAGCCACACCCGAGAAATTTGATGACACACTCGTCGTTATCACGCCACACAATGAAACGATTCGGTTCGAAATGGACCAAGGTTTCAAGGAGTGGTACATGAAAAAAACGGGCCGTTCGGTGTTTATCGATTGGCGTGTTCCCGGTAGCACGGGCGATGTGGTCCGTTACGTAGATGCTATGTATATCAATGCCTTTCGCATGTATTGGACAGATACGCTCCGTAAAAAATGGACACTTGAGGTACAAGAGAATTTCATAAACGACAAGCCAACAACACCTCTAGGCGTTGAAGCACGTAAAGCATTCCTTGATTCCAACGTGAGTTGTGGCATTGATTTGTTTTTTGGCGGCGGCGTTGTTGAGTACAAGCGAGAAGCCAGAATGGGACAGTTGGTATCTTGTAAAACGATCCAACAACATCCCGAGTGGTTTTGTGATGATTGCATACCGAACGTACTGGCAGGTGACTTTTTATGGGATAAAAAAGGTACATGGATTGGAACTTCTCTATCAAGCTTTGGCATCATGTACAATACAGATCGTATGAAGGATTTGCGCCTTAAAAAAGCACCTACACAATGGATGGATCTGACGGATCCTGTTTTTTATCGTCAAATCGCGATGGTGGATCCTATGCAAAGTAGTATTGTTATAAAATGCCTTGAAATGATGTTTCAACAACAAATGAAATTGGTCCGGGCTGACATTTTAAAACAATCAAATGCGGAAGACTTAACACCAGACCAGTTGCACGACGTTTTGAATAAAGGTTGGATGCGAGGTCTAAAGATGATTCAAAAAATCATGGCCAATTCTCGCTACTTTACAGATAACTCAGTAACCACCGTGTGGGATGTTTCCATGGGTAATTGTGCCGCCGGCATTGTGGTTGATTTCTATGGACGTCACCAGCGTGAAACCAATAGGCTTCGTGGTGCGAGTGATCGTCTACGTTTCATTTTACCCAAAGGCGGTACGTGCATTTCTCCTGACCCTATTGGTATGTTTAGAGGAGCGCCTAATCCACAGGTGGCTGAAGCTTTCTTAGAATACATCGTTTCTGACGAAGGACAGTGTCGTATTGGTTTTAAAGTTGGGACACGTGGAGGACCGCAATGTTACGCTTTGCACCGTACACCTATTCGCAAAGATTTTTATACTCAAGAGCGTAAAGCGTACGCTACTAGCCCCGAGATGAATCCTTTTGAAGAAGATGATGATTTCCCTTATCAACCGCAATGGACAGCGCCAGCGTTTTCGGCTATACGTATGTTATCCAAGGTATTGTTCATGGACACCTTTACGGAGTTAGCAAAAGCTTGGTATGCTATTATTAAGGCTCAAAAAAAAGGTCATCACGCCCAAGCCAAGCAAGCTATGTCTGTGTTCGAGGATCTAGACGAAATTTCTTACGATTGGGTCGTTACTACCTTAATCCCCATTTTGAAATCAAAGAATCCGCTTCAACAGATTGACTTGGAGACCGAACTAACCCGAAAGTTTCGCAATAAATACCTCGAAGCCTTACGCCTTGCCAAAGGAAAGTAATGTCTCTTTATAGCTTCCGAAAGGTACCTAATTCTTTAGTGCTTTTCTAACGTTTTTACTACTTTAAAGTCTCTAGTTTTAAAAGCCAACATACCATCTCTTATAACTTCTGCTTTCGTGGGCATTTTCAAGCAGCTTTGAGGTGAACTATCAGAAAAGATTGACTTTTGTTCTCTTTTTTGATGTAATAGCACTATGCAAGTAGGATTTAATGCAACAGCAAACTCAGTCACTGTCACACAAGGAACTCTTAACGAAATGAAGGAGCCTGAGGGTTTTTTTAACGGAAGGGTCGTAACAATAAGCAATGAAAGCATTGTTTCTCTTGCCGATTTGCAACGTTCGGTTGTGCCTCAAAAACCCATAAACGAAAGACAGGTTTCGATTTATGATTCTGGAAAAGCTTAACTAGCTTAAAAACCCTGATTGTCGGAACGAGTAAAATTCGTCTTTGGCAATAATAATGTGGTCCAGCAAACGAATGGATAAAATAGTCCCTGCGTATTGGATCGCTTGCGTGAGTTGAAAATCGGCTTGTGAAGGCGATGGATTGCCGGAAGGGTGATTATGCGCGATAACAATGTGGCTGGCGTCGTGAAGCATAGCTGAGGTAAGAACTTTACGTGGATAAACGGCCGTCCGATCGATAGAACCTTCTTCAAGACGTTCAATTCCATCGTTAACAAGGCGATAAGAGCTGTCCAAGTAGGCTACTTCAAATACTTCGTGTTTTAAAGGACCGAGCCGCATTTGCCAAAATTTTATAAGAGCTTCGTTGTTGTTAAAAACGCAAGTCTTTTCTGTTTCCTGCTGCAAATAATAAATGGTAAATGCTTTTATAAGAGCCAAATGGGTTACAGAAGCATCGCCAAGCCCTTTTATCCTTTTCAACAGATGAGGTTCCGCGTCCAAAACATTACGAATATTGCCAAATTTTTCCAATAAGCACTTTGATAGGTTTTTTACGTCTTTTCTGGGAATACACAGAGTTAACAGTAACTCAAGAATTTCGTGTTCAGCAAATCCTCGCAAGCCATTTTTTTGAAAACGCTCTCGTAAACGCTTCCGATGTCCATCTAAATGAGATGGCATAATTTAAACAAACAAAACCTTTCCTGCCTTTGCTTCAAACTGACTTGCACGTAATGCTTCCTTCCATTGGCTTAAATCGTAAGTATGACTGACCGGCAAAATTAATTTTTTACGTTGCATAAGCTCAAAGACATGATTCAGGCAGCTTTTTTTCTCTAATTCCGAATGAGTACGCATCCATTGGTCCATCCAAAACCCACGCAATTGTATATTTTTGAAAATAAGCTCTCGGGTCGGAAAGCGAACTTTTTCGCCTGTCATCGCCCCAAACGTTACCATAACGCCATTCACGTCTAATGTTTTGATCAGTTCTATTGCCGAAGGACCTCCTATAGAATTAAGCGCTAATTTAGGCCTACAACCGTCCGTCAAATCTAAGCAATCCTTTACCTGGCTTTGCAACAAAACACAAGTGGCACCCAAGGCTTTCAGTTCCTCTATTTGAGAAGCATAGCGCACAACATTCAGTGTTCGATAACCGTAATAGTTGGCTAATTGAATAACGCACCGTCCTACACACGACGATGCAGCATTTTGAATAATCCAATCGCCTGCCCGCAACGGAACAAAATCGTTTAACAAACGCAAGGCTGTTGGCGGATTTATGAAGGCTTGAGCGGCTTGATCGATGGCCAAAGATGAGGGTACATTGACCAATCCTTCCACCTCTGTAACACAGTAATCTTGCCAAGTCCCATTGTTTTCTGGTATAAAGACACGTTGACCCAATTTAAGTCCTTTTACAGCACTGCCCAGCTCGCAAATTTCACCCATTCCTTCGCGTCCCGCAACGGTAGGCAATTGAGATAACCGGCCATACGTTCCTTGAATTTTTCCAAAATCGGAGGGGTGTATGACGCTGGCTAATCGCTTCACAAGCACCTGAGAAGCTTGTAGTCCAGGTAAATCCTGCTCTTGCAAAGATAAAACGGTTTGAGGGTCTCCATAAACGCTGTAAACAAGGGCTCTATTAACAACTGACATACCTTCATGTAACGTTATTGTGATTAGCCAGGCAACTCCAAAATGTAAAAAAATGAGTCTACACTAACCCTACGCTGCTCATTCCAAGCCATGTTTTGAGCTAGCTCTCTGAGAATATAGCATGCAAGCAAGGGAAGGAATGATAAAAAAACAAAAAAAGCTCTTGACAAGGGATAAG
>CALXMI010000084.1 GCA_944389435.1 uncultured Opitutales bacterium
ACAAGCGGCAAACTCAATTCCTACCTTGCCGAGATTGATAAACAGGCAGAGGATATGTTTCTTCGGTTAGTAAAACAAATGGCGGCAAATCAAGGCGTTACCGAACAACTCAAAGCCACCGACCAAATGCTGTGGGTTGGTAAAATGAATAATATTCAAAATCGAGCTGCACAAATTGTAGAATCCGAACTGATTTACATATGAGACAAACATATTTACTTGTTGTTTATTTTCTATGCGAAATTATAGTGTGTTTTAAAAGCCGCTATCGTAGCGTGATTACATCATATCGATAGCGGCTTAATCTATGCAAATATACTTTCCAAGTATTCAATGAATAGATTTGCTTTCTCTTGCAACTCGACTATTTCGTCAAAGGTTTTATCTAATTTACATTCCAAAAAGTTATTGTGAACCATTTTATTTCGTTCGGAACCAATAATTAGAAAAGCTTTAATCTGTTCCTGTAAATCCTTGTTTGCCTTGATTTCAGCGGTTATTTTTTCTTTGAAATCTGTACCGAACATTCCCAAAAACGAGTTGATATTGCTTGTTTGATCCCAACTAAAATATGTATGATACTGACGGTTTATTGCTTTGTTTAAAACAAAAGCCAAAATTCTTTCATCAGACGCTTTCGCTTCTACAAAGCTTTTTATTACCTCAACAATTTTTGTTTCATAATAGCTTGCACACGATAACAACAAGATTTTGCGATAATGCTCTGCGACTGTTAATGATTCAGAAACTTGTCCATTAGCCATAAGAAAGTTATTTAAGTCTCTGTAATCCTCAATCAATTTTTGAATAGGAGATCCCATAAAAAACCTCCTATTCAAATTTCAGCAACTCAATAGCCTTAGTGATTCTTGTTTTGACATTTGTTTTTGAAGCTACACTTCCTTGATTAGAATTGATGAAGTCATCATTTTCTTTCAATGCAACAACGCTATCGTTCGCTACTTTAGAACATACTAACTCTTTTTTCTTAAATGCATCAATACATGTTGCAACAAAAATAGACTCAAACAATGAAATGGAAAATTGACCTTGCTTTGTGCTAAAGGCAGTATCATCCAAATTATCACACGAATCCAAAAATGAAATAAATAAAGAGTCCAAGTAATCAATAATTTCGGTTTTAAATCCATTGGCTTTTTTTGAAAATGTATTCAAAAACCTGCCCATAGGCGAGCTATATGATTCATATTCAAAGAGCATTGCAAAGGCACGCAACAATATTTCGACATCCTTAAAATGTATATCTGCTTGTGCTTGATGTAATATTCTTCTCCACTTAGGCTGAGAATTTAATTCAATGATCTTTTTGTAGAACGGTGAGTAATACATACTCATTCGGATTTCCTGAGGCGACAAGTTCTGACCACCTGTATTCAAACGATTAAATATCTCATAAATTGAAGAATCATCATCCGGCTCATTCTGCTTAATAACAACGGAACGAACTGTTCTTAAAATATCGAATGTGTTTTTGTACTCCCCAAGCATTTCATATTTTAACTTATCAAACTTGTTTTTTTCGTTGTTTGCGGACGAAGGGAGCTTCAATTTGAAATTTTTAAAATAACGATCATCCGATAGCACACTACTATCTATTTTGGTATCACCCGTAAGATATTGCCTTAAAATAACCCTTCCTTCGACCGTAGGAAATCTCTGCTTTACAAAAAAATAAATTGAAAGCAAGCGCTGTTGACCATCAATAACATAGAAGCTATTCTTTCCCTGTTCGTATAGGAATACCTGAGGGATAGGCAATCCTAATATGATTGACTCTATGAGTTTTGACGCACGCTTTTCGTCCCAAACATAGTTTCTCTGAAAAGGCGGCATTTTAATAACTCCATTATCAATTAAGCTGAATAATGTAAGTATATTAAAGTCATTAGGAGTTGCGGTAATATCATATTCTTTCACTACTGCTTCCGGTTCCTCCTCGCACAAGTCTATGTACCATTTATCATTTGCTTGTATTTCCGGCATTCCGATATCTTCATTTCCTTCAAGAACGACTTGCTCCCTTTTAGTATCATACATAGTTTTACTCTCCTTATTTTATTCTGAAATAATAGTGTTTATTCATATTTTTGATAAATTTAGTTATCTTATTTTTTTCGAGAATTACTTTTTTCAAATGCTCAAATATTATGATGATATGTCAATTATCATAATATACATTATATTAGTTCCATACGTTTGGCTGTGTAAGTATAAAATCAGCAATTTCGCTTACATTTATTTAAAGATAAATCATTCATTATATGTTTACCTTCTATAGGAATTTCTTAACTATAATCAATACTATATATTCCACACTGTTTCGTCGCCGCAAATGTTGCGGATTTTCAGGCGAAGCGGTTTCTTTTCGCTGCAGATGCGTCCGTCCCAAAACTCCTTGGTTTTATTGCCATTGACGATAACATAACCGTTTTTGTTAATTTTTATTTCACTATCGGAGTGCCACTTGCCGTCTTTCGAGGAGCAGTCAACGCTTAAAAATTCAATCAGTTCCAAGCCTTCCTCGCTGATTTCTATCGGATTGTACGGTTTCTTTGCAGTGGAATTGAGGAGTGCTTTTTGATTGAACTCGGAAATTTTTGAAAGCACACGGTCGCTGATGAATTTATCAATGGTAACGGCATAACCGCCGAATAAATCCTCGTGAATTTCCTCTGTATGGAATTCTGCGTAATCCTCAATGACAACATCGTCAAGCACAGCTTTTAAATCACGCAGTTCAATTTCAACGGTTGTGCTGTCATCCTCAGAAATAAATTTGCGTATTTCTTCCTCGCTTGTAATATCTACATAATACACAATAACTTTTTTAATACTGCTGTCTAAATCAGGAATTGCCTGATGAATAATACGGTTCATCAGCACTTTATCAAGCAGTTTTGTGCTGCTGTCCATAAGGTTCGGAACATAGACGGGAACGGTACCAAGCTTACTGTCCGAAATTGCGCCCTCCCAGAAAGAGTCGAGAGAGTCCTCGTTTTTCAGTCCCGGAATCAGCAATTTGATTTTATCCATTGTCTGAACGGGATTGCGGTAAAGCTGAACACCGTCTTTAATTTCCAAAACATCAAATTCCGCACCGTCTGCGACAAGACGGTCACGGGCGATTTGAATGGAGTTAATACCGATATCACAGTGAATAAATTTTCTGCCAAGCTTATTTGCAACCGCAGCAGTTACACCACTGCCACCGAAAAAATCAGCAATAATCATATTTTCATTTGATGAAGCTTTTATAATGCGTTCAAGTAGAGCTTCAGGTTTTTGGGTTGCGTAATCGATATCCGCTCTTTCTTTTGCCATCGGATTAACTATCGGAATATCTAACCAAATATTTTGAATAGGTTGTCCTTGGTATGAAGATGCATAAATCTTTCTATAAATTCTCATATTAGGATCAGAAGGCATTACCAATTCATTATTTTGATACCATTCTTCAAGACGTTCTTTTTTATATAGCCAACCATTTTCTGGAGGATTTACTCCATGAAATTCATACTTTAGGTTTGGACGATATAATGAATTTACAAGAGGTGATTTCATATATTTACCTCTCCCATCATTATCGTCATATACAAACCGTTTTTCTAAATAGTTCTTTGTGTTCTCGTCATCAATAGAATATTCTGGATTAAAAACATACTCATCAGCATTACATCCATACCACAATATAGTATCATTTGTTATACCAAATTGTTTACTTGCCCAAGACACCGATTGTTTTCTTCTCCATATTATTTCATTTATGAAATTATCTTCTCCAAAAATCTCATCCATTATAATTTTAACATAGTGTATCATATGCCAATCCAAATGTACATAGATAGATGCAGTTTCGCTCATAACAGACTTAATTGCCATTAAGTTTTCCCACATCCAGTTGAGATATTTTTCTTTGTCCCACACATCGCCGTACATTTTTTCCTCAAATGCTTTCAGCTCGTCAATATCAAGCTCTTGCTCTGCCTTTTCTATCGCTTCGGCAACTTTAGGATTGCGGCGAATATAAACCTTTTTCGCATAGTCTGCGCCGCTGGCAAAAGGCGGGTCGATATATACAAGGTCAACCTGAACGCCCTGTTCCTTGAGGTAGGCACAGGCGGAAACACATTCCCCATGGATTACCATATTACCGTCTTTGTTTTCGCCCACGGTTTCCTGCTTTTCCATTTCATATAAAGGCATACCACGCTCCAAAACCATAGAAGTTTTGTCAGCGCCTTTGTATTTCAGTATTCTATTAAAATTACCGAGCACAGCCTGTCCTTCAATCGGCTCCGGTATAAACGGTACATATTTAATCGGCATTTGTTTTTTCCTCCTTTGAGCTTTTTTCTGAGATTTCTTTATACATCATACCTATCAGTTTATTTTGTACTTCAATAAGTGTTAAAAACTCTTTCATATCTTGAATTTTTATCTCTGAAACATTATATCTATTATGTTGTATTTCACTAATCTGTGTATTTAATGTTTGCTTTGCTATATCAGTTTGTTTTTTTGCTTCTTTAATCGATTCACTTGCAATATGATTTTGCTCGCTTAAATAAGCTAACTGTTTTATCATCGCAGATATTTGACCTGACATTAGTTTATTTGATTTTCTGTTTGATAAAATAGCGAATAATACAGTTAAAAAGCTTGCTAAAGCACCTAAGCAAGTGCCGATTGCGGCAACCGCATTCCAATTCATTTATTTATACTCTCCTTGATTCAATTTTACAGACTTGAAAACATTTTCTTATTATTTGGATTTAAGAGTTATAAGCAGGCGAATAATGCTTCCTGTTTGGTACATAAGGTATTCTAATACATCCTTGCTTGTTTTATCGTGATGTTTTGCATAGTTGTTATTATATTTCGTATAAGCATCAAGCAATTTCTCGAAATTATTTGATATTTCTTTGGGGATACCTTTTTCACTTAAAAATTTACCATAATCTGATATTATATTTTCTAAGGCCTTATTACTATTAAAGAATTCTTGAAAGAATCTTTCAAGAGCTTTCCTAAACAGGTCGGCAACATCGCTTGCGTTATTTTCGTTAAGTTCAGAATATGATTTCAGTGCTTTTATAAATGTAGTTTGTGATTTAGGATAATCCCTCAACCATTCAAGAGGTTGAGAAACAAGTGCATCATCAAGTTCTTTGGCACCTTTTGGAATAATGAACCAACCTTGTTCGTCGTCAAGAACTTCATACTGTATATGCAAGTTTTCTAATTCTTTTGGTAGAAAATCTCTTATTATTGAAATTACTACATTATTTGAAAAATGTTTTTGTGAAGTAATTGAAAAAGCTGTGTACCTGCTTATCAATTCGCTTAATGAATCGACGCATTCCATACTCTCAATTACACCTTTAATATTTAGTAAGTTTGTTTTGTAGCCTATCATCACAAAATAATCGATAAAAGAACTATTTCTATAATCCGAAGGTGTCAATTCAGT
>CALXMI010000085.1 GCA_944389435.1 uncultured Opitutales bacterium
ATGAAGCCACTTTAACTATCCGTAGCTTAGCCTTTTCTGAAAAGTCCTTTTTTAGGAAAGGCAAGATAATATCGTTAACCACCATGATGCTTCCACTATTGAGTTGCGAATCAACCGTAGACATAAGCACCGCTATAATACCCGCAACCACGAAACCGTAGATACCCGTTGGCATGTATTCACTTACTAAAGCCACAAGCGCTTTATCAGCCTTTGCCAGTCCTGGCAATAATACACGCGCACAAAGGCCCAACAAAACAGACATGCAGGCCACCAGTGAATATACAAAGAATACCTTGTAGCAAGCTTCCTTGCCTTGTTGCCGACTCCTGGACATTAACAAACGCTGAACGTAGATAGGTGAAAGCGTTGGTAACATAAACGGCAAAGCCAAAAACATATAACGATGAAGCGTTTCACCCGAAATGGTAACATGCGATGCTGGCAACGAAGCAAACAAAGCCTTCATGCCTCCAATTTTATTTAAAACAATAACCAACAATAGAGGAATTGCAATGGCAAGCACCACAAACTGTAACACGTCTGTAAAGGTTACAGAACGCACACCACCTCGACCTGTATAAACAAAAACCACGCCAGCCGAAAGAATCAAGCACGTAATATAAGACCAACCCGTAAGAACACTTAAGGCTGTTCCCATCGCCATGAACTGTATACCAGAACTAATCACTTCGTAGCAACAACCCACGACACCCGACAAGACTTTTCCAGGCATACCATAGGCTTTATAAAACATATCCCCCAAAGAACAACAACCATAGTAGTTCCCAAATCGAGCGGCCAAAAACATCGCCATAACCAACAAGGCGAAAGGAATTCCAAGCTGCACCACAATTTGCACAATACCAACGGTGTACGTCTTCCCTACGCAACCCATGGTCGATGTACCGCCAATACAACTCGCGGCTAGGGTACAGAAAATTACAAAATCCGAAAACTGACGATTGCCGACGGCATAATCCCTAAAAGTTCTAACGTTCCGTCCAGCCCTCAACCCCACATAAAGCGTGCTTATTAGAAACACACCCACAATTAATGCATCTATGGTAGACATATGTGCTATGTGTATAATCTTTGAAAAACGTTGTCAATCATATTTTGGCATTTATTATGCTGCGCAACCTCATTGTGGAAAAATTTTCCCAACAATACCGCAAAAACAAGCCTCTTTTCGAAAATTTTTAATTTTTCTAGGAAAACACCAAACCGTCTCAAGCCCCTAACAATTTAATGGCCCCATGTCTCGTATAATAAATTACTGTCTTTTTAAAGCACGAATCATAGCCGCGCCTATATCGGCTGGATGCTGAGCTACTTCGGCACCTGCACGCTGCAAGGCCTGAATTTTTGAGACAGCCGTACCAGCACAGCCCGAAATAATGGCCCCTGCATGCCCCATGCGCTTACCGACAGGCGCAGAACAACCGCCAATAAAGGCGGCAACCGGCTTACGAACATGATCACGAATATATTCCGCCGCCAATTCTTCTGCCAAACCGCCAATTTCACCGATAAGAAGGATGCCTTCAGTCTGCGGATCCTCATTAAAAGCTTTCAAAACGTCAATGTAGGTCGTACCGATAATAGGATCTCCGCCAATACCCACCGTCGTAGATTGCCCGTAACCTTTTTCTACTAACTGCCAAACAGCTTCGTAGGTAAGCGTGCCAGAACGAGACACAACGCCGATGGAACCCTCTTTATAAATCGACGCCGGCATAATGCCCATCTTACATTTTCCTGGTGACATCACACCCGGAGAATTGGGACCTATCAGGCGCGTGTTACTCTCCTGTAAATAACGCTTAATCAGAATCATATCTTGCGTTGGGATTCCTTCAGTAATGCAAACCACAAGCGGAATTTGCGCATCAATAGCCTCCAAAATTGAATCAGCCGCCACAGTCGGAGGCACCAAAATTAAGGATGCGTTTGGATGGGTAGCCTTACAAGCTTCCTCAACGGTATTGAACACAGGAACAGCACCATGAACGATCTGTCCACCTTTACCGGGTGTTACACCCGCCACCACATGTGAGCCATAGTCCATACATTGTTTAGAATGGAACAATCCCGCTTTTCCGGTTATTCCTTGAACAACAATACGCGTATTTGCATCAATAAAAATACTCATAATGCCCCTATTTTACTTGATTTATAATCGTTTGTGCCGCCTCTGCAAGATCGTCTACCGACATCAATGGCAAATGACTCTCGGACAAAATTTTTCTTGCACGCTCAACATTTGTCCCCTTCATCCGAACCACAAGCGGCAATTTTAATTGCACGGACTGAGCCGCATGCACAATACCTTCGGCTAACGTATCACACTTAAGTATGCCACCAAAAATATTAATAAAAATTCCTTTAACGTTGGGATCTTTTAAAATGATTTTGAAGGCGTTTTCAATTTGCTCCCTGGTTGCACCACCGCCCACATCCAAAAAGTTAGCAGGAGAACCTCCAAAATGCTGTATAATGTCCATGGTCGCCATTGCCAACCCAGCACCATTGACCAAGCAAGCAATGTTACCTTGAAGCGCAATATAATTTAAATTCTGCTTGCCCGCTTCAACTTCTTTGGAATCTTTTTCGTAGGGATCATCCAATTCAGCGTAGTTGTGTCTAAAAAGCGCATTGTCGTCCAACTGAACTTTAGCATCCAAGGCGCAAACGGTCCCCTCTTCCGTCAACACCAACGGATTAATTTCTATGAGAGAAGCATCCAAGTCCACAAAAGCTTTGTACAAATTTATCAAGCAACGCACACAACTTTGAAACGCTTCGCCCTCCAACTGAAACAAATAGGCTATTTTTTTAGCCTGAAAGGCCCTTAGTCCCAACAAAGGATCTATCGGCAGTGTTAAAATACTCTCAGGGTATGTTTTCGCAATCTCTTCAATGTCGCCACCTCCATTAAAAGAAGCTATCACAACGGGGCACTGCCTCACGCGATCCACAAGGATTGACACGTAAAATTCACGTTGAACTTTCACCGCCTCTGTTAGATAAACTTTACGCACTTGTTTACCCTCTGGTCCCGTTTGTTGCGTCACCAAAGTATTAAAAAGCATCGACCGAACAGCCTCGGGAACATGTTCGTAATCAACGATCTGAACACCATGGCAACCATTCTCTTTAAAAATCCCCTTACCACGTCCACCGGCATGAATTTGGGCCTTTACCGCAACACGGTTGCCGGTTTGAAAAACAATCAAGGCTTGCCGAATAGCCTCAGAAGAACTTTCTTCGACACAAACCCCCAAGGGTACAGGTACGTCATACGACTTTAGTAGATCTTTTGCTTGATACTCGTGTATATTCATAGTTTCTAATCATATTGTCGACGCAAACTAGCTGCAGGAATTCCCAAAAGCTCACGATACTTGGTAATCGTACGTCGAGCTATCTGCACACTATTTTTTGTTAACATATTCGCAATTCGCTGATCGCTCAGCGGGTGTTTTTTGTCTTCACCTTCTATGATCTTACGAACTTGCTTCTTTATGATAGAACTAGAAATACTCTCTCCAGTAACAGAATTCAATCCTTTTGTAAAAAAATATTTAAAACTAAAAACCCCAAAAGGCGTATCTACGTATTTGTTTGCAATTGCACGGCTAACCGTTGTCTCATGTACGCCCATGCTTTCTGCTATAACTTGCAACGTCAACGGCTTTAAAGCGTTTGGCCCTTGCTCAAAAAAACCAATCTGTTTGTTCAACAACGTACGTGCAATTTGCTCAATGGTTTTCTGTCGTTGTAAAATAGCCTGAATAAAGAAGCGGCCAGATCGTATTTTTAAACGTAGGTAATTACGATCCTCCGTTTTTATATTTTTCCCCAACATTTCTTTATAAAGGTGGCCAATTTGTAACTGAGGAATGTATTGATTATTTAACTCCACAGTCCAATCGCCCTGGCCATTCTTATAAATACGCACATCTGGTATAACCCCTTGTGATGGATGCGACTGAAAACGTCGGCCCGGCGCTGGATCCAATATGGAAATGTCTTGCCGAATCGCATTTTGAACCGACTCTACCGACACAGACAATGTTTTGGCAATATCCGCAATCCGATTTCTTAACAACAAAGGATAACATTGAGAAATGATGCGGTCTGCTAACGAATTTGCCTTATGGTTATGATACAACTGGATACGTAAACTTTCCTCAACATTTTTACAGCCCACGCCTACCGGATCCAATTGCTGCACAATTTTCAACGCCTGCGTAACAATTTTGTAAGAAGTTCCCGTCTGCAAAACCACTTCATCCATTGGCAACTCTAAAAAGCCTTTTTCGTTCAAGCTTCCGATAATAAAGCAAACAACTTGATATAATTTATCGGGCAAATCAAAACACCCTACCTGTTCACGCAAATGGTCTTGTAAGGAAACTTCCGATGTTAGCGAATCCAGTAAAAAGTCATGTTTTTTGCTAGCAGCCGCCTGAAAATCTTTTGAATGGGTACCGTATTCGTAGTCTTTTTCAGAAAGATCTACGCCCGAACTTTCTATGCTCACGGAATCCGTTGGTAGCTCCTCAAGAGTCGGATTGAGCTGCATTTCCTCATGAATAATCGCTCTTAAATCCAAAGCAGAGGCCTG
>CALXMI010000086.1 GCA_944389435.1 uncultured Opitutales bacterium
ATTAAAGGAAACATGAATTGTAGGAAGGGGTGGTTTACAGAAAGTATTTTAACGTTTGATAGGTTAACAAGCATAAAACATACGCCACTGCGTTCATAAAGATAAACTGCAATAACGTCAATCTCCAGGAATAGGTCTCGTGTTTTATAAAAACAAACGTTCCTATACATTGGAGCGAAAACATAAAAAATAGAATGAGCGAAATGCAGGTCGCTGGCGAATAAATCAACTGCCCATGGTTGTCGCGAGCCTCTTGTAACTGTACCCGTAGAGGCCAATCCGGTCTCTTGGTGTCTACTTGATGCAATACCGCCAATGTCGATATAAAATTTTCTCGCGTTCCAAAGGCGCTGAGCAAACCTATTCCGATATGCCAGTCAAATCCTATCGGCTTTAGCACGTACTCTAATTTATCGCCCATCCAACGAACGCAGTCTTGCTCGCCTTGTTGCGTTTTTATGCGCGTATGCAAGCAAATCCACAAAGCTACACTAAAGCATAAAATGTACGTCCCTGCTTTTTTAAGGAAAATGAACGTTTGCTCTTTTATCAACTTAAAAATATAGGAAAACTGCGGACGTAACAAGGGAGGCATTTCTGCCAAATGTATAGAATAGCGTGTTTTCAGGAAAAATTTCCTAATAAGGGCTGCCAATATTAATGCCGCTATAAAGCCTATCGTGTAGATAAAAATTAAGATAAGCGTTTTAGTAAACGCGGAAGCATTAGGGAACAAAAGCCCCACAAGCAACAAATAAATGGGAGCTCGACTGCTACAATTCACCCAAGGTGCAACAAACAGGGTAGTCAGTCGTTCTTCTCGATTATGCAAGCACCGTGTCTGCATAATACCCGGAATCGTACACGCATAGCAAGAAAAGAGCGCTACAAAAGATGGGCCTGATAAACCTATTTTTTTCATCCATCTATCCAACAAAAACGTAACTCTCGCCAAATAGCCTGTGTTTTCTAGGAAACTCATACAGGCAATCATCAGGATAAATTGCGGCAAAAAAACCAAGACGTTCCCTACGCCGCCGATAACACCTTCTATCAATAGCCCCCTCAGGAAGGATGGCGGCAAAAGTTTTCCTAAAAGCGCTTGCAGATGCTGAACACCTTGCTCACATAGGCGCATAGGATATTCCGCAAGAACAAACACCGACATTAGCAAAAGAAAGAAAACAATGCCCATACAAAAAGGGCCCCAAACTTTATGCATGAGCAAATTATCCCAATGAAAACGTTTTGGAGCAACAGACACATGTTCCGTTACATGGGATAAAATAGCCTCGACCCTTTTGTACCGAAGCGTAATGCACTGCGTTTTCCAATAAGGAATCGTTTCATTAAGCATTGCGCATTTTTTGGAAAATAGACGCTCCCGTTCTCGAGTTATGGATACACGCTGACGGCTTTCTTGAAGCAACAAAAACAAACACCCTATCGGACTCAACCCTGTTTGTTTTGAAAGCTCTGTTGCAACAAATTCAACAGACGATGGAAGCTCAACATGAAAGCCTTCGCTTTTACGAAAACAATCCCGCGTAATGAGGTCTCTAAGCTGGCGTTTCCTTTTATGAGAATGATTTTCCAACAAAACAACAGGCACCTCTAGGTGTTGTTCCAAGACCTGAACATGGATGCGACGGCCATTCTTTTCGGCTTTTCGACTCAAGGTAATTGCAAAACAAATCGAAAGCCCGAGCTCTAATAGTTGCGTCCCAAGGAACAAATTGTGCTCCAAATGTTCTGCGTCCATCACATATAAAATACGCGTATTTTGATCTGCATGAAACAAAAGTTCACAAAGATCTTTTTCTTCCGGAGCATAAGCTGAAAGGCCATACGTTCCTGGACAGTCATATACTGCGTGTTTACAGCCCAAATTATCAAAAAATATACCCGAAACGACCTTTGTTGTTATGCCACCATAATTTGCGACCTTTTCGCTAGCTCCGGTAAGGTCGTTAAATAAGGTTGTTTTACCCACATTTGGATTGCCCACAATTAAAACCTGCTTGCTCGCTTGTGAGACCGATCCCATTATCTTATTCCGATATTATTGAGCTTGAACGCAAATGATTCGAGCCTCCGGAAACCCTATCGTCATTTCATAACCTCGCACAAAAATTTGAAAGGGCCCCCTAGAAGATGCCTGCCGGATAAATCTCACTTCTGTTTCTGGCGTTAAACCCATCTCCATAAGACGAATACCAAGGGCGTCATCGCGTCCAACGTTCACAATACTACCCTTTTCTCCTGGCTTTAATTCAGAAATACGCTTATTCATACCCGAAATTTAAACCAATCCTTTTGTTTAAAAATTGCAAGCCATTTCAGAAAATTTCGGTCGTTTTTTAAAAAAGTGGTCGTTTTCGTTAATTTCGCTTCAATTGCTTAACCTGCTTCAGCCGCTTCAAAATTTTTAAACACTCCACTTCTTTACTTTGGGTCCTATCAAGAAATTTGCGCTGATTTTCAAGCACCAAAAGCTTCAATCGCTGGATAGGCAACAAGGTCATTGCAAAAGGATTGTCTCGATGCCTTTTTAATATCTCTGCCCACTGTGACTCTAAAATTTCCATCAAATCAAAACAGGACTGCCAATTTTCATCTGCAAACGATCTATTAATGGCTTGCAAGGTTTGCAAGTATTGTCCCCAACAAACTTCAACCTTCTCTGTGTTGCAACATTTCTCGCCAACCATCACGTAACTCCGTTAAAATTTTTTTAGAATTTTCCAAACACTGCTTGTTCTTTTTCATTCGAAAAGTTGAAAGCTGTTCGCAAAGGTAATCATAAAGCCGATAAAGCGTATCTGCTAATTCTTTAGCATAATTGTACCTTAAGCAATTTTGCAGCTCGCGCAAAATATTTTCAACCTTTTGAAGATTGTTATGAAAAACCTCTTGTCCTCTCACGCTAAAGCCACTTAAATAGGCTTCTTCAGCTTTCTCAAGACTGCTCAATGCGGTATTAAACAGCAAAAGAATAATACGCCCTGGCGATAGGGTTTCTACCGAAGCTTTTTTATATAATAAAGAAGGGTCATTCATCATCAACATCAAATGCTTCGCCCAATAGTGCACCTGCAACTTTATCCAAAACTTCATCTGACGGAAAATTTTTATCCGCCAATAATGCACGCCCTTGAGCTATTTTTTCTGCGCGAATGTTGGGCATTTCTTTTATCATTGCCATTGCCTCCGTTATAGGGCTTTTTACATCAACACCGTTTAAAGGAAGATGCTTCGGTTTCGTGTCTGTTTTTTGAGATATTTTATCAACACTGATCCCTATTTTTAAAGGGTCGCAATATCCTTTTTCAGTTTCTATATTCATTATCTAAATGCCCTTGGTAGAGTACTCCATATTTTATCTGCCACATAAGTTCCAAAAAACCGAGGACTTAATTGCCCTAAGTTGTTGAGTGTTTCAAATGTATTCTGTGTTTGAAAATCTTTGACATGACGCTCTACACGATCATCCTGACTATCAAAAAGCTCTTCAACCATCCATAAAATACGGGCTGTTGAAATTTCAAGTAATTGAGCGCGCACCCCTAGTTTAAGCGGTACGTAAGGAGCATAATGCGTTAAACCCACCCAAAGAAGTCCGTCGGCATCATAATCTTTTCGCCATTTTTCCAGGAAAGCTTGGGATAATCCCGTAAGGCAATTTTCTTCTGGCCATTCATTCACAAAAATACACTCAAAGCAAGTCTTAGTTAATAAACGTTCTCGAAAACACTGCGTTAGTGCTTGTAAATCCGTTGTTGCGATGGATTCATCCCACGATGTTAACGGGAAGACCACCACGCGCATTACAGGCTTTCGCGGGCTTTGATGGGTTACGTTTGTTACGGCATAATCTGGTATAATAAACGGTATTTGCCGCTTCTTTTCTTTCATACAACCTGACAACAGTAAAACCAGAAACAAAGGACCTGCAAATTGTTTATATGACATCGGACTCTTTGGCAGCAAAAATCATACCATTTTGGACCACAACCCTCTGCATTCTACTCTTAAAAAAAACATGCATACCCCTTTCATGTACTAAAAAACGATTTCCATACCGGCTACCCATCCACAAAAACGAGCATGTTTTAAACCTTTATTTACAATAGAATCCGCCCCTGTTTTTGCAGAATTCCAAGCTAGGCTTGGTCCCATGTAAAAGCTACCGTAATCCTTACAAGCATACCTGAACAACAACTCTGTTTGCAGGTACCCATATTTAAGCTTTCGATTTATAGTGTTTGCAAAACGACACCCACATGGCCGCTTCGCCTTCAAATATCCAAACGAAATATTCCACTGCAGTTGTACATTTTTGCTGTCGAAAAAGATGTCCTCGAAAAGGTACGATAGATTGCCTTCGAAACACCACTGCTTCTGCTTCGGACTGATCCAGAAATAAAATCGTGGCGACATCAACAAATCGGATCTAACCCCCAAGCCCGCCTCGGCCCATTGTCGGACCGAATCTGCACATTGCTTTTCTAATCGCGTATACTTTGTCCCTAAATCCATCGTAAAATGGGGCGTTAGCTTCTTTAAAAATCCAGTCGACACCACCCATCGGTCCGAAAACCTTTCTTTTTGACTCTTTTGGCAATAAGTCTCAACTGATCCATACAGTCCCATTTTTTCAGTACGAATAACACCCTCCGCATGCCCGTAAAGGCTCTGTTTAGCAATCAAGGCACCTCGCGAAAAGGCTTCTGTTTGGTACCGAATTTCGCTTTTAAACGAACCATATAAGTAAAAACAAAAAAAACAGCAAATCGTTAAAAAAAAGAATTTAGCGTATTGGTTCTGCCCCATAATAAGTATTTTTGCTTTTTTTGAATAATTTGTAAACTAAAATATTGCTTTCTAAAAAAAACCTATTTATCTTTCATTTGTGGGGATTCCTTTTAATGACAGTAACGGTAGCTAAAGATTTTACCATACGCAATGTTATGGGGTGGCATGCTCGTCCATGCTCCCTCATTACGCACACCGTTAAAGAACATCCTAACGTCACCGTCACCTTCCTAAATTCAAGCAACAATGAATCTGCACCTGGGGCCAGCATCTACAAAATGATGATGTTGGCTGTAAATTATGGTGACGTCATAAAAGTAACCTTGCAGGGGGATGATCCGCAAGAAATAGACATCTTGATGAAAAAACTTGAAAAAATAATCAACCAAATGTGTTTCGAAGATGATGGTGGCTCCAGCCAACATTTTTAAAAAAAACCTTTACATCGTTTCAGAGGTCTTTATTGTGGATACGGAAAGATTTCATATATGATGTCGATTTTTCATACCTCTAAAAATAAACTTTTAAAGCGATTAACCCTGGAAAGCCTTTGTTTGTTACTATCGGGATGCGCCACATGGTTTTCCTCAGAAGAAACGGATTCGTCAACCCTTCCAAACACCACCGTTATCGGAAAAACTGCTCCGGTTACACCAGAAGCTTCTAAGGTTAAGCACGAAAAGGATGTTGCCACCCAAGTAGGACAACCGTCTCTGCGCGCACTTCCTCGACGCCCGGAAGTTATCCAAAAAGAAATTTACGAAGACAAGGATATAGATGAAGATGAAAATGGGGAATCAATCACGTACGTTGTACAAAAAGGTGATACACTTTCTGAAATTGCTCAAAAATTCCATGTTAACATTCAAGATCTTTTGCAGAAGAATCACATATCTGATAAAAATCATCTGAGAGTAGGACATATACTTACCATCCCTAGCAATATAATCGCCGTCGAAAACCCAAAATGTACGCAATCTTTTACTTACAGAGTTTGCAATGGCGATACATTGTCTCATATTGCCATCCGATTCGATACAACCGTTGCAGCTATTCGCAATTGTAACAATTTAAAATCTGACAAGATTCGTATCGGTCAAAACTTGACTATTCCTGGCACACATAATACAACAGTTAAAACCAATCAACCCACATCAACACAACCCATTGACACAGAAAAATACGTTGTTCAACCGGGTGATATGCTTTGGAATATCGCTAAACGCTGCGGCATGTCGGTACAGCAGCTTATGGAAATTAATCATATCTCCAATCCAAAGAATTTGCGTCCTGGACAAGTTTTGATCGTAAAAGCTCAATCTAAGATGGAAGACTTTTCTTCTGCAGGTGAGAGCACAAGCAGCTCTTCAGTTAGCACAGACGGTGAGAATACGGTCTCTCAAGTGACAAGCAATGTGAAAGACGTAAGCCAACAGGAAGATTTTGAAGACCTTTTTGAATCAGAACAGGACATTCCTCTCATACCTTTAGACGAAAAATAATGTCAACATTGAAGGCGCATCGGACCGTTTTGGTGGCGATAGCTTCTGTTTTAACGGCTTATGGCTTTGTTATCTTAAACAGCACCGTATTGCCATTATCGCAAGGGCAATCTTTGTTTATTAAGCAATGCATATGGCTGTGTGTGGCTGTTTGCGCGGGATTGTTTTTTGCACGAATCAATCTTAATAAAATACGAACTTGGGCCAACTGGATCGGCGGCTTTACCCTAACAAGTCTTCTATTCGTACTCATTCCGGGCGTAAGTCGTTGCGTCAAAGGTTCCCATCGATGGATCGAAATAGGGGTCTTACGCCTTCAACCATCAGAGCCAGCAAAAATCGGCTTCGTTTTATTTTTTGCTTATTTTCTAAGTCGAATACAAAACATGCGTGACTTCAAGAAAGGTTTTATGGCTCCTATAAGCGTTATCGGTATCTTCTGTTTAGCGATTATTCTGGAGCCTGATTTTGGAACTGCCGCATTGTTTGGATCCGTAGGAGTAATTTTGCTTTGGGTAAGAGGCGTAAAGCTTCGATTTATTTTACCTACCATGCTGATAGCCGTGGGGCTTTTTGGAATCGCCGTTTTTCTAAACCCGGTACGCCTTGCCCGAATTTTGGCTTTTCTTGACCTTGAAAACAATCGCTTAACGGGCGCTTATCAGCTATGGCAAAGCTTACTTGCTTTCTGCTCGGGCGGATGGCGAGGCTGTGGCTTGGGTCAAGGTCGCCAACAGTTTTTTTTCCTTCCCGAGGCGCATACAGACTTTATTGGTGCTATTGTCGCGGAAGAATTGGGGCTTGTTCATATGTTCGTTCTCTTGTTTTGCTTTTTTACAATCGCTTACTTGGGGTTAAAAATCACACAAAGTCAAAGCCAGCCCTTCCTGTTTTTTGTCGGCCTTGGAACCGTTTCTTTTTTGATCATACAAGTGCTGCTAAACCTCGGTATTATAACAGGATTACTACCGACAAAAGGCTTAGCGCTACCTTTCCTAAGCTACGGAGGCTCAAATTTGGTAACCAATTTCTGCTTTATTGGGCTTTTAATTAACTTAACACGCCCTATTTATAATCCTTTAATGTCGCTGAATACGAAACTATGAAAACGTTCGTCATTGCTTGTGGAGGAACAGGAGGGCATTTGTCGCCCGGAATTGCTGTTGCAGAAGAACTCATAAAGCGGGGCGAAAAGTGCATTTTGGTTGTTTCAAAAAAGGCGATCGATCAGAAACTTTGCGAGGCCTATCCTGCTATTCCTTTCGTTCAATTTCCTGGTGTTGGTTTTTCTAAAGCGATCTATAAGTGGCCTCAGTTTGGCTTCGCTCTGCTGAAAAATTTTGTAAAATCCTTTCACTTGCTAAGCTCTTTAAAGGCGGATGCGGTTATTGGCTTTGGCGGATTTTCAAACGTCGGTGTGATGTTAGCAGCGTTTTTGCTTAGAATTCCACGCTTTTTGCATGAAGCCAATCAAAAAATTGGCAAGGCAAATCGTTTTTTAAGCGCTCTATCAACTTGTTTTTACATTCCAGAAGGCGTTATCTATCAAAATGTTCTAGCAAAACGTATCCTGCCAATGGGTTTTCCGGTACGGCAGGGAATGGTTAAAGTTGATAAGGAAGAAGCTCGAAAAGCTTTAAAATTGCCCACACAAGGCAAACTGATTTCTATCGTTGGAGGTAGTCAAGGTGCACAACGATTGACCCAGTGGGCCGTAGAACATTTCGAAGAACTGACCCAAATGGGCTTTCATATACTTTGCTTAACAGGACTGGGCCATCGAACGCAAACGTTAAAACATAAAAATTATGCACATGGAACCATGACGTTTATGCATTTTTCAAATCAAATGAACCTCATTTATTCCGCATCCGATCTGGTGATTGGACGTGCAGGTGCAGGTACCATTGCAGAACTTACGCAGTGCGAAACACCCTCTATTTTAGTCCCTTATCCTCAAGCAGCGGCCCATCATCAACTTGCAAATGCTCTATTTTTTGAGCAACGCGGTGGCTGCTTGGTTGTCGAACAAAAAAAGTTATACAGTCTTTTTGATGAAGTTATCCGTCTCTTTTCAGCCCATGATTTGCTTGAAGATATGACTTACAACCTTCATCAAATCAAGAACGTTTCTACCTGCAAAAGTCTCGTCGATGATATTGAAAAATGTCTGCACGAAGACGAATCTATAGAGTAGCCTTTAACGCAAAACAGAATCATTAGGAAAGTTCAAAACCTCAACCTGTCTCTCTTTATGAAAAAACACGTCTAATGATACCTTTCGGCTTCCGTTATTGCTCCTAATTAACCTATCTCATTTTTTGCTTGCCAAAACGGAAGAAAAAATTTTCACTCGAGTAAGTTATCTTAGTGATGTTAGAATTAAAAGGGCAGTTTATTACGCAGGGAAGTGCATATGGCCCAGCGTTCTGGTACGAAAGGAACGTATTTTCGATCCCTTGTTTTGACATAACGAAAGAACAGATTCCTCACGAGCTTGCCCGGCTAAAAGAAGCAAGAAAGAAAACAAAAAAACAGTTGTTATTGAGCAAAGAAGAAGCTGTTCGAACTTTCGGTCCAAAGCAGGCTAAAGTTTTTGATATACAAATTGCTTTACTAGATGACCCTTATCTTGAACAGCTTGAACAGGAAACCTTGGTTAAGAGCCTCAAAAATGCAGAGGCTTGTTTAGATATTGTTTCTAATCGCTGTTTGCAAAAGATCAAAGAGACGTGTATTGTTAAGACCGGAGAGCGTTATCTTGAGCTTGAAGATGTTACAATTTGTCTCATTAAAAACTTGTTGAATTACACAGATAAAAAGGTTTTTTCGTTGCCACAAGATTGCATTCTTTTCGCAGAAAAATTAGAGCCTTCAGATGTCATGAGTCTAAAGGATGAAAAAATTGTGGGCCTTGTTTTAACCGAAAATTGCTTTGCAGCCCATGCTGTTATTTTAGCACGTGGAATGAACATTCCCATTGTTTTAGGGGCAGATGTAAAAAAAGAACAAGTCTCGCACAACACGTGGGTTCAATTAGACAGTAAAAGCGGTGCTGTCGTCCTGAATCCTGTTGTAGCAAGCCTTACCGCTTCATTGCCTTCGCAAGAAATAACGGATCCTATTTCAAAAGATGGCGTTTGTGTCGATTTTTGGCTAACGTCCGGTTCGGTATTACCCGCAGAGAAGATTGAACTATTGGGCGCCAAAGGAATTGGCTTGTTTCGATCAGAGGAAATTTTCTTAAATCAACCTGTTTTTTTAAGTGAAGAAGAGCAATTTCAAGCTTACAAAGATAGAGTTATGGCAGCCGCTCCATATCCAATCGTTTTAAGGACCTTAGACATAGGGGGCGATAAGACCGCCGACATTGTAAAATCAAAAGATCCAAACCCTTTCCTAGGATTACGAGCCATTCGTTATTGTTTAAAACACCAGAAGGTCTTTAAAACACAATTGCGAGCCATGCTACGTGCAAGTGCTTTTGGAAGCATCCGTATTTTGTATCCCATGATTTCGGGGGTCATGGAGCTTATCGAAGCCAATACCTTGCTTGAACAGTGCAAAAAAGAATTACAGCAACAAGGAATTGCTTTTGATGAAAACGTACCCGTAGGTTGTATGATTGAGATTCCAAGTGCCGTGTGCACGTTGGACCAATTAGCACCTCACTGCCAATTTTGGAATGTAGGTACAAATGACCTTGTGCAGTATACGTTGGCAATGGATCGAACCAATTCGCAGGTATCGCATTGGCACAATATGGCACATCCGGCCATTTTAAGATCTTTAAAGTGGATTGTGGACAGTGCCTCGAATTTTAATCAGCCTGTTTGTCTTTGCGGAGAAATGGCAGGATTGGCTGCAACTTTTCTCATTTGCTTAGGTCTTGGTTTCCGTTCTTTCTCGATTTACGAAGACCAGATCCCATATTTAAAACAAGTACTTCATCGGGCAAGTATAAAAGATCTTTCGAAAATAACCGAAGATGCTCTTTTAGCGATCGACGCGGTTCGTTCGTTGGACCTTTTTACCCAATACCTTGCTGTTATATAAAAAAGATCTGTTGACACAAAACTAAATGACAAGAGATACAAAGAGGACTGTTATCTTGCTTTTTACAAAAAGTTTTTGTATCTTTCTTTCGTGTGTAAAATAGTTATTGTTTTCTGCTTAAGTCTTTTGTTTGGCTGTCGATCTTCGCATTCTGATAAACCTTATCGTGAAGCTTTACAGAATGCACGCAAGGCTTACGACGAAAAAAACTACACCTTGGCTATCCAGGTTTTGGTCCCATATATGGACTTTGATGATGCGGAAATGTTAAAGATTTTAGCCTTTTCTCATGAAGCCATGGGACACACGCTTAAAGCGGCTTTTCTGTTTGAACAGTTGGTTCATGCGGTTGATTTTGGCGAATATTGTGAGGCCGGGCTTTATGGTGCCCAACTTTATGAAAAATTAAACTATGTTCAGTCGGCAGCACGTTGTTATCGGATTTATATAGAACAAATGCCAAAAGATTACGAAGCTTGGCTGGCTTTATCGAATCTGGAATATCAACAAGGGCTTTTGCCAAACGCTTTATCGGCTTGTTTGAATAGCATTCTGGGCTTCACAACCATCCCAACCGATCTCGTAAAACATTTGGCACAATTATGCCTGTTGTGCGATATTTTGGATGGCGCCAAATTTTGGGCCCTTAAGGCTTACGAGAGGGATCCTAAGGATATAGAAGTCCTTAAGCTGTTGCTCTTGCTAGCTGATCGGCATAATAATGGCGATAAGGCAGCTGCTTATATCATGGAAATTGAGGCAAAAGATCCTTCCTTTTTTGATCAAAACCCCGAATTAAAAGCAAAATATCATCCGCAGTTTCTTGCCATCCAACCCCATCCTGATACGATAACAGATGCCAGGTGCTCAACAACGCAAGAAATCAAGCAAACGATCGCCATTTTTCATCCTGGCTTGATAAAAAGTGTAAAACAATCCATATCCAAGTGCAGTTATTTATGCCCACAATTTACATATTAGCCGGCCCTACAGCCTCCGGAAAAACCGCATTTGCCATTCGTTTTGCCTTACAAAACAACTGCGAAATTTTGTCCTGCGACGCTTCTGCCTTTTACCGAGGAATGAATATCGGAACGGCTAAACCTACTCAAGAAGAACGTGCTCAAGTTCCTCATTGGGGGATTGACATTGCAGATCCCCGTAGGGCTTTTTCCATTAAGGAATATGTCGATTACACCCAGGGTGTGGTCTCCGATATTACAAGTAGAAACAAGAACGTAATGGTGGTCGGAGGTTCTGGCTTTTATTTAAAAAGCTTTTTAACACCCATGGTAGACGCCGTTACGCCCGACCATAACGTTACGCAAAAGATCGAGGATCTCGAGCAAAAATGCGGTATAGAGGCCCTTATTCATGAACTAAAACGCCTCAGTCCACAAATACCAGCCCATTTGGATTTGTCAAATCCGAGAAAGGTGAAAAAAGCACTTGAACGTTGCATACTAACAGGTCGATCTTTATTGGAAATCGAAGAGCAGTTTTTGTCGATGCCAAAGCCTTTTCCTGACTTGACAAAAAAATGTTTTTTGCTGCAACCGTCTTTAGAAATTTTAAAGCTTCGCATTCGTCTTCGCGTTAAAAACATGCTGCAAGAAGGGCTCATAGAAGAGGTTCGAACGTTATTAAAACAAGATCTGCTACAACCTGACACACCGGCCGCACTTGCCATTGGATACCGAGAGACCTTAGATTTTATCCAAAATTCTCAAATATCCATTCAAGCCCTCGAAGCGCAAATTATAAAAAATACGTACGCTTTAGCCAAAAAACAAACTACCTGGTTTCGTCACCAAATGTTTTTTGACCGTTTTATTTACTAAGAGCGCACCAACTTGTTTTCAGTACAAACAAAATTTTTTATTGGGGATCTATTGTTAACCGCAAAATTAACGATCTCGATCGTAATCATAAAACGCCCCTTACGCTTTTAGCCGTAAGCTGGTCTAAACTTAACCCAAGAAGCTTTCTTCAACCTTCCCAAGCAAGCAAAAAGTTACCTTTAAACCCTTATATTTGGTGCTTGTGAAAAACCTCTCTACTGTAAAGTTTTCCAAAAAAACTACAGGTGAAATCACCAGCTAAAGACTAAAGCCCTGGTGGACCAAGGCCTCTTGGTGTTGCTTGAACACCAGAGGCATGGATAGGTTAGCCCAAATAGGCTTTTGCCTGAAAATAAGAAACGCCTTGTCTTGGGACGGACGGTGGAACTTGATTCAAATGCTGCAAGTGCTTAATCGAGTGCTCACCAAGTCCTATGTTATCGATAAGAACGGGTGCAAACGTTCCTTTTTTTGAGAGTGCTTTATTTGTATGCATAATAATGTCCTTGTTAAAAACTTATAAACTATCCATCAGGCGCTCCTCTGCATCCTTTAGGAATAATTCTATACGATTGATCCATTTTTCAACCACTTCGACGAAAGTTGCAAGTTGATCTTCGAATTGGTTAAAATTTTCAAGAGGTAACGCAAAGGCTTTCGCTAAAACAAGCGATTGAGACTGCTTATCGATTCCCAAGGTTCCACCATCGGTTTCGTTCCAAAAGAAATTACCCTCCAAGGCTTTTTCAAATATGGCTTCACGGCATTCCAACGGAATCTCGCCAATGTAGGCATAAATAACTAATTTATTACCCTCTTCATCAAAATCAATATTGAGAACGATTTTTTCATCGAACAACAAAATACAATGGTTGTTGTCGTCCAAGCTTAATTCTGGTAAGCTTAGCCCTTCTCCGATATGGTTCAAAAGCTCATTTACGTGATCTTTCATGGATTGGTGTAATTGTAAGCATATTTCTAAAATCTTCTCAAGCTAAAAATGCGTTATTTGAAAAAATTATTCAACTGACTTCCACGGCAAGAAAGACCTTCAGAGAGCCGTCCACTAACCATGGTGCTTGAGAAGGGACTCGAACCCTTAAACCTTTCGGCACCAGATCCTAAGTCTGGCGTGTTTGCCAATTTCACCACTCAAGCTCATTTAATGCTTCTATACAAAAACATTTTTACCAAGAAGACAAAGCTTTTCTTCAAAAATATGAGCCGAACACTTACAAAATTTTCAGATACCTTAAAAAGAGACTTCTCTAACACCTTTTTTGTCGTTTAACGAGTATGCGAAGGCAAAAAATCTAGGTATTTCATCTCCCAAGCCTCTTTTTCATCTTTCCAACAACGTACCACATGTGCCTGAAGATGGACTGTCTGTTGTGCTTTAACAAAAACATCGATGAGAAAATCCTCCGGCCGACCATATATGTTTTTAAATCGATATAAATACGGCCGCATGCGAGGAAAATTCTCCACAGCCGTGATAAAAGCAAGGCCATCCCTATAAGGACCGGAAAAGCTCTCTAAAAAAGCATCTATGTCTGCATTGGTCAACTCCGGCAAAAGACTTTGGAGCTGTTGAACAAGAAGGCTTTTAGGCGCATTAAAACTAACAAACGTTGCCTGCTTGTCCACAAACGTTCGATTCCAAACCATGTCCAACAAGGTTTCCAAAGCGATAGGCGTTGCCTTGGGTTGCCAAAAACAGGTCTTGATTTGAGACAACCACGTATTTGTTTCTAGGGAAGGAAGCAATGTCGGTTTGGAAACAAGCGCTGGCGACTTTTTCTGCCAACGGCGACGATGCGGTACGAATTCTTGGGCCTTAGGACATGGCAGCTTAATTTCGTTATCCTCTTTCGTTAAAAGAAAAACACGAGAAATGTTTGGCTTGCCTGGTAGTTTTATTGATAGAAAGTCCTTACTACTTAAATTCATCTCTACAGAACAACGTTCTAAAAAAGGTTGCTTTACTATTGCTGCTCTCATACGTTCTTCCAAAGACACTTCTTCAACAACAGAACCTTCTATAGAAAAAAGTACATTGCCTTTGAGAACCCTATCGTAAGGATTGTAAAATGTTAAACTATCCTCACAAACGCTTGATATGTATGGGAAAAACAGACAGGGCGGCAAGGGAGCGTCCTGTGCATGTTGCTGCAAAAACTCCCAACGTTTCTTGGCATACAAAATGTCTCGATCTGTGTAGGCGGACTTTAAGTATTCATTTGCTAAATGATTCGATAAATCCATGACCTCTGTTAAGGGCTTACGTAAACCTTCCCCTTCGAACAAGAAACAACATGACGGCTGTTGGTCAAACAAAGCGGTGAACTGATAGGAAAGGCCTATCGTTGAAAATTCCGTATCGAGGCATTTTTGCGAGGCACCTTTTATTGAAAAAAACAGGCTATCCTTTTTCAATGGAAGGGTGTCGTTATTTGAGGCCGTGGCTTTCAACTGCTCAAAAGCGTAATGAAATACATGCAAGGCTTGTTCGCGCAAAAGAATACGAGAACACTTCTGCTTTTCGGCTGTAAACAGATGAAACCAAGTACCACTGAAGTAGGTAATTAGGCCACCCACGGCAATAAGCAACATGCACGCCAACAATATGTTGGCTCTTTTACAACGCTTACAGAGGGAATTCTGTCTCAATCGTCTGCCTGCCTTTTTCATCCACTAAATTTGCAGTTACAAATATAAGCAAATTTTTTTTATGGGTTGTCGTACCTTTGGCCGAAAAAAGCTTTCCTAAAAGCGGAATGCCGCTCAGTACCGGAATCTTATCGCGCGTTTCTTTAATTTCTTCGCGTGTTAAGCCTCCCATAACCAACGTAGACCCATTGTGAAGCAAGACTTCCGTTTTTATTTTTCGAGTTGAAAAAACTGGCTGTAGATAACCAGAATCGCTTGCTGTACAATTATTCCCGGCAGCAATTTGGTTCTTGCCCCCATATTGAACAAATCCATCAAATTCCGTAACACACGGTTCCAGTGTTAGATGGATTTTGTCCATTTGTTCAACTAAAGGTAAAACCGTCAGCTCTACGCCTACATTTCGCGTTGTAAAGTCCTCTGGAACACCTGCCAACAATACAGACCCCTGATTGCCATGCTTGCCACCTTCTTTACATTGCGGATCGCGGTATTTTTGCGGATATCGGAACTCTTGAGCAACAACAATTTCTGCTTTATGCCCTGAAAGCACCGTCACCTTGGGCGCGCTCATTAAATCGGCATCCGTACGCTGCTCTATCGATTTTAGTAAAAAATTCATTTGGTACTTATTTAAAAAAGCAGTGGCGTCCAAAAAATTTTCGGTGCTTGTCCCCAAATTTAAACCATTGGGAATTGCAAAATCTTTAGCAACGGTAGATGTATTCAACAAAGAAGATAACTCACGCAAGCTATTTTGCGTACCGGATACAGGACGGTCTTTTCGGTTAACATTATACCTTACACCTAGTTCCTCCAAAACTCCTTGCTGTATTTCCAGAAATTTGGTTTCTATCGATACCTGCTTGTTGTCCTGATAAAGAGACAAAATAGATTCTATTTTCTGCAGACAAACAGGGCGATGAGAAGCTATGATATGAATGCCATCGTAAACAATTCCTGTCCCTTTGTCTTCGAATGAGATACCCATATGTTCGAAGAACGACTTTAAGTTCTGTGTTTTTCGGAAAAATTTAGCATCATCTTCTTTATGAACAGCTTTGCTTTCATTTTTTTCTACAGGCTGTTTCTGAGCAGTAAAATCCATACGCTTCAACAATTGCGATAGGCTACCATGGGAAACATTGAAAATTTTTGTTTCAATTTGAGCGGCCCGGCAAAGCGGATCTCGGAAAACAATAACATTATCATCCATCGCCATTTCAAAGCGTGTCATTTCAGCCAAATAGCCTAAAATTTTTTTGCAAGAAATAGATTGAGCTGTTAGATTAACTTCTGGATCTTTATGTTCTGGATCGACTAAAATAAAATTAATACCGCCGCCTTCCAAATCGTGAACACGCGTAATTTCCGTCAAAAGCTTTAATGCCTGACTAAAAGGAATGCGGCAAATGGAGACCTGCGGAATAATAATGTGCTCCAGCCGTTGCACCAATGTTTTTTCAGGTTTCGGTACTGAACAGGAAGACGACGCTTTAACTTCAGCCGCTTGCGTCTTAATACCCGGAAGTTGCCATGTTGTTTGCACGTGTTGTAATAGCAGATCTTTCGACAGATCATGAAAAGCGTTGGCCGCTACATCAGCATAAGGCATCTGATTCCATGTCCATCCACTTAATGTCAGTGTGAGAAAAATTTTTAACTTAATTTTCGTTTTCATACAAAAAACATCCCTACATGACACAAGAGGTAGCACTAAATCGTGACACCTAAAACATCAAGCTTTTTTTCTACAATTCTGCTAAGATTGTGCTAGGCAAAAAAATGGGCCTTAACGAAAGTCGTTACGGGACCTTTTTTTAGGCACCACGAATGCTAAAAATAAAATTGACACCCAAGGCGGTTTTGCGCAAACTTCCGTCTCATGCTATCACACTATGGAGAGGCTATCTTCTATTCTTTCTAAAATGCGTTCGCCTTCGGGAGCTATTACAACCTGCTTGGCGGATTTACAACAGAAAATGAAAGACCAAAGCTTTGGATTTTGGATTATTTTGGTTTCATTACCCAGCGCATTGCCCATGCCAGCACCCGGCTACAGTACACCTTTAGGCTTGCTTTTATTTTGGATGGGAACGCTTCTATTCCGCAAAAAACCTATCATTGTCTTTCCAGAAAACATAGGCAAAAAACAGTTTACCTTACCCTCCAAGTGCGTAACATGTGGCATTAAAATGTTGGCCTTTTTGGAATATTTTGTGCGCCCTCAACGTTGTATATGGATAGGCAAGTTGCTAAATAAAAAGATTATCGGCATCAACATTTGCATTTTGGCCCTTATTATGGCCTTGCCGATTCCGTTAACAAATACAGCGCCTGCAGGCGTCATCCTGTTGTTTGGCTTGGCTTTATTGGAACATGATGGCATTTTGCTGTTTTTTTGCCAACTCCTCGCGATCTTTTTGATAAGCCTTTACGTTTTTGCCTTCACGTGGGCTGTAACCTTTGGCGTTGAAAGCCTTCAATCTCTTATACGTACATGCATTTCTTGGACAAAGTGTTAGATCTGTTTTTCCCCAGGCATTGCCTTCAATGTCAACGGACGCTTCCATCCCATGAAGGTGGCTATTTGTGTCACGAGTGCTTCAAGGATCTCATATTTACCGGCGACCACACGTGCCCTCGCTGTGGACGATCTACGACAGACGCCCCTTCTGCCATCTGTCAGAATTGCTTAGACCTTAATCCTTTCTTTAAAGAAGGTATCAGCTTGTTTGCCTTTAACCATCTAGGTAGAGAATTTATCCATACATTAAAGTATAAAAATGGCACCTATTTAACGGAAGATTTACGCAAGATTTTTAAACATAAGGCTCAAAAGCTGGGTACTTTGAATCAAGCCGTTTTTGTACCAGTTCCACTCCACTTTATTCGAAAGTGGCGCCGTGGTTATAATCAAAGCGCCCTCATTGCTAAACTGCTAAAAAACTTTTGTGAAGGCACCTATATGGACATTTTGAGTCGAAAAAGAAATACATGTTCACAAACAAGCTTGACTCGGAATGAAAGAAAAGCGAATGTTAAAGATGCATTTGTGTTAAAGGTAAACAACTTGGATGCATCTAAAACCTATGTTTTGGTGGACGATGTTTTTACAACAGGCGCCACTTTAAACGAGTGTGCAAGCGTTTTGTATAAAAACGGCGCAAGAGATATCCGTGTTTTTACCCTAGCTCATAGTTAACAAAAAGGAAAAACATGTCGTGGTTCAGTAAACCAAAATATTCAACGGTTACCGTTCGTAAGAACGATATTCCAAAAGATGTTTGGACAAAATGTCCTATTTCTGGAGAAATTGTTTACAATAAGGCCCTTCAAGAGAATTGGATGGTTATGCCACAGAGTGGTTACCATTTCCCTTTGTCCGCACCTGAGCGGATTCGCTTGCTCATCGATGAAGGAACTTTTTCGGAAACGGACGCAAACTTGCAATCCTTGGATCCATTGCACTTTGAAGGGATTGAACCCTACACAGAAAAGCTAAAGAAAAACCAAGCCAAAACGCAATTAACAGAAGCGGTTATCACCGGAACAGGGAATCTGGATCGATATCCAGTCAGCATTGCCGTTATGGACTTTCGTTTTTTGGGAGCCAGCATGGGCTCCGTCGTTGGTGAGAAGATTACACGATGCATTGAACGTGGCGTGGAGAAAAATTTACCGGTCATTATTGTTTCTGCTTCGGGTGGCGCACGTATGTATGAAGGTATTCTAAGCTTGATGCAAATGGCTAAAACAAGCGCGGCCTTGGCTTATCTAAGCCAGAAACGCTTGCCTTTTATCTCCGTATTGACCAATCCGACCATGGCAGGGGTTATGGCAAGTTTTGCATCTCTTGGAGATATTATTATCTCTGAACCTCGCGCCCTTATTGGATTTGCTGGCCCTCGCGTCATTAAAGATACCACGCAGCAAGACCTGCCAGAAGGCTTTCAAACGGCTGAATTCCTTTTAAAGCATGGCTTTTTGGATCAAATTGTGTCGCGCCTTGAAATGAAGGAGCGCTTAAGTCAATTCCTGCAAGCCTTTCATAACAAAAAATAGGCCGATTGCTTACCTTAAACGTGATTAGCGGTTTTGTCGAGCCGCTATTTACCGTTTAACAGAAACTTTGTGGAGGAAAACAGGTCGCCTTTTTCGAAAAAACCTTTCTTGAAGATGCCTCATAGGGTTTGGTTTTTCTTGTTTATTCGGGTAGGGTCTTCAGTCACTGTTTTTCACCCTTCATTACGGGTTTCCGTAAGCGTATCTGCTTTTGTATTAATTTTATAAAAAAATCTGGACGAAAGGGCTTTTTTAGCGCTGAATATCACTGTTATGGTTCTCATGGAAAAAACATATATGCCGGAAGAAATTGAAAAAAAGTGGAACGCCCTTTGGAAAGAAGCTCATTGCTTTGATGTTAAGCATGATGGCAAGCCCACTTTCACGGTCTTTATGCCTCCCCCAAATGTTACAGGCATATTGCACATGGGCCATACTTTAAACAACTCTATACAGGATGTTTTGTGCCGATGGGCTCGCATCCAGGGTAAGGATGTTCTATGGATTCCAGGAACCGACCATGCCGGTATTGCCACGCAAAGCAAAGTTGAAAAAGTTATCAAAAAAGAAGGTTTGTCGCGTCAAAAACTGGGGCGAAAGGCGTTTTTGGAACGCGTTGAAGCCTGGCGTAAAGAACATGGAAACATCATTTTTGAGCAATTAAAGCGCTTGGGCGTCTCGTGCGATTGGTCACGTGCAACTTATACATTGGATCCGGATTACTCCAAGCATGTATTGACGGCTTTTGTAAAACTTTATGAGCGCGGTTACGTCTATAAAGGTAAACGCTTGGTTAATTGGTGTCCTATTTCGCAAACGGCCTTGAGTGACGAAGAGGTCATCATGAAGCAAGTGCCAGCGTTTTTATACACGTTTCGGTACAATATTGTGGAAAAACCAGGCCAATTCATCGCCGTTGCAACCACACGTCCAGAAACCATCATGGGGGACGTTGCCTTGGCGGTTCATCCTCAAGATGATCGCTATAAAGACTTGGTTGGCTTGCACGTCCAATGTCCGTTCGATCAAACAAGAACCATTCCTATTATTGCCGACGAAGTCGTCGAAAGAGAGTTTGGCACCGGTGCTTTAAAAATTACACCTGCGCATGATCCCATTGATTTTGCCGTAGGACAACGTCACGCATTGCCGTTCATTGAGGTTTTAGACGAACGTGGCATCGTCAACAATCAAGGAGCTCCCTTCCAAGGTATGGATCGCTTTGAAGCAAGAAAGGCTGTTGTGGAAGCCTTGCAAGAAAAAGGCTTCATTATAGAGATAAAACCTTACAACCATGCGGTTGGCTATTCTGAAAGAGCCGATGTACCGATAGAGCCACGGCTTTCGGAACAATGGTTTGTGCGTTATCCAAAAGTTGAAGAGGCTAAAGCGCTTGCCGAAAAAGAACTGGTTCATTTTTGGCCTAAACGTTGGATCAAAACGTACCTTCACTGGCTTTCAAACATTCAAGATTGGTGCATAAGCCGCCAACTTTGGTGGGGTCATCGCATTCCTGTTTGGTATCGCAAGGATGATCCTTCTGTTTTGCATGTTTCCGTAGAAGGGCCTGCAGATCCGGAAAATTGGGATCAGGATCCAGATGTAATGGATACGTGGTTTTCTTCTTGGGTATGGCCTTTGGGAACTTTGCACTATCTGGATAATACAGAAAAAGCCAAACGATTTTTTAACGATTATTTTCCGGCACATACGCTTGTTTCGGGCCCCGATATTCTGTTTTTCTGGATTACACGCATGATCATTGCGTCTTTAGAATTCTTAGAAGATAGGCCCTTAGCGCAACGTGTTCCATTTAAAAACATTTACCTTACAGGTATCGTACGAGATGCCATTGGTCGTAAAATGTCTAAAAGCCTTGGCAATTCGCCTGATCCGCTCGTACTTATCCAACAGTTTGGTGCCGACGGTGTCCGCATTGGACTGTTGTCGATAGCTCCTCAAGGTCAAGATATACGCTTTGATGAACGTTTCTTGGTTCAAGGTCGTAATTTCTGCACAAAACTGTGGAACGCGTGTCGCTTCCGCCAAATGCAGGGCGTTGAAGCTGCCTATACGTCGCTGGATGACATTTTTGAAAAACTTGAAAATCTATCCGTTTACGATGAACATCTGCTGTTGAGTCTGCAAAAGACGATGCTCGAATACGACAACTTGCTTCATGCGTATTCCTTTAGCACCGCAATCAAGTTGTTGCAGCAGTGCTTTAAGAACGTTTTCTGTGATTGGTACCTAGAAGTGCAAAAGAACGAGTCACGTCATTGCCATGCGGTTCAAGATCTATTTTTACGCCAGATGCTTATCATGTTGAATCCTTACGCACCTTACATTACAGAAGAGCTTTGGCATCAATTGCATCTAAGTGAAAGTTTTATTCAGTCGGCCGGCTGGGATCTTGACGCGTTTAACCAACGTCTAAGCAAAGTCTTGAGTCAAAACCAAGAGGACATCGATACCGTTGAACAGTTACGTACGTTGGTCAGCGAACTTCGTTCCTTGAAGGCCGCCAACAACTTAGCTTCCAATAAGCAGACAACCATGTGCGTCAATCTGGAGCCCGCCTATAGCGCCTTATTTAAGAAGCATAAAGACTTGATTCTAAAGATGGTCGGCGTACAAGCTATAGACGAAGTTTCTGAAATGCCCGAAGATATGCCTAAAATCGTTACCCTTTGGGGAACCTTTGGCATCGTCTTGATGAAGGAAGAAGGCTCTAACGATATGGCAAACATTCAAAAAGAAATCGATACCTTGACGCAACACATTCTGGCCGCTGAGCAAAAATTAGCCAATCCTCGCTTTGTTGAGTGTGCACCTCAAGGTGTAAAAGATGGTGTTAAGAAATTGCTTAAAGAAAATATTCAAAAGCGAGAGGCCTTAAAAAAGCTGCTTGCGTAAGTCTATAACCATAATAAGGGACGAGGGACGCAACGCAGCTATTCTTTCGCGAGTATCCTTTATCTTCTGTAAATGTAAGCGTTTGCTGTCAATGTTTTTCTGGTGTAAGCGTTAGAGAAATGACACAACCGGTAAATCCTGTTGGCTTTACGCGTTCTTTGGATAGACAAAACCCCGCGACGGCATCTCTTGGACAAAGAAACTTATGAATTGCTCACCCTTGCCTGTCTTGTACTGCTTATCGTTAAGCAATTGCTCAGCCTTCTTTTTGAAGGACAGATTTTGATTGCCGTAAATGTGCCGATATAAGGCCTTTATGTCAGAAACCTCTTCCGAACTAAATTGTCGACGATGTAAGCCCACCACATTTAAATTCGATACATTGTTCCGATCTAATACCGTAACAAAAGGGGGAATGTGCATGGTGACTTCCGAATTGCCTGAAACAAATGCGCTTTCACCCACATGAACATGTTGGTGTACCATGGATCCTCCGCTTAAAAAAACATGGCTCTCAATGGTCACACATCCTGCTAGCAAAACTTGATTGGCCAAAATACTGTCGTTACCAATACACGTGTCATGCCCCACGTGCGAAAAAGCCATCAACAGAC
>CALXMI010000087.1 GCA_944389435.1 uncultured Opitutales bacterium
TAGCTTGCATTTTGCCATCCACGCCACGCGAACCAAAGCCCCCCGGCACAAGGATGCCATCCAAATCTTTAAGTTCGGACAACCCACCTTCGGTCTCCAATAATTCCGCATCGACCGTCTTCGTTTCCACATCACAATCATTCGCAATGCCCGCATGAAATAAAGCTTCATAGACCGACTTATACGCATCTTTCAGATCCGTATACTTTCCGACAAGACCAATGCGAACGCGATGCTTAGGTTGCTTTATTTTCTTAACCATCACCTCCCACTCATCCAGTGGCTGTGCACGGTAAGGCAAGCCTAAGCGTGATAAAACAAGCTGATCCAACCGTTCTTTATGCAAACACAATGGCAATTCATAAATGGAGGTTTCAACGTCCAATTCTTCTATGACCGCCGAAGCTGGCACGTTGCAGAACAAGCTCAATTTTTCGCGAATAGATTTGTCCATTGGATATTCCGTGCGGCAAATCAAAATATCAGGCTGTATACCAATTTCGCGCAATTTTGCAACACTCTGCTGGGACGGCTTGCTTTTCAATTCCGCCGAAGCCTTCAAATACGGCAACAACGTTGTATGCATGAACAAAACATTTTCCCGTCCCTGCTCGAGGGCAATTTGACGTAAAGCTTCTAAAAATGGCAAACCTTCGATATCGCCGACAACACCGCCAATTTCCGTAATCAAGACATCGACGTCTTCCGTTACGCTTGCATAAATGCGACGCTTGATCTCATCAGTAACATGCGGAATAACTTGAACAGTCTTACCCAAATAATCGCCATTACGCTCCTTCTTCAGAACCGTTTCGTAAATTTGTCCCGAAGAAATACTGTTTTTACGAGAAAGGTTAACGTGCGTAAAACGTTCGTAGTGACCAAGATCTAAGTCGGTTTCAGCCCCATCATTCAATACATAAACCTCACCGTGTTGGCAAGGGCTCATGGTCCCAGGGTCCACATTGAGGTAAGGATCCATCTTTTGCAACCCTACCTTTAATCCCTGATGCTCGAGCAATGTACCCAAAGATGCTGCGGTTAACCCTTTCCCTAATGACGAAACAACGCCTCCTGTAACAAATACTAATTTCATGCCAACTTTCTAACTTCCTTCTATGTAAAATGATTCTTGAACAAAGCGCAAGTTTTTGTATGAAGTTTATGAAAAATCTTTCAGTCTAACGAAGGCCTAAAATCTCTGCTTAACCCTTGACAAAAGATATTTTCTCACTACTCTATTATTAAGGTCTTTGATAGTGGGGGTGTTCAGGATTCGATTTTGCAGATGATCCGAAAGTGGCATGCCGAAGATGATGGTTGGCTTCGTTATCAATCCATCGTAGCAATAAGTGTAAAGAATAATATTGCATTCTTCCCAAGCGCCTCTGCAATGGCTGCTTAGGATTTATGAATTGTCATTGAATACAGTTCTGCTTTTAATACCCATACTCGTTAAGTATTAAGGGCTGTTTTTACGAGCATAGCAAAAAGATGTTGCCGATTTTTGCCGTATCTTTAGGTAACTTGCAAAGTAAAACATGTACCTATGGCATTACTTTGGACTCTAACAAGGTACTACGCACGTAGAAGCTTCCGAGGATTTTGTAAAAGACGCGGGTTCAATCCCCGCCACCTCCACCATTTGAAAAGAATTTCATTGTAAAACCTTTTTGTATCGCGTCCTACCAGACCAATCTCGCAGATTTTGACCATCCGCATCGTTTTAACCTCGTCTGAACCTACTTTTGATCTCCAATTCCATCTGACCTGGAAGTCTCTATTTCTGTCATCTTTTGTGATATGGAATCGAAAGTTGTCCAGGTAACGATTAGAGCGGTCTGAGTCTTCTCATCAGCACTCGAACAACTGGGGTACCCCATCCAAATCTTAAGCGGTAGAGGATGCCATTGATCGCGACCAAGCTGCGTCAACTTACTACTGAAAACCAAGTCCATCTGATGTAGTTTCAGCTCCACACCTGCACTTAATGACCATTCGAAATGGTAGATGCTCACCCCACATCCACCATCATCGTACCCCATAGTACCCTCTTAACCTTCGATGCCGACCAAACTTAGAGCAGGAGGTGGGTCAATCTCGTTCTGGTATCTTTGACTACAGAAACGTGATGTGGAAGTTAGCAGTCGGTTAAACTTCGGAGGCTATCGATCCTAACAAAACCTACTTCAACCAGCTCAACATCCGAGCCTACCCCATCGCTCCATGGCAGTCGTAGGTTGTGAAAAGTTCTTTGAAGACGCCCTTTATGCTTTTTATTACCAGTATCCTCCTCTCGCCTGGTGTCTTATTACAACCGAACTGGATGAAATTAGTCGCTAACTTCATTCGCACCATCTGAACCTATTTTTGACTGCTTGGTTACCAGGGGTCTGTCCACACCATACTCTAAATTTATCATGGATTTACAATAAATTTATCCTGGTTTTGTCTTAAATCTACCATAGCAAACTTACAGCATGTATGATCAACGACAAAGGACTCTGGGAAGCCAGAACCCAATTCCGGCTGCAGCAAGTCCAGTAACATTCTGCAACAAAATATTCATTGCAAATTTCCCATACTGGGCAGCAAAAAGCAGCTTAACACTACCCAGCGTATACGTGCTGAAAGTTGTAAAAGCCCCTACAAAACCAATAAATATAATGGGAAAAAACTCTTCAAATTGTTGAAATTTCAGTTGGCCAAACGAACAACAAAATCCGGCCAAAAAAGAACCTAAAACATTAACCAAAAGTGTCGTCAATAGAAAATCAGTGGCAGAAAAATCAGCTAATCGTAAAAACCCGTAACGTAATAACGTTCCTGCCGCTCCAGCAATTCCAACCCATCATTATTTTCATTCCATTTATCTCCATCGACTGCCTTAAAAAACTTCGGGAACCTTGTTAGCGCAACCTCAAAAAAGCCAATATACATCGATCCTCTTTTTCTGTCAATGATATAATCAAAGTAGAAGACTACAATTACACAGCTTATTTTAAAATACAGCAAGGCCTATCTATCCCACCTGCAATCGTTCCAAGCGTACAAATGGCACGTTTATAAAGAAACAGCCGACAACAAAAGAAAGCCTTTCATTCCGGCTATCTAAAGATTACGGCTCTACGCGCTTAAGCATTCAGACATTCCAAAAGAAGCTTGTCGATCATGTTTACAGGGACCTTGCCTTGCGTCTGACGCATGATCTGCCCCTTAAGCACATTGATGGCCTTCTCTTTACCCGCCCTAAACTCGGCCACAGGTTTTGGAAACGCCACGATCACTTCTTCACACAACTTCTTAAGCGCCTGCAAATCTACCTTGATTTCCAACCCCTTTTCTTGCACAATCTGACGCGGATTTTTACCGGTAGCAAACATGTCCGTAAAAACTTTCTTTGCACTTTGCTTGGATAAAATCTGTTCATCAATCAATTGTACTAATTCGGCAATTTGAGCAGGCTTAATCGATAAAGCGGACCAACCTGTGTTTTTGTCTGCCATTTCTCGCAGTAAATCATTCGCAACCCAATTGGCAATCGCAATCGGATTCTTAGAGTAAGCTTGCAGTGCACTTTCAAAGTAATCGCTTAGGTTCCTATCGTAACAAACCACTGACGTTACGGTATAGGGCAACCGTAATTCCTTCATGTAGCGTTCCTGCTTTGCAAAAGGCAATTCGGGCACTTTCTTGACCTGCTCTTCAATCATGCTCTCGCTCAAAGAAATCGGGCACAGATCCGGATCAGTAAAGTAACGATAATCGTGCGCATCTTCCTTAGAACGCATGGTAAAGCTCTCTCCTTTATCGGCATCCCAACGGCGTGTTTCCTGCACAACTTTGTCGCCTGATTCTACCAAAGCAATCTGCCGACGAATTTCGTGTTCAATTCCGTTGCAAACACCCGATATCGAATTCAAATTCTTAAGCTCAACCTTCGTTCCCAACTGCGTAGCTCCGATCGGACGAATGCTTACGTTCGCATCGCAACGCATCTGCCCTTTCTCCATATCACAATTGGACGCACCGATAAATTTCAAATGCATTTCCAACGACTTCAAATAAGCAAACACTTCTGTCGTTGAGTGCATATCCGGCTCCGACACAATCTCGATAAGAGGCGTGCCTGCGCGATTGAAATCAATCCAAGACTCATCACCGAAATGAGTCAACTTACCCACGTCTTCTTCCAAATGGATACGATTGAGCGCGACCTTGCGGTGCTGCCCTTGAATATTCCGCGCAGGACCTTCAAGCTCGATTTCAACAAAACCTCCTACGCATAATGGCTGATCATATTGAGAAATCTGGTAATTTTTGGGCGCATCCGGATAGAAATAATTCTTGCGGTCCCACTTGCACTTACGCGCAATCTTGCAACCAAATACCGAACCGACCTGGACTGTCTTCAAAATGGCAGCTTTATTCAGCACCGGTAAAGTTCCTGGCAAACCTAAAACCACTTCGTCTACCAACGTATTGGGCTCTTCACCGTAACGGTAAGGCACCTGTGTAAAAAGCTTCGTCGTTGTATTCAACTGAACGTGAACTTCTAATCCAATAACAACTTCGTATTTATCCATGATGTTTACAGTTGAGGGGTTTGTGTATGAAACGAATGTTGACGTTCAAATTCGTGAGCGATTGATAAAATCGTACTTTCTTCAAAAGGCCTACCAATGAGCTGCATACCTATAGGCAACTGAGACTGCGTAAACCCGCAAGGAATCGACAAGCCCGGCAAACCTGCCAAATTGACCGAAATCGTATAAATATCGCTCAAGTACATAGCCAAAGGATCCGACGTACGTTCGCCTTTCTTGAAAGCAGGAACAGGCGATGTAGGCGTTAAAACCGCATCAACCGTCTTGAAAGCTTCCATAAAATCATTGTGTATGAGCCGGCGTACCTTCTGAGCCTTTCCATAAAACGCGTCGTAGTAGCCACTACTCAACACGTACGTTCCAAGCAAAATCCTACGCTTTACTTCATCGCCAAAGCCTTCGCTACGGGACAAATCGAAGACTTCGTCTACGGTTTTTGCTCTAGGACTGCGATAGGTATAACGAATACCATCATAGCGCGCCAAGTTGGAAGATGCTTCTGCAGTTGCTACAATGTAATATACGGGGATCGCATACTCAATTGTTTTCAAGTGAATAGGCTTGATGATATAGCCACACTTTCGGTAAAAGTCAATGGCCGATTCTATCGACGCGCGAATTTCAGGATCCAAACCCTCACCAAAGTATTCTTCTGGAACACCCAACGTCCACTTTTTATCTTGAAAGCTACACATTTCTTTCAAGAACTGCGGAACGGGCCTACGTGCACTCGTGGCATCTTTGGCGTCAGATCCACATATAACCTGCAAAAGACGCGCAACTCCTTTCGTTGTTCTTGCAAATGGCCCCGCTTGATCTAACGAACTGGCGTAGGCGACAATTCCATACCGACTAACGCGTCCATAGGTAGGCTTCAAGCCAACAATGCCGCATAATGCTGCAGGTTGACGGATCGAACCTCCCGTATCGGTTCCCAAAGACAACGGCACTTCGCCTGCCGCAACGGCAGCGGCACTTCCAGAACTGCTACCGCCTGGAATACGTTCCAAATTCCAAGGATTGCTGGTAACCTGAAAGGCTGAATTCTCCGAGGACGATCCCATGGCAAATTCATCCATGTTAAGCCGTCCCCACATAACCAATCCGGATTGTCGTAACTTCTTTACAAGCGTCGCATCATACGGGCTTACAAACTTTTCCAGTATGCGACTCGCGCAAGTCAAAGGTTGCCCTTTTTCAGAAAAAATATCCTTTAGCCCAACCGGAATACCATCCAGGTCACTCAAGCATTGATTTTTGGCTCTACGCTCATCGGACGCTTGCGCCTCTTTCAAGGTCTTATCTTCATCAAAGCTTAGAAACGCCTTCAGTTGGTCATCGATTGCATGTGTCCTTTGAATATAGGCTTTCGTCAGTTCGACGGAAGAAAACTGCTTGTCTTGCAACCCTTTGATCAATTCCTCTACAGGTTTGAATATCAAGTCGTTCATTTATAAAACCTTCGGTATCACTATTTGATTCTCTTTTATTTCAGGCGCATTTTGCGATAAAAAATCGACCGTATCACCTTCGGCAATTTCATCTTCAGCCCAAACATTTCCCTCGTGTTCAAAGGAATGAACCATGGGCTCAAGATGATCTACATCTGCCGAAGCAACTTTCGAACAATAGCCAACAATCGACTGTAGTTGCTGTGATAAATATCTTTTTTCGTCTTCTGGCAATTGAATGCGAGCCAGTTTCGATAAATGGTCTAGATTTAGGGATAATTCGCTCATATTACTGCTTCCTTACTTGATAACCATACGTTTTCTCTAAACTATCCTGTAATGCCTCAAAAATGGAGCTCACCATTTCCTCAGTAGGGGTTCCACAATTAGAGCCAAAAACAATGGAAAACGCGAGACTTTTCTTCGATAAATTTTGAGAATCATTAAACAAATCAAACAAGTAAACATCGCGCACCTGCACCGGATTCTTTACTAACTTTTTCAAGCTTTTTATAATCGACTGCCGAACCTCTTCACCCAATA
>CALXMI010000088.1 GCA_944389435.1 uncultured Opitutales bacterium
ATCGGCTTTATTTAACACAAATCCATCTACAACACTTGTAGCAGCATTGAGGGCAGTTAAGATAGTCATTCTTACCTCATGATATTTTTGAAACAATCCTTGATACTTATCTAAAATCGTACCAATGTTTGAAACATATAAACCTGAATCTGCATTTAGGCTTCCAATTTGTTCGCCACTCGCTAATGCAGGTGCTGGGAAAAGGTAGGTAATACTTGAAAGATCTGTTGGCATGATTATTGAATATGGTTAAGGTAGTTCGTTGCTGTTTCTTGGTACCGACCGCGCCAATTGTTGGCCAAAGAATTTAAAGTATCGATGCGGGTCCTAAGGGCCTGAATATCCGTATTTATTTCTTCAATTGCTGTGTTAATATATTGTGTTTTGGTAGAGAAAGCGGTTGTCCATGAGTTGATGGCGTCGGTCCAGCTTTTCCATTCCGCAGTATCATTCTTAGGACCATCCCAAATCTCCTTCTTTCCATAATATTTTACGCTTCCTGGGATAATTGTGGCCACATCTAACTGTGTGGGTACGGTAAAATCTGACGGAAGATCATATTGATAGGCTTCCGTTCCTAAATGCTCATAAGATTCTAATGCGCCGTTATTAGTGTTTTCGTATCGACCCTTAGGAATTTCTGCCGTACCGCCCCATTTTGCAATTTTTAAGTTATCACCTGTTAGTATAGCAAAAGCCGAGTTGCCTACAGGGGGACTCTGATTAGCATTATCTCCTAACAACATTTTCATGCCTTCTTGATTTGCAGGGATAAGGAAAAAGTCTCCATCTTGACGTGGAATAACCAGATAATTTTTCCCATCATATTCGTACAAATTGTACATAAGTTGGCCACATAGATATGTAACAGCAATAATCGTACCGTCCGGAATACGAGGTTTATCATCTTTTGAACTTTTGCTTTGGCTCTGATTGAGCAATTCCAAGCCTCGGTTGATAAATTCTAGGTATACGTTAAGTGCTTCGATTTTCTTTTGCATTAAGCTAATGGTAGCTTGTAAGCTTGAAACTTTTATCTCTAAAAAGCTGGAAATGGCGTTTATAGGGCCGTCACGATCAATCAAATAACCTAGATAAAACTTTTCTAGAGCAGCCTTTGATATTCCATCTTGCGTCTTGTCTTCTGTACAGGGGAAGCCATAGGTTTTATTATCTGGAAAAACAGAAGCTGTCGTGCCCCCACCTGTGTCGTAATATAATTTGATGTACTTTAGTCGATCTATCAGGTTAAGTTCGTTGTAGATGATGATACTGCTACGTAGTGTTGGACGATCTGCTACGGGCTTACCTTCTTCGTCGTCCAACTTTGTGTCATAGCTTTCTGTTACCTTAAACAAATCTTCTTCGGGATCATATTCGTAGTACGTACCAAAAGCCTTCTGTATCTTCAGACATTCCTCATTTAAGATTTCAAGCTTAACGAAAAGGCTATGTACAAGATCGTTTAACTGCGCTTCCGTATATGGTTTCAATCCACAAGCATCAATCGCGTTTATAACCTGTTGAGCTTCCGCAATTATGTCCGTCAAGCGATTGATTTGCTGAACAATTTTCTTAGCGTAAAACTTATACGCAATATTAGCTTCCTCACAATCGGTGCAAACTTCATCAAGCCTGGCAAGAGTTATGTGGCCCTTTTCGTTAGGGCTAAACGTAGATGCTCCAAAAATTTTGTTTAGTTTTTCGATAAGATCTTTTCTTAGCTTAGCAAATGTGTCCTCTTTTTCTCCTTCTTCTCCTGTAAATCTTTCCTTAAAAGCTTGCAGGATCGCCTCAATCGTTTTGGTCGTCACTGAAGGTAAAGGTGATGGGTACGTATATTCAACATTTAGAGAATTAAGGGCGGGTACGGACATGGCTAAATGACACGATTTGTGGGAACTTTGCTCTTTAATCTTGGCGTCCATTGATTATATGGTTCATGAGTATCTGATGAAACCGATGGTAAAACGGCCGATTTGCTTATATCCTTTTCCAACGCTTGATCATCTTTCTCGGCAAGCGGAATTAAAGCCTTTAAGGCAGTGATTATGTTCGTGTCTTCAGGATTTATTGCTTCAAGCAATTGAATACCTTTTTCAATATTTTCCTTCGTTAACAGACTATCTTCAGGTCGACCAGTACGAGAAGCCTTGAAAAATTGTTGTAACTTTTCCAATTTTTTATCTAATTGTGCTAATTCTTCCAGTATTTGCTTAGGATGTTTATGGGGTGCTTGCATAACTCTATTGTACGTACATTCTGCTGAGCACAACCTATGCCAAGAAATTTTTAAATATTAGTTTGCATCAATGTTTATGAAAGTTTCGATAACTTTGGAAATTTTTCCTGCTTGCGAATGTGAAAATTTTTCTACTTTTTGTAAAATTTTCCTAAAGTTAACGAAATTTTTTCCGTTTTACATATATACATATGAATATAAACAAGAAAAAATTACATTTTAAATTAGGTTTTATATTGTCCACCTTCGTTCACGGAATAGTCGGAGGCGCGACCATAGATGGACCTTTAGTACAGCAAGACGAAAAAGGGGTCTTCTGCGTTAATCCCCTTATGTCGGAAACATTGACACAAGAACTTCATTCTCTATGCAAACGTTCTTATCGCATTACATCTGATAAGCATGCCGATCCTGAATCATTGACAAAGCCTCGAAGAAACATCTTTCAATATGATGGACATACAAGCATATGGCAGATCCTAAAGGCATTTACAGGCCTTCAGGGCGCTCATGTAGGTGGTCTAGTAGGGTTAGTTACAGCCGTCAGTAGTACAGAGGTAATAGAATCCGATAATCCCGGTTTTATTGCTGTAAAACAAAGAGTTGAAGCTACAGAAACAACACCTGCAACACCTCCCATTATTGCAATTGTATTTAGGGGAACTCAAGCAAAACACTTCCAGCTCTTTAACGGTATCTTGGGTCCCAGCTGGCTTACAAACTTTGCCAGTGACAAAATGAATGGGCCAGAAGATTTAAACCTGCAAGATGTTTGCTTTCATCGTGGTTTTTTTGAAAAATACTTACTTGCTCGTGAAAGCATTGAGGAAAATCTACGTGAAGCTTGGCGCTTAGTTGGAGAAGATCCAGAAACACGGTTTATCATTACAGGCCACAGTCAAGGAGGCGGAATTACCTTCCCTGCTGCTTATCACCTCGTAAAAACCTACGGACCAGTGTTTTTCGGCCCCGAATTTAATAACGTTACTACACCTAGATTTTTCGTTTATGCCTTATCAAGCCCCTTTGTAGTCGGTAATGAAGCAACGAAGGAATTAATGCATAATCTTATAGGCCGCAATAATATGATTCGCCATAGCAGTCTTTTCGACATTGTGACTTATAGCTGTCTAAGCACAACTTATTCAAGCTGCGCTGCAAAAGTGGGCGTAAAACTTGTTTGCGGTGGCGATACCTGTTACCACCCAGTTGGATTCTCTGCGTTTGATGATCCAAAGGCGCTTATTGAGCGCGGGTTTGAATATAACGAAAAAGATACATCGTTAGTTGTAGTGAGAAAAAAGATAGATATGGTTGTAGACAATCTGTTAAAGCTTTACGACAGCGAAATAAGTGCAAGAAGGACAAACAGTTTTTTTATGGATTTATTTTATCGAGCACTAGATATTGCCTATGGGACGCGCGCTGTTGAAAAATGCGAAGGATTAGGAAATTTCGTAGTCATCAATCACTATGGTAGTACAACGGCCAATGTTGCCTGCTATCCAGAGGGAGTTAAGCCAACAGAATCCAAGGGTTCATCTTCCTTTGATCCGCGATTGCCAGAAACCGATCTTTCGGTTTGTTTACGCAGAGGCGCTATCAATAGAAGCCACATCAAATCTTCAGGACATACAAGGCATCCTTCTCAAGAACTTACTCAGGAACCACCAACACCCCTTAGCTTATGTATAAAAACGTATAAGTCTCGTGCGGACGGGGTATGTTCCGATGGAGAGCAAAAGTCGTTAAGTATAATTATGGGTAAGTGACAAAGGTTTAATTTAAGCAAAAAACTAACGCAGGCTTGTTTGATCCCCCACTTGTGTGCCTGAACCATTCAGGTCGGTAACTGTAAAAGAATACCGGTGCTTTAGGGCAAAATCAACGGCCTGCGATTGAACAACGGTTGCTCCTTTATCACTCAGTTGTTTTAAATCGAACCAGCTAATGGTTTTAAAAAACGTTCCGAGAGGGCCTACTGTCACATCTGTGCTGTAGACTCCAGGAACATCTTTAAGTAAATCACAGTGCTTTGCATGAAAAGCTTTCCCAAGCACTAAAGCGGTCAGATCAGATCCGCCACGGCCCAAATTAACCAGCTGATGTTGGTTGTTAAGCACATGGAAACCACTTACCAACACAATCCCTTTTTGTAAGGCCTGTTGATAGCTTTCATGGTTGACTTGAAAGGTTTCGCCCATTTGATAGATGCCAACATGAAAGCCGCAGAAAATACGAACAGGGGCACCTAACGATTCGAGTGCAAGTCCTAGAAACGCACACGATCTTTGTTCGCCTAGACTAAGCAATAATTCGTAAGAAGCGCCCTGTTTTACGGAATAACGAGCAGCTTGCTGAATAAGTGCATTTGTGTTACCTTTTTGAGCCGAAACAACCACCACAAGAGCCTTATGCTTCGTATAAAATCGAGCCAAATAATCGGCTATTATCAAATAATCGGCTTCCGATCTTAGCAAACTACCCCCCACTTTTTTTACGTATACCACCATTCTGTATACGTTCCTTCCTTAAAATTTGTTTTCTTTACCTTGCCAAAGGCGGACGAGGTTGATTCTATGCTTAAAAATCACCAAGATACTCAAAACAAATAAAGGAAACACATGAACCCGAGAAGCCTCTATTCCGTTGTACAGACAACAAAAGGGTAACAATGATAGTACAAAGCATATGGAAGCTACCGATACATAACGTAAAAGTTTAAAAATAATAACCCATAACAAAAGGCCAGAAATCACGGGCAATGGCATAATGCTAAACAAGCCTCCAATCAATGTGGCCACACCTTTGCCACCTCTAAAGTGCGTCCAACACGAAAAATTATGTCCCAATAAAGCTCCTATCAGTGCTATGTAAGGTAAATGCATCTGCAAGCCGATTAGAACCGCTATAAAACCCTTGATGACATCTAATACAAATACAGTATAACCAGCACGTTTCCCTAAAACACGTAACACATTTGTGGCTCCTGGATTACCACTCCCAACATCAAAGATGCAAACGCCATGAGCTTTAGCAACCAACACAGCAAAAGGAATAGAGCCTAAAAAATAACCCAAGCACAAAATAACTAAAACCATACGACGAAGGATTAGATAAAATATTTATACAAAAGCCAATTAAATTCTTTTACTTTTTCAACATCTATCAAATTTTCGCTAAAATAGCGGTTGACATCATGTAAACAAGGGGACAGCGTGATACTTATGGAAATCGGAACGTACAACGAGCATCCGCAGTATAAGGTAAAGGATGTCAGTGTTTTATTAGAAGAAGTGGAACGCTTTGTCCCCATTCATTATCAAGAGATTTCCGTAGCCTTTGTAACAGAAGCCACTATTTGCCAATTACACCGTCAATTCTTACAAACCCCCGATGCAACCGATGTCATTACCTTTCCGTCCGATGAGGCAGAAACTTATCGCACAGGCGAAATCTGTATTTCCATTGACGAAGCACTTAAGTATGACCACCTCCAATCTTTGACGGATGAGTTGACCTTATACTTGGTCCATGGCTGGTTACACTTGGCAGGTTACGACGATATCGCCGAGAGTGACCGCGTCATTATGCGTCAAATGGAACAAAAGGTTTTAGCGTTTTTAGATACGCAGGCGCAAAAACGCGTCCAGGTTTGCGAAAAACCAAGGGGGTAGGGATCGTTGCATCATAAAAACAACTAGTATTGTGTCCTTTTATGCACATACCATGAGTTAAAAGCGTTGTCTTTTACCTATTTATGAATTGAAACCCTACGAGCAGTCAAACATCAAAGGATCGTATTGTCGGGAATAATGCCGTTCTTTTCAATACATAGGATACCATCTTTAACCAAAATAGGCCCTTGTTGAAAACCGTCAGGCTTACCTTCGGGGGATAAACGGACGTTGTTACCAATGCGGACGTTCCTGTCGATGATGGCATTGCGAATGTAGCAATTCTTACCAACGCCTATGTTCGGTAATTGAATGGCTTCATTCTTTTCCATTCGTTCTAAATTTTCATAACGATCTGCACCCATCATGTAGACATTTTCTAGCTGTGACCCGCCACGTATGATGGATCTTATGCCGATAATACAACGATTCAGTTGCGTGCGTGTAAGAATACAACCTTCAGCAACAATAGAATGTTCGACGGTGCAACTATTTAGCTTAGATGCAGCCAAATACCTAGGGTTGGCATAAATCGGCGCAATTTCGTTATAAAAATCGAAAGCAGGTAAGGAATCGGTAAGCATCAAATTGGCTTCAAAGAACGAAGCGATGGTTCCGATATCTTCCCAATAATCATCAAACAGGTAACCCGATAATCTGTATTGTTGTAAGGCCGACGGAATAATATCTTTTCCAAAATCATGATGCTCAGACTCGAGGCATTTTTTCAGAACACTAGCCTTAAAGGCGTAAATTCCCATGGAAGCCATACAATAAGGTTGATCGCTCTGGTCTTTTACTTTGGATCGTAAATTCTCGCATAAATAAAACTATTTCAACAGTTCAGGATCTTGCGATTTTTCCACACAACCTTGAATACTCCAATCAGCAGCCACTTCCATAATACCAAATTGATAAGCCTGAATTGCTGGCAGAGCTTTAGCGGCAAT
>CALXMI010000089.1 GCA_944389435.1 uncultured Opitutales bacterium
CTATATTGATCAGAAAAAAGCCTCCTTAGAATTTCAGAATGATACCATGAAAGAAGAGGAACAAACCGCCCAAAAAGCAAGGCTGGAAAAGCAATGCGTACAGGAAATTTTCATCGCCTTAGAAAGAACGCTCAGTCAATTGATTCACGACATGCCTGAAAATAACGTTCTGAAATCGCTGTATCCTTCATGGGTTCAATCCTTAGAAACCTGCTTTCGGCGGACCGAAGTTAACTTTGGTGTTGTGCCAGCTCTAGAAAGTTTTTTACTACCCTTTTGTAAATCATTATGAACACGCTTGAATCCCTGAAAACCTATACAAACGTTGTCGCTGATACCGGCAATTTAGATGACATAAAAAGGCTAAAACCCGAAGAGGCTACCACCAACCCTACCCTTATTTGGAAAGCAATTGAGGCAGACCCGTCTCAGCAAATTTTCCAAGAAGCCTATATGTGGCTTTCGCAAGCCCATCATCCAGTTTCGACGCAATCCATTTTTGAAACCTGTCTCATTTTGATGGCAAAAAAGATACTCGAAATCATCCCTGGTCGTGTCTCTGTTGAAGTTGAAAGTCAATATTCGTTCGATACGCGAGCAACCGTGGATGCGGCCTTAGGCTTGGTTCATAATGCGGAAACAATGGGGATCAATCCTAAGCGCCTGCTCATAAAAATTGCATCTACTTGGGAAGGTATTCAGGCGGCAAAAATCTTGGAAGCACAAGGTATTGCTTGCAACTGCACCCTTATTTTCAATTCCATCCAAGCATTGGCTTGCGCTCAGGCCAACGTTACACTCATATCGCCTTTCGTAGGCCGCATCTACGATTGGTACAAAGTCAAAAGCTTGTTCAATGAAACAATGGAAGATCCAGGCGTCACATCCGTAAAACAAATCTTTACCCTACTCAAAAGCCAAGGCTATCCAACGGAGATCATGGGTGCTAGTTTTCGCAACCTCAACGAAATCTTGGCTTTAGCCGGCTGTGACCGTTTGACCATTGCACCTAAGTTCCTCAATCAAATGCTCGAAATGGATACGGCCGTCATACGACAATTGAAAACACCCACACTCACGGCTAAACAACCGCTTATTCAAGAGGCCCAATTTCGGTGGCAGATGAATGAAGATCCGATGGCTACAGAAAAGCTTGCAGAAGGCATCCGCCTCTTTGCAAACGATGCGCAACGGTTAAAGCAACGCATCGCATCGTTCTTAGAGACCAAATAGTAAGGTTAAGGCGTAAGGCTACTGGATCCTGCAGATAGGCGAAAGCTACTCATGGCAATATGCTGGAGACTTCGCTTGGAAATTTTTTGTCTATCATTCATAACCGATGGAAACGTAACAGATCCTGAAGGGTGATCGTTAACCCTGGTTTAAACCGTTTGTAAACACATTTTAAGAAAACAAGAGATTGTAATCGCAGCAAACCTGCAAAATCTAACACATCCAAACAGATACCATCCTCCTACAATCTCTTAAAAAAAGCTGGCGTCAAGCATCCTGTGGTGGTATGAAGATTTATATTATGAAAGCGAAAAGGCTTAAAAGAATTTTGAAAGAGCCGCTAGTGCGTATTGTGATAACATTGATGGCATGCTTTATGTTTTACAACATATTGCCGTTGAGTTTTGTAAGAGGGGCGTTGACGATCAGCATGGGGCTTAAAAGCCTGTTGTTGTTGTTCATCCCGTTCTTGATTTTCAGCGGAACAGCTATGGCATTTTCGTCTCTCAAAAACAACGGATTATGGTTCATCATTACCGTTATGGGCGTGATTGTAACCTCTAATTTTCTAAATTTAATGCTCTCAGGCGTATTGGGTTGCTACGTTATTCCTTGTTTCGGGCCCGTTGGACAAAGGCTGCCATTAGAAGAGACTTGCCTGCATATCACCCCATTTTTTTACTTTAAATTACCTCAAATATTACCCACCGCTTGGGCGCTTATCGTAGGCATTACCAGTGGTATTTTGAGCGCCTTTTTCGGTTTTCCACGCTATCTGAGCTTTGTCAAGCAAGTCCATCGCTTAACCATGGGATTCATGCTACATGTCTTCATTCCTACGTTACCCTTATTTTTAATGGGATTTGTCCTGAAACTGTTGGTTGAAGGCCACATGTTTTATTTCTTACAAACGAATGGTCGTCCCTGTGCCATTATGATTGGACTCTTGTTCTTGTACCTATGCCTGTGGTGGTACGCTGCCCATCGCTGCTCAAAAATACCCGCAACAACGCTACTGAAGAACATTTTCCCTGCCATGGTAACCGGTGCCACCACTATGTCGAGTGCAGCCGCATTACCTTTTTCGATTGAAGCCGCTACCAAAAACACCAAGGATCCCGTGCTAGCAAACGCCGTTATGCCCATTAGCATCAATTTCCATATGGTCGGCGACACCATCTGCATTCCCATTTTAGCCGTCATTATTTTGAACAGCTTTGCCTATCCCTTGCCCACGTTTTCGACCTACTTGCTTTTCGGTTTTTGCTTCGTACTTAACAAATTTGCGGGCGCCGGTATCCCAGGCGGAACCATCATGGTGTCCTTGCCCATATTACAACACTACCTTGGCTTCTCCGAAGAGATGCTGGCCCTTATGACAGCCTTCTACATGCTCATTGACCCCATTACCACCACCGGTAACGTCACCGCCAACAATTTTCTAGTCATCTTCATCAAAAAAGCCTGGGGTCGTATCACCCACAAAGCCTCCAAAGAGCTCGTAAAAGTAAATTAACGCTGTATTTCGTACTGAGCGTTTTGGATAAACTCCAGCATTTGTTCATACGACATGTTTGGATAAACTTTTGTTATGAAAGTTTCCCATTTTTCAGACGGAATCGTTCTTAGTACCTCACTCCAAAAATTCTTAATTTGCTCATCGATAACATCAGGATGTGATGAAAGCTGTACTAGAAGTTCTTGAAAAAACTCCTGTTTTTCGTTTTTTTGAAGCGGAAATACGGCTTGTATTTCATTCCAAAGATTATAAATTTGAGAACTTGTAGCATTCTTTAATAAAAGCTGTCCTAGGGCTTCTTTTGCAAGTTCGAGGAATAACTCTGATTCTCCATTTTGCACCATGTCAGGATAAATTTTTGCTAAGAAAGTTCCCCTTTCTTCAGGCGGAATCGTTGTTAGTACGTTAACAAAAAATTTATTATATTGCTCAACATCGATACCATGAATTTGTCCTAGGGCTTCTTTTGCAAGTTCTAGGAATAACTCCTGTTTTTGGACATTCGACATGTTTGGATAAACTTTTGTTAGGAAAGTTTCCCATTCTTCAGACGGAATCGTTCTTAGTACCTCAATCCAAAGATTATTCATTTGCTCATCAGTAGCATTAGGATTTGACGAAAGCTGTGCTAGGGCTTCTTTTGCAAGGTCTTGAAATAACTCCGATCCTCCGTGTTTGACAATGTCTGGATAAATTTTTGCTAAGAAAGTTCCCATTTCTTCAGGCGGCATCATTCTTAATACCACAAACCAACGATTTTGAACTAACATTCTTGTGCTATCTGGTGAGAATGGCTGATGTTTTACGGCTTCTATTGCAAGTTCTAGGAATAATTCCTGTTTTCCGTTTTCCGCAAGGACTGAATAAACGTCTTGTAAAAAAGTTTCCCCATCTTTGAACGAAAGCGAAACTTGCATTCCAGCCCGAAGATTCTTAATTTGCTTATCGGTAACATCAGGATTTGATAAAAGCCGTACTAGAAGTTCTTGAAAAAACTCCTGTTTTTCGTTTATCTTTAAAACATGAACATGGTTTGTTGGGAGAATTCCTTTTTTTTGAAGCGGAATCGCGACTTGTATTTCATTCCAAAAATTATAAATTTGAGAACTTGTAGCATTCTTTAATGAAAGCTGTATTAGGACTTCTTTTGCAAAGCTTTGGAGATACTCCTGCTTTTGGACATCCGGCATGTTTGGATAAGCTTTTGTTAGGAAAAATTCCCAGTTTTTGGGCTGAATCGTTGTTAGTACGTTAACAAAAAGTTTATTATATTGCTCAACATCGATACCATAAATTTGTCTTAGGGCTTCTTTTGCAAGTTCTTGGAATAACTCTGATCCTCCATTTTGCACCATGTCAGGATAAATTTTTGCTAAGAAAGTTCCCCACTCTTCGGTCGGAATTGTTCTTAATATTGTTGATGATAAAACTTTAAAATTTTTTACTGTGAGTGCCCCCTCCAATACACCGATTTGAAACATTTGTATAAAGTTCTTCTTTTGGTCAAAACCCACGAATTTCATATTATTTTGTAAAAAACTTACCAATTCTTCGGGTGGAATCACACTTTTTATGACACCCCAAATATTCTTAATTTGCTCATCGGTAACATCAGAATTTGATGAAAGCTGTCTTAGGGCTTGTTGTGCAAGATTTTGGATTTCCTCCAGTTTTTTCTCTTCCGACAGTTTAATAACTGTTAAATAAATATGATAATCTTTTACTGAGAGAACCCCATTCAATACATTTTGTCTAAACAATGATTTCCACGCATTTGGTTGACTGACACACCCTCTAATCAAAACTTCTTTCTGCTGGTCTGTCATGTTAGATTGTAGAAAATCGACCAATTCCTCTCCTGTAAGAACTGTACTCAACTCACCGCACAAGATGTCTTGTTTAGTACAGTCTAATTCTTGGAAATGTATTTTTAATAGGGGAATAAAACTACTTCCCCACATATTCTTACACATTCCTACATATTCTTTTTGCAAAAATGGCATCTCACTGTAGTCATCGTTGATATCTATCATTGTGTCTATAGTTTTTACAAATTTATCATTTATTTCTCTTTCCAATTCGTCTTTTGATTTTGAACCATATATGTTAAATAAATTTGCCAAATAAAACGAATATTTTTGTCCTCTAATTTTTCTAATTTCTCGCGCAGAAAGCCCTGTCGTTAGCCGAACACCTTCTTGTATGGTCTTAATATCAACATTTGGATCTCGTATAAACTTCTCAAGCCACGCAAAGGCTTTCGAATCGGTTAATATCGTTTTAAAATCCTCTACAAGTTTCGACATTTCCTTTTGCTGACCTGCCTGAATATCTGTATTTCCGAAAGCAGCAAGTAATCGTCCCAAGATCGCTTTTAATTTAAATTTAACTGTGTTTGTTTCGGCTAAATTATCGGCTACTTCTTTAACTTTTCCCCTAACATCATACAAAGACCTTTGGTGTTGTATAAAATTATAAAAATTTTCGGCAAACAAACCTATCGCCTTCATATCTTGGGAGCTGTAAACGTAAGACGAAATAGTTGCTTTTTGTACTTCCTCTACCTGACGATTGGCACTTGGATAGGTTTGTGTCATTGATCCAGCACTACTATTAATCTTGTCTGATAACTGGCCGAATAACGGCTTACCTTGTGAAACAGCTGGCTTTTCTGTCGTTTGTTCGACAGGTAATGTTACTTTTTGTTGTGATGTTACAGAATCAGTGAACAATGGCATGATAATTACCTTTTATTTAAATCGATTTCTGGAGTAATTTTAATGGCCTAAAGCGACTCGCAATGGAAACGCTTTAAGATTTCTGCTTTCATTTATCTTACATTATTTTTACATATTTTACATAAACGTGTCTGTGAGGGCAGAAAACTTCTTAAACAATTTGGTGCGATCGAACGCTTCTGGATCACACTGCGCAGCTGAATTGGACTGGATAACCGCATCGTAAACTTCTTTGCGGAAGATCCGAAATTCTGTTGGAGCTTCGATGCCCAGTTTGGCCCTTTCGTTTTCGATTTTTGCCAAATGAATTTCAATCGTCTCACCTTTCGGAGACACAACAATGATCGATTCTTCAGGTTTTCTAGTTAAGACAAGCATGTTACGGCTCCTTCGTAAATGATATGACGAGCTGAGTAGTGTTTGTAGTTCTCTAGAACAACTTGTTTACCTTTTTGTGTCTCTCTATGGATTAAAAGAGGCGCCATTAAATTGAGCGTCACGTTAGATTTGTTGATGGTAGCCAAGCACAAAAATAGCGCTTGCTCTGGATCGGTGATTCCTAACCCATTTACATCTTCATCTGAGACTTCTACCTCATATGAATCTACGAATAGGAAGGGATCCATAACCCAAAAACCCAGGTGGTCTTCATCCAGCGAACGTAACTCAATAAATGGCATGTCTTTTTCTACAACACCATGGAATCGAGTTAACTCGTTCATACCAATAAGACCGTCGGGGATTTCCAATTCAAACAAGACCCGCTCTTTAGGGGTGACTTTTATCGTTTTTTGTCGTGTCCATCTCATCATAATTGCATTGTTATAAATAGTTAAGAAGTGAAAGATTTAAAACCTTGCTACTGGATTGCAGTGCAGCTTGATAGGCGCATTGAGCCTGCTGAAACCGTACCATCATATCAGGTAAATCAACATCCACATGACTAGAGGCCGTTTTTTGCAAGTCGTCCATAATAAATTCGTTTTGCCGCTCTGCATACTCAATACGCGTTGCTTTGGCACCTAACGTACCGATTAAATCAGCAAAAATCGTTTCATTGAATTGATTAACTGCCCTCCCGCTCGCTTGTACGGTCGCTTCATCTGGAGGATCGGCAAAAAAAGCATTTTTTAGCTCAATAAGGCGGTTAATTGCTACACTTATTTTGGTATTTTCGCTTGCATCTGCAACCGGATTCAAAGACAATCCAGGGGCAATCGAAATTGTGTTGTCGCTATTACCACCCACATAGTTAACCGTTGCAATCCGACCATTGGCATCACGCGTGACCTCAAAGGGCTTTACGGAAGGTTTATTGCCCGCAAAAATATGGATTCCCATTTGCTGCGTATTAGCCAAATCCACCACCTGTTCAAGTAAGTTATTAATGGTGCTTCGAACGCCTTGCAGTCCATCTCTATTCAAACTTGAGAATTGTACCGAATAAGCCCCTATTGTCGAATTCAAGTCCATCAGCTTTTCAACTGTTTGAGCAGAAATATCCGACAAAGAGCGCGAGTAGGCGCAATTTTTCAAACATTGATTCATTTGCATGCAAGCCGATTGGATGCGCAATAGACACGAAGACGCGCTTGGATCATCACTGGGGGCTTGAACCTTGCGCCCTGTACTTATCTTTTCGATATATTGCAGGTTATTACTTTGCAACATTTGCAACGTATCGCTTATCCTATTCGCAAAACCTTGTGAAGATATATTCATATATTAACATCAAACGAGGTTGATAGATG
>CALXMI010000090.1 GCA_944389435.1 uncultured Opitutales bacterium
AGGGCTATGAAGAAACCTATCAGGATGTGCCGGAGTTCTGTTACAGCGCCAGTTTTGAGGAAGTGGCGGAAAAGGGGTTCACCCTGGTGCCCAGCCGCTATATTGAGTTTGTCAACCGGGATGAAGCTATCGACTTTGATACCAAAATGAAAACCTTGCAGGCCGAGTTGAAAGAGCTGTTAGTGGAGGAAGAAAAGTCAAAGGCAGATTTGCTGGCGGTGTTTAAGGAGCTGGGTTATGAAATCGAATTATAAACAATTGGGGCAATATATACGGCAAGTTGATGTTCGGAATGTAGATGGAAAAGAAGAAAACTTGCTGGGTGTATCCGTTCAAAAACAGTTTATTCCTTCAATTGCCAATACCGTTGGAACGGATTTTTCAAAATATAAGGTTGTAAAAAAGGGGCAGTTTACATACATCCCAGATACTTCACGCCGTGGAGATAAAATCGGAATTGCACTTTTGGAAGACTATGAAGAAGGCCTGGTAAGCAATGTCTATACAGTTTTTGAAGTCATAGATGAAAACCAGCTTATGTCGGAATATCTCATGCTGTGGTTTAAGAGGCCGGAATTTGACCGCTATGCCAGATTCAAATCTCATGGCAGTGTTCGTGAAGTCATGGATTGGGATGAAATGTGCAAAGTAGAGCTGCCGGTTCCCCCCATCGAAAAGCAGCGCAGCATTGTAAAGGCATATCAGACCATCACCGACCGGATTGCACTCAAGCGGAAGGTCAATGAGAATTTAGTGACAATCGGGATAGCGTCTATTCAAAAGAATATCGGCAGAGGTGTGCTGATAAATCTGACGGATGCCGAAAGGGAACGATTGATCTTACCAGAAGGTTTTTCTATTAAAACCGTGTCTGAGTTTTGCAAGGACACGAAATCTGGCTCGACACCATCCCGGACTAACAATGAATATTGGGAAAATGGAACGATTCCTTGGGTGAAATCTGGAGAAGTACATAACAATATCACTTTGCAAACCGATGAGCACATCACGCCATTAGGCTTGAGTGAGAGTTCTACAAAGCTTCTTTCAAGGGATACTGTTTTGATGGCGATGTATGGTGTTACAGCTGGTGAAGTTGGATACCTTGCAATCGAGGCGACTACCAATCAAGCAATATGTGGCATGATATGTCATACAAAAGCAGACTCAGCATACTTGTACTTCTCACTAATTCAAAGCCAAACGGCAATAAGCAGGCTTTCAAACGGTGGAGCCCAGGATAATCTCAGCAAAAACTTTATTGACAGCATAAAAATTGTAGTTCCTCCGACTGATTGCATTGAAAAACTGAATCTCGCTGCAATTATTCAGCAAATGATCTTAAATACAAAGGAAATGGCTTTGCTTGAAGAACTGCAATCCACGGTTTTGGCTCAGTTAGCAAGCCTTTAAACTAAAATTTATGGGAGATTACATATGAAGTATGTAGCTTTTTTAGATATTTTAGGGTTTAAAAACAAATTAAAGCAGCTTCCTCAAAATGAAGCTAAAGGCTTTATTGGAGATTTTTCATCAACGGTATACTCTATTTTTCAATGGCAATTAGGAAAAATAAATGGATACATTGTAAGTGATTCAATTATTTTAAGCACAAACGATGTTATGCAGGCATCTCTTATTGCGCTTGTAGATGTGGTTGAAACCATATGTAAGTGTGAGTTTTCGCAAAATGGTATTTTAATCAGAGGTGCTATTGCAAAAGGCGAATTTGATGATATGCCCGCAAAAGAACTTCCTAATTTACAGAAAAAATTGATTGTTGGACAAGCTTATGTTGATGCCTACCTGTTGGAAAGTTCCGTAAAAACAATCGGCATTAACCTTTCTGAAGATGTATATAACGATTTGAGAAATTGTGATAGAACCTTCGATATACTCGATGAAAAAATAGAAAAAACTACACACTACATATTGAGATATATTACTGTAGATTATCTTCTTGATGAGAAGAACATCAAGCAATTTGTGCGATTGGCTAGTGAATCAAACTGGCTTCCGCATTATTATAATGCACTATATTTTGCATTAAAACGTGAAAGGAACGACAAAAAGGTTGATCAAGTATTTCAAAACCTATCTCAGTTAGTCTGTGACGGTAAACCATCTGATAATTGGCGGGCATTAGATACATTTATCAGGAACGCTTTTCAGCATGATGTTCTTGATGACTACCAAACACGGTTCTTAAAATATATACGAAAGCATCTGTTCAGCCCTATTGATAATTAAGGGTTAGAATCATTTAATTGTGATCGGCTGATTGTCTCTTGGTAAAAGGGGAAAGAAGAAATGCACCGTTTTTATTATGATGAATCCGAGCATAGCAGAAAAATAAATGATAAAACCATAAAATCCGATAATTACTACGATAATTTTGTATCTGTAATTGTGGGATGGCCAAAGCAAAAAGAACGGGCTGTTTTTGAAAAATATCAGTCTTTTGAAGCTAAGTATGCAAAACGAAAAGATAAAAATGGAGAATTAAAGAGCAAAACACTGAAGAAAAATCAGTTTGAATTTGGGTTTGCTTCTATGACCAAACCCAATGTTCAATTTGTAAATGATTTCCTTTCCCTTTTTGATGAAGAAATCAACTTCTATTTTTCTATTGCGAGTAAGATAGAGTATCTGGTTTTGCAGCTTTTCTCCGAATATAAAAGCAACTTTTTCTTCGATGCGGATGCTATGAAGTACTCTATCACCAAATCACTTGTTGTGTATCGGCCCGAGAAAGTAATTAACTGTCTTTTTAACTCTCCGGAATCTTTTGTGGATGTTTTGAAGGATTTTTTTCGAGAACGAATTGAGTGCAACAAGAAATATATTAATCTGAAAAGTGCGGAAAGCCAAGCCTTTTCAGAAATTCTCAGTTATTTAGAAAATGTCTCTATAATACCGAAGCTCGACTGGGTTTATGATATGCCTTTTGATGGGTTCCGAAAGTATTTGGAAGAAGAAAAAATTGCTGATTATTTCTTAACACTTGACAAAGAAGGAGATGCAGAACAGGACAGCAAAACATTACAGACTGCCCATCTTATGGGACTTCAAAACACCACAGAAGTAGATTCTCTAAGCAGTTGCGGTGTTCGTATGGCGGATATGATGGCAGGAATTATGACAAAACTGCTAAAATCATTATGCGATTCTCTGCGTTATCATTCTCCGGAAGAAGGGGTGCAGAAAAAAGTATTAGCTGCCAGATGGTTTCAAATGAATGAAGCCCAGCTGGGACTTTACAAAAAGTTGTATAAGATAATCTGCGAATGGGATCATGCTTGGTACAAGTCGTATGCAGGAATCTATTCGGATGATTTAGTGACATTTATTGCGCTACTAAATTATATGAACCATTTTGAATCTGTAAAGCGGATACATGATGAAGGTCTCAGTATGCAAGGAGAATATTTTAATGGTTTTGTCTGTAAACAATTGGAGGACTATTTTGATAGAAGAAGAAACAAATTGCCAATCGAGCCGATTATGGATACAAATAAAGAGTTTTTTATAAATAATCGAGGCGCAAAAGTATTTTTTGATATTGAAAAACAACCGATTTTTCCAATAAATGAGGGTAGCCAAACGGCCATGGTGTTGTCCGTAGGTATGAGCAACATGGCACTCCCATTAATCACAGTTTTAAAAGATGAAAAGCCTGTATGTTATAGGCTACCTCAAGAATTGAGTGATTGGGCATACACCGTTATCGGAATAGCCAATATGGGAGAAAACTTGTTCCCTGCACAAGTTACTTTTTCTAAGATAAATGGCAGATACTATGCCGATATATTATGAGGCTGATATTTAAGGATAGAAGGTGATAGCAGTGATAAACTTCAATGAA
>CALXMI010000091.1 GCA_944389435.1 uncultured Opitutales bacterium
GCAACGTAATATGAGATGCCTGGTGTTGGGGTAATACCTAGGTGAAAAATTTGACTGTCCTGTTTATAAAATCCACGAGAAAAGGCATTTGCCAAGGTTTTACTAGAAGCTCGTGTGTCCCAACCGATTGCAACGGTTAATGGCAACAATTGCTGCTCTAAAAATAAACGACAGGCACACCCTAGGCGAACGAAATCATCCTCTGTAATAGGACTTGTGCCTACTCGTCCCCGAACACCATCCGTTCCAAAGGAAATTGATTTCATTTTTCAGAAAAAATACCCATACTTCTGTACTTATCGTAACGTTGCTTCAGCAGTTCATCTTCGTTCAATGTCTGTAAAACATTGAGTTGTTCTACAATAACCGTTTCGATGGCTTTTGCACAAGCATTCGGATCGATGTGTGCGCCCCCTAAAGGTTCTGCAATCACTCCATCTATTACCGATAACGTCTTCAAATCGTTGGCCGATAATTTTAAAGCACTGGCAGCTTCAGAAACCTTAGTGCGGTCTTTCCATAAGATGGCTGCACAACCTTCAGGAGAAATCACGGAATAGTAGGCATTTTCAAGAACATACACGCGATCCGCAACGCCAATTCCCAACGCGCCACCAGAGCCACCTTCGCCAATAACGATAGCAATGATGGGAACCTTTAACACGCTCATTTCTCTCAAGTTAACAGCAATGGCTTCTGCAATATGACGTTCTTCTGCACCAATACCCGGATAGGCCCCTGGGGTATCAATGAACGAAATGACAGGAAGTCCAAATTTTTCCGCTAATTGCATTAAGCGTAAGGCTTTACGGTAACCTTCCGGGTTGGGTGAACCAAAGTTGCGGCGAATGTTTTCTTTCAAGTCGCGCCCTTTTTGTTGCCCTAAAATCATGACCGGTTTGTCGTGAAATTTAGCTATGCCGCCAATAAGGGCTTGATCATCACCGAAACGACGATCGCCATGCAATTCTTGAAAATTAACAAAAAGATTGTTGATGTAATCCAATGCATAGGGACGTTCTGGGTGGCGAGCAATTTTGATTTTTTGCCAGGGCGTTAAATTTGCGTAAATTTTTTCCTTTGTTTCTGCTATCCTTGCTTCAATCAAAACGATTTCTTTTTCCATCGGAATACCCTGATCTTCCGACATTTTCTTTAACTGTAATAATTGTTCCTGTAAAGCTACTAATGGCTTTTCAAAATCAAGTGTATGTTTCCCAGAATTTACCATAACAACAAATCAACTAAACACACTAAATGATTTGTGTGTGATTTCAATCTTTTTGTAAAGTTTTTACAAACTCTCTCGATATGGAGCACCTTGGTGTTGATAGATTTGTTCTAAAATGTTCTTGCGACCCAAATTGGGCAATCCAAGTCGATGGATATCAGTCTATTTCTGATATTTTTGGATTAGTTTTTGAGTATACTTTAGTAATATATCGGGCTGAAAAGGTTTTGTCAGTATTTCATTCATGCCGACCGCGATGGCACGATCGTAAGAGTCTTTCATGGCACGGGCGGTTAGACCCAAAATAGGGATGGAAGCTTTTTCAAAGCCACACATGCCGGAGCGGATATGTCGTGTGGTTTCAAAGCCATCCATTTGCGGCATATTAATATCCATGACGACTAGGGAAGCGGTATTGCGTTCCAACCATTTTAGACATTGGATTCCGTTGCCAACAATTGTGACATTGTAACCATTTTTTTCAAAAATTTTCTGAGCCACACGTTGGTTTTCAAGGTTGTCTTCTACAAGCAAAATAGTTAAGACGTGGTTCGTATTAACAGTAACGGTTGGAGTATAAGAAATGTTGTTGGGTTTTTCTTGAACAACGGCCGTAGGAGGACGTGTCCCAATTTTTAAGAAAATGCTGAAAAAGAAAATAGACCCTTTATTGACTTCACTATGTACTTTTAAGCGTCCGCCCATAAGCTGTACTAAAGATTGTGTAATCGATAGACCTAAGCCTGTACCGCCTTTGTTTTGGTAAGCAACCTGTTCAAAGGCCTCAAAAATTCTTTGAACGTCTTTAGGAGGAATACCTACGCCTTGGTCTCGAACGGAAATAAAAAGTTGGTAGGATTCATGATCTAACTTTTTACCCGTTACACGCAGAAAAATGTTGCCTCGAGGGGTAAATTTTATGGCATTACCGATTAGGTTAAGCAAGATTTGCCGGAGTCGTTTAGAGTCACCCAAAAGCCAATGCTCGATGTTGGGGTGAATCCAGGTGTTTAGTTTTAAACCCTTCTTTACAAGCGTTGGATAAAGAATATCGTAGGTTTCTTTTATGCAAGTATCAACGTGAAAGTTGGAGGGTTCGAGTGTTAACTTTTTAGCTTCGATTTTGGATAAATCCAAGATTTGATTGATAAGATCCAGCAAAAGCTGCGTGCTGGACATAATGGTTTTTACGTAATCTTTTTGTTCTTCGTTTAGTTTCGTATCTTGCAAAAGGTATGTAAATCCAAGGATTCCGTTTATAGGCGTCCTGATTTCATGGCTCATGGTAGCTAAAAACGATGTTTTGGCGCGCACAGATTGAAGGGCTGCATCTCTTGCTTTTGCTAGCTTTTCTGCATAACTTGAAAGTCGCTTTTCACTTTCTTTACGTTCTGTAATATCAACCAGACAAGAAATGTAACCTTCAAAATGACCATCGGCTAAGATACGCGGTACCGATTGACACAGCATCCAATGATCTTTGCCGGAATAATCTTTGAGTTTGCATTCGAAATTGACAGATTTTCGCTCTTTTTGAGCTTTAAGAAATACCGCTTGATACCGTTGGGCAGTTTCTGGGGTTAAATGCTGTAACCAAGACCAATTATCGTAAGATAAGTAGCTTTGTCCTGTAAATTTACACCATCTTTTGTTGAAATAAAACTTGGTATTGGTTTCGTTGGTCGTCCAAAGTAAAAAGGGGGCGATATCAATTAATTTTTGGTACAAATTTTCTGTTTTTTCCTGAGAGCGAATCATCTCATTCAAGGTTCGGCTCAATTCGCCAATTTCATCCTGATGTAAAACAGGAGCCATAGCGTATAAATTACCCAAGCGGCGTTTATTCATTTGACGTTTTATAGCGAGAATAGGCTGAATGATCCAATGATTAATTTGAAACAAACATATGCATATTAGGAGAAACAAAATAAAGAAGGCGACGCTCAACATGGTCAAGTTTTGTTTCAAGAATTCCTTATGCCAAAAATAAGTATCAATCTGAATAACAATGTAGGCAGGAATATAGTTTGTTTTATCTTCGTTGTATTTAAAGAAATAAAAGCCTAAAACATAATTAAAAACGTAACGTTCGGGAATAAAGTCATAGAGCTCCTGTTGGTCCGGGAAATTGGGTAAACGAATTCCTTTAGGCAACGGGACCATTTCCCAAACTTTTCCAACCAAGGTACTTCGCGTGCAAGCAACAACAGATAAGGGATCTCCGTAAAGGACGGCTATCATGCGAATGTGAGCTTCACTACCAAATGCGGCTACCAAGCGTTGAAGTTCGTAAGGGTAATGGGTGATTTGCGTGCAAACACCTATGGAATGCCCTAATTGTTGTCCACGGATAAGCGCATGGCTAAAGATATTTTTTTTATAGTCATAGCGAGAATAACCGATAATAAGACCGATACATAAAATTAAGAAGACAAAAATTGGGACAAGAAACTTCGGCCTTAGGGATGTTATTCTAAAAAATCTTAAACGTTTTACTTTAGTACTAATCATTTAGTGTCCCATGAATGAAAGAAGAATCAAAAATAGATTCGTAGGAACGGTCGAATGGGCGTAGATTAGAATTAACAATCATCTCTTCGTTTATGTTCGATAAAATATCCAAAACGTAACGGTTAATACAAAAGAGAGGGATTTGTTCTTCAATGCGAAGCGGATAAACCGATTTCATAAGGAAGTTGGCAGCTTCATTTGAAATACGGTGGTGAGCCTTCAATAGGTAACAACATCTATCAGGATTATCACGACAAAAATCCAAAAATTCGTCCCATTTTTTTATAAATAGCATGAGACGATTACGAAATTCTTTAATGCTTGCTTTGTGCATTAGCAAGACGTTTAACTGCATTTCTTTGGGCCATTGAGCGGTGGAAAAAATAGGTGTTACATCTTCAGGTAAGGTTTTTGTAAATGGAGGATAAGTAACAACGCCATCAATACGCTCATGGTTTAAAAATGCTGTTGCTGCGGTTGGATCCATGGGAAGAATGGAGATATCTTTATGCGTCAATCCTTCGGCCTTTAGGATTTTATTAAGGACATAACCGCCATAAGAGTTAACTTCGGCCCCAATTCTTTTACCCTTTAGGTCTCTCAATTGCTTAATGTCAGAGTTAACAAAAAGCTGGCAGGAATGCGTTTTTTGTGGATAGGAAGGGATGAGGACAATTTTAGGATCTTGTATGTTGTTTTTTTGGCGGGTAACCATGGCGTCTACTAATGTGCAAACCATGCCGTCAATTTGTTTCCATTCAAAAGCTTGCTGTACATCTTCCAGCGAACCGAATTCGACTACCTTTACATGAATACCGCAACGCTCAAAGTATTCTGCCTTTCTAGCAAGTGTGAAATACTCTCCGCCGGTATAAGCACTCACACCAATGCGCAAAGTTGGATGGTACTGGACGTATTTAAAGGCCAGATATCCCAAACCTGCAAGGACAAAACCCAATCCAAGAAAAGCAAAAAAAAACTTATACCTCACGAAGCTAAGGTAATTGATTTTCGATTTTTTGCAAGCAAAATTAAAGAAATTTCTAAGGTTGTTTGTGTGCACAAAACTTTATTAGCAACAGAAGATAGGCAAGGTATCCACATAACAAGGGGGCATGAAAGTCCTAACAAGATAAGTATGGTTGACTCCATTGTGGGCCTAGTCGGTTGAGCTGCTTGGGTCAAATGATTGCTAGTGTAAAATGGGTGCTATGTACCGTTTGACAGAACAGCATTGACTCGGAACAAGACTGTATGTATTTTGTTGTTTTGGTAAAATTATGGTCCGTCTCAACATATCGCGTTCCAATTTGGGACGTATTCAATTTTTGCGCGTAGGGGTTGCAATTTTATTTGTTATCCTGACCGTGACTATTTTTTATCGTCAATACCTTGAGTTTGTGACCTATAATCACTTGAGTCAAAAACAATGTTTACGTCGTATTTTATATCCCGGGTTGCGCGGTACGATTTATGATCGCGCTGGGCGTGTATTGGCTACACATAAGAATATGTACGTATTGTACGTTGACTTAAATTACTTTAGGCAGTCCTTTGAATCTTTTTGCAAAAAAAACAAAGACGTACAGGTGCAGCAAGAACAGCTGTGGGCGCTTGTACATGATGCTTTATTGCCTTACGCTAAGAAATTTGGGCCTATCCCGTTTCAGGTTTCTCCAAAAAAGTTATTGCAGCATTACCGACAAAATATATTGTTGCCTCTAGCATTAAGTCAGAAATTGCCGGAAGATCTTTATGCGAAATTGCTTATTCAATTGCCGACAAAAGGGCCTTTCAATGTAGGCGTTGAAAAAATACGATATTATCCTTACGGTCATTTGGCTTGTCATGTGCTGGGCTTTGTGACAAGGACAGATGAGTTAACAACCGACAATTTGCCGGGAAACGATTTGCGAACTTTTTTTCAAACTAAAGAAAAAGGCAGAACCGGTATAGAGGCTTTTTACGATAACATTTTAAGTGGTTACAATGGCGGTGATATTTGGCGAGTTACACCGTCAGGACAAGAGCAAGCGTGTCTGTTGTCCATTCCTAGTATTGATGGGACTGATGTAACGCTTACGTTAGATATCGAATTGCAACGTGTGTGTGAAGCGGCAATGGGCAATTACAAAGGCTCGATTTCTGTTGTGGATATTAATCAAGGTGGCGTGTTAGCCATGGTTAGCAAGCCCGATTTTGATTTAAACCGCCTGATCCCTTATATTGACAAGAAAACTTTTAGAGAAATCGATAGCAGTGGGGCTTGGCTCAATAGAGCTATTCAAGGACTTTATCCGCCCGGATCTACCTTTAAATTAGTTTCCTTTTCAGCATTACTGAGGCATCAAATTATCAAAGAAAGCTCATCTGCAGAGTGTTTAGGTGCTTATCGAATAGGCAATCGGTTGTTTCGGTGCCACAAGCATAGTGGGCATGGCTTAATTAATACAGTGGAAGCGATACAAACCAGCTGCAATCCTTTTGTCTTTAAGTATGGCATACAGTTGGGAGGACAGCGCCTTTACGATGAAGCCTGCTTTTACTTCCTCAATGTTCCTTCGGGTATTGATCTGCCTTATGAGACTCGAAAAATTTGTATTCCTTCGCCACAATGGAAATATCAACGTTTGGGAGAAAGGTGGTCGGATGGCGACACGGCCAACATGCTGATTGGTCAAGGGTATTTGTTGGTTACGCCTCTGAAAATGGCCTGCTTGACAGCGGCTTTATCTCAGAATAGGAATGTTTTTATCCCGCATTTGGTCAAACCCAGTAGTTGGAATTATGCTCAGGCCATGTCCCCAACTGCCTGGAGCATCCTCAAGAAAGGTATGATAGGCGTCGGTAGGCATTACATTCCTTTCTTTCCTACGGCCTTGAAGACTGGAACGGCACAGGTTAAAATTGCGGGAGAAAATGGATATCGACATATTGGGTGGATGGTAGGCTTTGCTCCCGTTAATAACCCGCAGATTGCGTTTTGCATTGAGATTGAACAGGACAACATGGGCGATGGTTTTTGGGGCGGTCAAATTTGCGCTCCGGTTGCTCAAAAGTTTTTGCGTTATTATTTCAAAAAATGATGGAGGTTGCGAAGTCATCCCTGTCAAAGCGTTGACTAAAGTTGGCTGTACTTTAACAGAGAAGATCAATGGCGTAAACCTCATGAGTTGCTTAGCCAGGTTTGTTGAATTTCTCTGTTTTTTGCTTGATTTATTCGCACTTTTGTCTTCCTTTGTTCCTTATGCAGACAATCGTTGCCCTTTCGACTCCTTTAGGGGTTTCTGGCATTGGACTTGTTCGTTTGAGCGGACCTAATTGCTATGATTTGGCTTGTGCTATTTTTAAAAAACAAGACATAAAACCTCGATACAGCTATTGTGGCCATTATCACATGCTAAGCGAAGATGTTTTAGATGATCCGCTTTTTACTTATTTTGAGCCAAATGCTTCCTATACGGGTGAACGTATGTTGGAAATCTCTTGTCATGGGAATCCGCTTATTTTGCAGCAAGTTATCCGCGATTGTATTGCTCGTGGCTGTCGTCAAGCGGAACCGGGGGAATTTACGCGTCGAGCGTTTTTGAATGGAAAGCTCGATTTGTGTCAAGCAGAGGCTGTTGAGGACCTCATTCATTCGCAATCCTTGCAAGCTTTGCGTATTGCGCAAAAACAGTTAAGTGGATCTTTGAGTCAACGTTTGCAGACTTTTATAGATGCATTAACCGACCAAGTAGCCTTTGTTGAGGCTTATCTGGATTTCCCTGAAGAAGATTTGCCGAAAGAAAATCGTCAGCAGTTTAAAGATAAATTGTCACGTATGTTGCAGCAAATCGGTCAGTTGATTCAGTTGCATCAATTTTATACGCCCTTGCACGGTGGGATTCGTACGGCTATTGTGGGTGCACCCAATGCAGGCAAAAGCACGCTTTTGAATTTATTATTGGGACAGATGAGGGCGCTTGTGAGTGATGTGCCGGGTACGACGCGCGATTTCATTACAGAATGGTATGCGTTGGATCCTTATACGCTTAAGTTAGTAGATACGGCCGGTATTCATGAAACCCGAGAAGCCATTGAGCGCATGGGCATTGAAAAGTCGTACGAGCAGATTACGGCAGCTGATTGCTTACTTTGGGTAGTTGATGGATCAAAAAGCTTAGAGGATGCTGTAAAAGCCCTGCAGGCTTCTATGGATCCAGGTCGAACTTTGGTGATTTTGAACAAAGCCGATTTAGGATTAAATTCGGATATGGAGGCTTTTTTTGATGGATATACGACCTGCAAAGTGTCTTTAAAGGAAGCCGACAACTTGAAAATTTTACAAAAAACCCTGTTATCTTTTTTGAATGCACGCTACCAAAATTTTTCGCAGGTTGAGTTTATGGTGCACGAGCGCCATGCGGATGCTTTAAAGTTGGCTCAGCAAGCGTTACAAAAGGCTCAAACGTTGTTGCAAAGCGGTGGATATGACGACTGCTTAGCTTCGGAGTTAAAGGAAGCCATTCGAGCTTTTGAACAGATTACAGGCCGTATTGATTACGAGCGTGTTTTGGATAAAATTTTTTCAACTTTTTGCATAGGAAAATGAAAATGGATTTTGATGTGGTTGTATGCGGAGGTGGGCACGCTGGATGTGAAGCGGCTTGGTTGGCTGCCCAAAAAGGAGTTTCGGTTTTACTGCTTACAAACAATCTAGATACCATCGCACAAATGAGCTGTAATCCGTCCATTGGAGGATTAGCCAAAGGTCATATTGTACGCGAGATCGATGCCTTGGGTGGTTTGATGGCGATCAATGCGGACGAGACGGCTATTCAGTTTAGAGTCTTGAACCGATCCAAAGGGATGGCCGTTCAGGCTCCACGAGCGCAATGTGATAAGAAATGCTACCAATTTAGTATGAAACAGCGTCTGGAGCGACATCCAAATTTGCGTTTGTTACAGGACGAAGTCGTAGCCTTACTTCATAAGAATGGGCGTGTCATAGGTGTAAAAACGCGGATTTACGGTGAGATTATCTCAAAAACGGTTATCCTTACAACGGGTACATTTTTAGGTGGAACTTTACACATGGGCTCCTTGCAAATTCCAGGCGGTCGCATGGGCGATTTTGCAAGCCATTCGCTGGTGGATAGCCTAAAAGAGGTGCAGTTGCCCTTAGGTCTCTTTAAAACAGGTACTCCGGCCCGTATTTTAGGGAAAAGCATCGATTTTTCAGTTTGCGAGGAACAGCCTAGCGATGAAAATCCTTGCTTTTTTGCCTTTTACGATACGCGTTCTGCGGAAGGTCCCGATACGTACGATCACATCAAAAGCCCTATGGTTTGGGAACCGGGTAGTCGTACGTGTTCTTGTTGGATGACCTATACGAACCTGCAAACTCACAAAGTCATTTTGGATAATTTAAATCGTTCGGCTTTATACGCTGGTAATATTCAGGGCAAGGGGCCGCGCTATTGTCCAAGCATTGAGGATAAATGTGTACGTTTTGCGGAACGAGAACGCCATCGGCTGTTTTTGGAGCCAGAAGGCATTTGTACGGATGAATGGTATATCAATGGCTTGTCGACCAGCTTGCCTTTGGATGTTCAATTGGAAATATTGAAGACGATCCCTGGGCTTGAACACGCTGTGCTGATTCGTCCTGCCTATGCCGTGGAATATGTTTATTCAGATCCTACCGAACTACGTCCTTCACTTGAAAGTAAGCGCCTAGATGGCTTGTTTATGGCGGGTCAGATTAATGGCACGTCTGGATATGAAGAGGCGGCCGGCCAGGGTATTGTTGCAGGTATTAATGCGGCTGCTAAAGTTTTGGGAGAATCGCCGTGTGTCTTAAGTCGAGATGAAAGCTACATCGGTGTCCTGATCGATGATTTAACAACCAAAGGGACGCAGGAACCCTATCGGATGTTTACAGGACGTGCCGAGCATCGCTTGATTTTGAATCATGCAAGCGCAGAATTGCGTCTGTTTAATAAGGCGAAACAATGGCATTGTTTAAGTGAAGCGCGACTGCAGGCAATTGATGACAAAAAGCAGTCCATTGAAGCTTGGGTGCAAACGTTAGAAACTATCAAAATGGAGTCTGGGCAAACGTTAGGGGATGGTATTCGTCGTGAGCAAAGTGAGCCCGAATATCCTTTGCCAGAACTGCCGCATGACTTTTTGAGCTTAAACAAAGCTATACGCGAGGAGGTGCTTTACCGCATCCGTTACCGTGGTTATTTAGATCGTGAATGGAAGCAAATTGAAAAAACCAAGTGGCTGGATGTCATAAAAATACCTGTAACATTTGATTACGATCAGGTCCATGGTTTACGCAATGAAAGCTTGCAGAAGCTCAAAGCAACACAGCCCATGACGTTGGGGCAAGCTGCACGTATCAGTGGTGTTAATCCTGCTGATGTACAAATTTTGATGGTAGCCTTGAAAAAACAAAACCATGAATAAGGACGAACATTATCAAATTTTTTTACAAGAGGTTCAGGCTCGTAAGCAGAATCTTGCCGATCGTTTGCGTGATTTTCTGAAACCAACCCAAGCGTTTAAAACCCTTGAAATCGGATCTGGCCATGGAGATTTTTTGGTTCAGTATGCAACGACCTATCCAGAACGTTTTTGTTTAGGTATCGATCTTATTACCCAACGTATTGAAAAATCAAATAAAAAGGCTCGTCGAGCGAATGTGGCACAGTGTTTTTTCCTAAAAGCTCGTGCCGAAGAATTTCTAGAAAGCCAGCCTGCTGAGTTTTTATGGGACGAAATTTTCGTTTTGTACCCAGATCCATGGCCTAAGAAGCGCCACCACAAAAATCGTCTCTTTCAGGTGGAGTTTCTCGATCGGCTTGCTTTACGTGTGTCTTTAGGAGCGAAAATACATTTTGAAACCGACGCGAAAGATTATTTCGATGAGGTCTGTGGTCGAATGGAGGTCCATCCTCGTTGGCGTAAATTGGAAGGGCGTATCTATGCCATAGATACCGTATTTTCTCGCATAACCGGGCAACAGGGCCATCATGCCGTCTTTGAATGCTGTGAAGCTTGCCCTGCAGATCCGATCTCGTCCTGATCTTTAACCTCTTCGATGTCTTTAAGCTTCAGGCCACATCTTACCCACATTGCCATCTGGTGTCCTACAAAACATGGCAGTCCATGTAAAATCTCCGTAATTTTTACCCCTAAAACGTCATGTTCAGTCCGGCCATTAATCTACCTTTGTTGTGCTTAACATCTGACTGTATAGAAACAAAAAAACAGGAAAGGTTTTGGCCCTTCCTGCCTTTTTTTGTGTATGTTAAAAGCTTAATCTATAGACGGAGTTTTACGTATCTGTTGGTTCCTACTTGTATGCCAATAGCCTGTGTATCTTCAGTAAGTGTCGGTGTCGAACCAGCCGTAACACCGTCAATTGTTGTTTCGTCTGTTGTAAAGCTACCAATAGATGTAGAATCATAAACGTATAGAGTGTCATAATCTTCGTCAGCAACTTGTTGAAGAACACTCGTATATCCTTCATTGGTTCCGCTTTCTGTTCCTTCTTTTGAAATCCACGCAACAATGCTTGAAACATTTACACTGTCGGTTCCGTTTTCTAACATGTATTGTTGGGCAGCACCCCAGATTTGTCGTAAATTATTTCTGATAGCGGTTTCTACGGATTTCCATCGAGCTCGCTGGAATGCAGGTACGGCGAGCGAAGCCAGAATACCGATGATCGTAACAACGATCATAATTTCAACTAGTGTAAAACCGAACAATCTTTTTATCTTTGCGTTCATAAGCCTTTGTGTCATATGCTTGTATTTTACAAAATTAATTTTATTTTTTCAATACTTTTTTGCATATAAGGCATTTTTTTATTGAAAGACGTTTTCTTCTAAAAATACGATGCATCATAGAATAGGGGATCGATTTCTGCTGTTGGGGCAAGATGAATGGCGCTTGGATGGTTTGTTTAATGAAAGTTTTAATGGGCTTGAATGGTTTAGCGTTCATTTCAC
>CALXMI010000092.1 GCA_944389435.1 uncultured Opitutales bacterium
TATAAAAAACTTAGTCACAAAATAAAAATATGTTAATTCAGAAAATAAATCTTCTTGAACTTTTACAAAAAAGACTACTATATCGAAAAAACCTTGGCAAGCTTAATCCTATAATTTCTGTTAATCAGCTAAAGTTTTGAGTTTATAATCTAATATTTGACGCATATTGGTAGCCGCTCCTTTCAAAATTTGGTTTCCGACTACCCAAAACGATAACGTGTTCGGAACGGTTGGATTAGTCCGAATGCGTCCCACATGACAATAACTGTTACTGTTTGCTGAATAAACGTCTGGATAAAGGTTGTCACCGTACACCTTGACTCCTGACGTTTGTTTCAAAAGATCGTACGCTTCTTGCACGCTTATCGGCTTCTTAAACGTGGCCGAAATCGACAACGAATGACATTGTAATGCGGGAATACGTACACAGGTTGAAAACGTTAACAATTGCGGCAAGTTTAAAATCTTTCGGCTTTCTTGCAGAACTTTTTCCTCTTCCTCCGTGTTTCCAGAAGCATTGAATCCACCGATCTGAGGAATTGCGTTGAACAGCAACGGCCGATGAAAGACCGTATCAATTGGTATCGACTCACCCCTACTCCATGCAGCATATTGCTCTGTTAACATGCGTACACCATCCCTACCTGCACCTGAAGCCGCCTGATAGCTATTCAACGTAAAACTTTCCAAATAAGCGTAACGATGGAGCGGTGCAAGAGCCATTAAAGCAAGTGTAGTTGTACAATTCGGGCTAGAGACCTGCCGTGTTGTTGACGTAATAAGCGAACCGTTAATTTCAGGAATAACCAGCGGAACATGGTCTTTTTGACGAAAAGCAGAACTACCATCTACAATAAAGGCCGATGTTTTTTCTAACAAAGTCGGAATCCATTCTGCTGAAACTTGTGGCGGTGTTGCAAAAAAAACAACATCTAAAGCGCCTTCTTGTAACCGATCAATTGGGTCTATACGCCTTCCACTTGAATTGGTTTCCGACGAACATCCGGAATGAAAAAGCCGCAAAGCGTGAGGAAATTTCTCTAATTCATGGATCAATGCTTTCCCGACCAACCCTGTTGCACCAACAATTCCGATATTCATGCAAGTAACGTTAGGCTAATTTTTTAAAAAAGCCAACACATCTTTCGACAAAATTCCCACATGGGTGTGCTCTTGTCTTATAATCGGCTCCATAAACTGACATAAAGCTTCCTGTAGGCTTAAAGCCTTGCTTGGTTAGCAACGCTATGGATCGTTGATTGCCTTGTGCAATACGGTCAGAAAATAGATAAGCTCCATGCGTACATTTTAGCCATAGTTCAACTTGTTCTATAAGAGCGGTCATCAGACCCAAATGTTGAAATTCTGGCAAAATAGCGTACGAAATATTCCCCAGCCAACCGTTACGATTGCCTGCCAATTCCTGTCGAAAGTAAACATAGGTTTCTAAGCTTTCACATACGTATTGTAAAAAATCACCGTCAACTTCAGGAAACCTTGCGTGAAACTTTTCTGATATGAAGTTTTCTGTCAAAAAAACCATACGTTGATTTTGATGTAAATCCGTCAGCTCGGAAAACGCTAGTGGCTTTTTAAAAAATATATTCCATTGATCGAATAGCTTCTTTTCAAAAATGTCGGAAAGGGTCTGGATACGGTAAGGATCAACTTGAAAAAAAGCAACAGGCAGGTCATTCATACACAGGAAAAATACGATAAAATAGCGGTGCGTTAAACACGTACACATGTTCCTTATAATGGTAGGTAGCTTTGCAGTCTGAAAAATCTCTAAATCTTCATAATTACCTGAACTATTTCCGTAAGAATCCAACAATAGCACCAATTTTTTTGCATCTGAAGGCAGAGCAACACGCAACGTAAGTCCATGAATAGTGCAGCTGAACGTAGACAATTTTTCCGTTTCGTCTTGATTTAAACACGAACATAGGCCTTGCGTAAAAGGAAAAAAGAAAGGCGATTCTGTGCCTCCAGACTGTGCACATGCAATACGAATACGGTCCATTCACAAACTATCCTTTCAACAGCATAATGCGAAATTCTTCTAATAATTCAGCACTTATCGTTTCTGCCTGCAGTACACGTATGGCATCCTGGTAAATCAATTTAACCATATTCCGTTTTTCCATTTTCTTCAGGTTTTGTAATTGCTCAATCAATGCATGCAAATGACCTTGATAATCCAATGGCGTCATTTGCTCAAAAATTTGCGTTTTCGGTCTTAACACTTCTGCAACTTCGCTACCCAAATGTTTTACATTTAAGATTCGAACGAGACGATCGTCTATACCGACCGATTTTTGCATAACCACGTCCTTTTGGATACAATTTTGCGGGATTTCTTCCGCAACCGTAATCTTGGACACCCCTGTATGCATGTCCATAAAACGTTTCTTCCAATTTCCCAATGCCATAGATTTATTGTACACTTTTCATGCACAAAAAGCAAGCTATTTGCATGCCCGTACATACACATTTTAGCAAATTTTAAACTTTTTACTAAAGTCTTCGAAAATTTTGCCGTTGTATGAATGTAGTTCGGATAAAACTCCGTACAAAAAATTAACGCAATCGTTATGAAAAAAAGAATGTTATTATTAAGTCTGATTTCAACACTCTGTATCGGCAGTTATGAATGCCATGCTGGCAAATCTAGGTCCGTTCCTGTACCATCATCCTCACCAACCCCCTTCTCGTCCCCCACAGAAGTCTTATTCAACACAACCCATCAAAACCCCTTACCTACAGAAAATGCAGCCGCTTCTGCGTTTGTTTGGGACAGAGGGGTTTTGGATGATCTTAGATCTCTACTCGATTTTCAGGCACTACCTTCCGAACCCACCTTCGAGGCTACCGCCATACCACCTTTGGGACTCCTTAATGGAGGACGCAACATATGCTATTTTAACGCATTGATGCAGGCATTAGGAGCTTTAAATATTGACAAGAATTCATTTAGAATATCGGACGATGAATGCACTAAACTTTTTGATTCGCTTGAAAGAACAGAAGGGGCCGAAAAGGCACATGTTATTGTTGATCGAAAAGTCCTGACAGCAGAAACCGTTAGCAATTTATTAAAGCAACTCTATGGAGAAGACAATATACAAGCTTTTCCAACAACCCCTATATCAGGTACAGGATTGGCAAATACGGCCTACATTGACGGAGCTTCTGTTCTTGAAAATCTTGGCGTTGCGATAGACGGCCACCCTCATGATCCACACGAACTGTTCACAGCTACATTGTCGTTGCCTCAACATTTCAGCTTTTTTACAGCAGAGACCATTTTTTGTACCTCATGTAATCAAATCTCCAAAAACAATCCTCTTGCAATTACACACCTAAATGTTAATTTAGCGAAAGACAAACCAGAACTATCCTCTCTTTTAGAAAACTACTTCTATCCGACAACAATCGAATACCGTTGTCCATTTTGTGAAACATTCTCGAAAGACAACATAAAAAAAACGCTTATAATATCTTATCCTAACATACTGGCTATCCAACTGCTACGTTATGATTTCGATCGAAATACAATGAGGCCTGTGAAGATTAATTGTCCCGTACACTGCCCGTTACAAATGGACCTAACCTCTTTTGCGGACCAGTCCACCTTGCCTTTTAAGGCTCAATACAGACTAAAGGCCGTCATTTGCCACAATGGCCTTACATCCGACAGCGGCCATTATACAGCTTATGTTGCACGAGATGAGGATTGGTATCTTTGCGATGACACTTCCGTAAAGCCCGTTTCTGAAGACACTCTGAAAACCGCACAAGTTATGGAACAAACCTACATGGTCTTTTACGAAAAGGTAAATCCTTAGTAGAAAACAGGCGGGGCTTACATCACTTCTCTCCGAACAAAAAAATCGTATTTTGAGCTTGTAAAAAACAATTTTTCTGTCATTATTACTGGTGCTTGAGAATGACTAAAAATCTTGCTGAAGTTGTTAAAAGTATTATCGTTGTATAAGAACGGAAACCGTTTGAACGAAGAATAGGGGAAGGAAATATTGCCATGAAAAAAATAATTTTGGTGTTAACGTTAGCCGTAGGCCTAGGTATCAACGAGCAAGGATGTTGGGGCAACAAAGAGACTGCAGCGACAACTGCGCCTAAAGAAGCTTTAACTCCCGAATTTGCTTTAGCGAAAATAAAGGAACTCGCAATAGCTAACATCATGGATAATCCTAAGATTGAAGCGCCGCGCAGGGAAGTTTTTAAAGCCATAATAAACCAACCAGACAGTACGCTCGATGTCGTAGCGGAAACACTATTTTTTGCAGAAGACCTTACAAGGGAGAGTACAACGGAGCGTAAAAACTTTCTCGAAATGAAGGCTATATTCATAGAAGAAGTATGCAAATCTAATGGATCTAATAATAGTTTCAGCATAAAGTCTATATTAACGTGCAAAGACGAAGATGCCCTGATCCTGATCTCTCAGCAGTTCTATGACCAGCAACCGCCTCAAGCTCCTGCTCCAGCTGTCACTGTAGCTGCTGCGGCTCCAGTGGCAGTCCAAGCAGCGGCGGCAGCACCAGCAGCGGCGGCAGCAAATACAACCTTCTACGGTCTTCTAAATGGAGGACGCAACATATGCTATTTTAACGCATTAATGCAGGCTTTGGCTGCTTTAGATGCCAAGGATCGCTTTAATGATATAATAACACCTTTGTTACAGATTCTGAGTGGCCAAGCAGTTCCTAAAGAAGCCCTTATTCCAATAAACCTTTCATCGTCGTCGGGAGACAGACTTGCTAACACCAGCTATTTCGATGCCTCAAAGTATATTAGCTTATTAAGAGGCACTATAGATAAACAACAACATGATCCTACGGAAATTGTTGAGAACCATATTCTGAACAATTCAATGTTGGAGACGGTTTCAGGTACAAACATCACTGTTCGTTACAAAAACAGCCTTCTCTACTTTTCTACAACGACTGAGTCTTTTCACAATAATCAGGAAGCTATCAAGGACACTATCAAAGAAAAAAACCCTCAAGTAGTGATTGTGTTCTTTCAACGAAACATACAAGTACAAACCTCAAAACCCGGTGAAACATCAACAAAACTGGATAATACCCCTGTAGATATAAATTCTATGCTCATTCTAAAGCTCAAAGACAGCAATTATCAGCTAAAATCCATCATTTACTTCGGCGGAGAAGACAATAGAGGCCATTATATGGCCTGTGTTTTACGGGGTGAGAATTGGTATCATTGCGATGATTGCCATGTGCGCATAACAAATTTACAAAAGAAGGACTTCGAAAAAGGGGTTTGCATGCTTTTTTACGAAAAAATAAATCCAGCTACGGCGCCTCGGGTTTCAGCACCAGGTTCTGTACCTGTAACTTCAGGCATAGTTGAAACTGACCCGTTAGCGCCACTTAAACAGGCTATTCTAGAAGATTTGTGCAAGCGCATATCGATTGACAAAAAGCAAGGAACAGACCTCCTTGCCACGATGATGAGTGCGCAAAGCGTAGCTGGTGTGTTAGCGAAAAGAAGAGATTTTTACTCTTCAAAAAAAATAAATGACCCTCTTGCTAATCTTAAACACGCCATTCTGCAATATTTTTACAAATATACTACTACTGGCAGCGGTCTTACAAAAGAAGCCATCTCGAACATATTGAAGGCTAATACGGTTAAAGAATTGTTAAGCCTAAAAGGAAATCTGGAGGAAACAGACGCACAAGAAGTAAAAATAGGAGATACGCTTTATGCTTCTAGAAATCGCCTTTTGTCCCTAACAAAGACAAAGGATGTAGATGTAAACACCTTAACACTAATAATACAGACCACAAATGAGTTCATACTGAAAGATCTACAGAAAAAGCATCAACCACAACCTGCCCCAGCCCAGTAACCTAATTTATAAAACCGCTTTTAGCGCCCTTTTGTAAGCCATAAACGCTGCGAAAGGGCCGCACTAGTTTAAGGTCAACAACGGGATTTATGGCAGCCTAATCTATCCATAGCGGCAGCACAATAAGCCGCAGGTAAATTCTTGAACAAAATGCTTGCATCTATTGGTTTTATGCTGTGGAATTGTGAACTTATGAGCGAGGATGTTCTATATCTAATTGAAACATATGCAAAAATATTTGCGGCTGGTTCACCAGTTGCTGCAGCGGCTATGATTATAGCCATGACCCCTCAAAGCACTCCAAAAGAACGTTGGGCGATATCGGTTCGAGCCACCAACGTATCGATTTGTCTCATGTTATTAGCTGCTTTTTTTGGAACGAAGATTCTTTTTATTATGGGCGTTGATATGAATGCG
>CALXMI010000093.1 GCA_944389435.1 uncultured Opitutales bacterium
TCATCTTATTCGGGCGACAATATTGCAATCGAATTGCCTGCAGCGAACAACATCCGTGCGCCATTTGTAAGGCTCTGAAGATCTATCGTTAGCTTCCGATCTTCAACAGTGATATCATTTTAGACATCATCTATCTTTGGTCCTTTGCAATGATTGGACTCGCCTATAAATACCCCATCCCTAAAAAAGCTATCATACAAGTCGTAAACTTTTTTCCTTGACGTTTCTGTTTTTTTTGTTTCCGATAAGAGTTTCTTATAAAGGTATGGCCATGAAACAGTCAAGTAAACAAGCATATTGGAATTGGTTCTTGTTGACCTTATTTTATTCCTATCAATACTTGGTTCGCGTTTATCCAGGTACGTTTACAGACGAAATTCGACAGACTTTTTCCTTTTCTGCACATGAATTTGCAACACTCACCACCTATTGTGTTTGCGTTTATAGCAGTTTACAAATTCCTTTTGGAGTTTTACTGGATCGTGTCAATATGCGCTGGCTTATATTGTCTTCATTGGGACTATGCCTTATCGGACAGTATGTGTTCACAAATGCCCAAACAGGTACATACGCTCAATGGGGACGTATCCTTGTTGGAATAGGATCTGCACCCGCTTTTATGGCTGCCGTTAAAGTCGCTGCAGATTCTTTTTCAGACCGAATACGTGGCACGTTCATAGGCATTACGTGCACAATAGGCGTTTTGTGTGTGATTGTTGGCAATAGCCTTTTGAAGCAGATTTGTCTGTCCACGCATAGTTGGCAGGTAGCTTCCAGCTATTTAACCTTCGCCGGATGCACCCTGTTTTTATTATGTTTATTATCACTTACATCGCCTAAACAATCGACAGAAGATGAAAAACCTAATGATTTTTGGCCAACGTTCTTTTCCGTTATACTGAACGGCCGAATCTTTTTATATGCGCTTCTTACGGTAGGGACATGCTCCGTTGTAGCCACATTGTCCGACTTATGGGGAAGCACATTTTTGGCTGCTAAATATCAACTTTCGAGCATACAAGCGGTTTTCTTTAACCAATTCGTTTTTGCAGGTCTTATGATTGGTGCCTTTATTTTGCCTATGATATTTAACGGTAAAAACACACTAAAGGGCGTCCGCATTTGTTGTGTTTTTCTAGCCTTGCTGCTTTGCGTCCTTATTTATGGACCTCACAAGATGCCTGCAGTTGTCCTACAAGGTCTTCTGTTTGTTTTAGGTTTTCTTGGATGCGCAGACATCCTATGTTACGCCTTAACCGCACAAAGCTCAACACCTCAGACCTCAGGACTTATTGTTGGCTGGGTTAACACCGTTAATATGTTAGGATTGACCTTGCTGGAAAAATTAGTCGCAAGTTCTTTAGACGATCATTGGACAGGTGCTGTAAATGGCCAAGGTCTTAGACTTTATCTCGCTTCAGATTACGAAGTTGCTTTAGGCGTGTTACTAAATGCGGTCCTTGTTGCTTTGTGTATTACGTATTTTATGCGAAAGAAAAGTAGGTCTTAAAAATGGATATACAAGATCAATTGTTAAGGATTGCTCAAAACACGGAAGTTTTTTTGGGCGAAGATGTTTTAAAAGAAAAATTGGCTCAAGGTAAAAAACTCCGTGTTAAACTGGGGGTTGATCCTACACGTCCCGATTTAACTTATGGCCATTGGGTGGTGTTCAACAAACTACGGCAATTGCAAGAACTGGGGCACCAAGTTGTATTTCTTATTGGCGATTACACGACGCAAATTGGCGATCCGAGCGGTCGTTCTTCGATACGCCCCATCTTGACGCCCGAGCAAATCGAAGAGAACGCGTCCACTTATTTGTCCCAAGCTTTTAAAATTTTAGATGCATCGCAAACGGAAACGCATCGTAATAGCGAATGGTTCAGCAAAATGGCTTTTGGCGATCTATTGTCCTTGACACGCAATGTAACAGTAGCTCAAATGCTGGAGCGAGACGATTTTACCAAACGTTATACGGCCAAAACCCCGATTGCTTTGGTTGAATTTTTATATCCGGTTTTGCAGGCTTATGATTCGGTTATGCTTAAGGCCGACATTGAATTGGGCGGCACCGATCAATTGTTTAATATGTGCCTAGGACGTCAATTTCAGAAAACATTTGGCCAAACTGAGCAGGCCGTTCTGTGTATGCCATTGCTGGTCGGGTTGGATGGCGAAAAGAAGATGTCCAAAAGCTTTGGAAACTACATTGCTTTCAATGATTCTGCTCGTGACATGTACGGAAAGATCATGTCCATTTCGGATGAGGCCATGTGGACATATTTCAAGCTACTGGTTTTAGAATCTTCTGACCAAATTGAGTCTCGCAGGACCCAGCATCCAATGCAAATGAAAAAAGAGTTGGCTCAGTTGCTACTACGACCATTTTTTGACGAAACAACAATTGCAGAAGAACAAAAACACTTCGAAACGGTTTTTTCCAAAAAAAAATTACCTAGCGACATGCCCATCTTTAATTGGAGCCATTTTGCTCAATGCAAGACACTCGTAGATATGATCATGGCCACCAAACTTTACAATGGCAGTAAAAAAGAATTGAAGCGACTTATTGAACAAGGCGGCGTTGAGGTTAACGAACAACGTATTGACAACATCGTGTTTACCTTGACGAACAACACGTCTTCTGTTGTTAAAGTTGGCAAGAAACTGTTCTTCAAGGTAGAAGCCTAATGGACCCTTACCTGGATTTGTGCGAACACCAAGTTGCCCAGCCGGGAACCTTGTATGTGGTCGCAACACCCATTGGCAACCTTGGAGACATCACTCTGCGAGCCATTCAGATTTTACGCACCTGCGATTGTATTGCCTGCGAAACGCCACGGACAACCTTAGGCCTGTTGTCGGCTTTAAAAATCTCAGGGAAAGCCTTGTTTACTTACAGAGATGAGGGAGAAGAAAAAAGCGCTCAGCATTTGCTTGAACGGCTACAGCAAGGTCAATCCGTAGCCTTGGTAAGCGATGCAGGAACACCCATCATAAGCGATCCTGGCTACCGTTTAACGAAACTGTGCCAAGAGCGCCATGTGCCCATAGTCCCCATTCCAGGAGCCAGCGCGGCCATTTCGGCATTAAGCATCTCAGGATTTCCGAGCCATCAGTTTGTTTTCTTGGGCTTCTTGCCGATAAAAAAAGGCCATAAAATGCAGATTTTAAAAGCCTACCACGACTTTAAAGGCACTCTTATCATCTATGAGTCTCCTTTTCGTATTAGAAAGCTGCTAGAACTGCTCAAAACAACCTATACGCCTAAGCGTCTTGTTTTTATTGCCCGCGAATTAACCAAGCTGAACGAAAGCTTTTACCGTGGCACTTTGGACACTTTCAACCAAACTTCATGTCCCGAAAAAGGCGAATACGTCGTCCTGATTGGTCCAGAGGATTAAGTTTCCGATAGCCCAAAATGATTACAACGTTTCATTAAACAGACTCCATTTTATTATGTCAAAGCCTCGGAGTCTCAACCGTAACACGCAAGATTATTTTCTAAACATGCCCACCCATACGAACTTCTCTATTAAAAACAAGATAGATTTTCATTTTATCTGCGCTCATCGCTTGGAGTATCCCCAACAAGCGCCTGAAAATGATTTCCTTCGTGGTAAATAAAAATGCTACCTGGGTCCTCCTTTCTCAATAAAAATACTCCCTACCTTCCCATCGGTTGATAAAGCAGAACCCTGAAATTTATGGAAATGTCAAGGTCCAAAACCATGACGATCTTTTTACCAAGAACCCTCACTCCAACCTGATGGCTATACTACAGATGATTGTTCTGCAACAAACGGCGCAACCATAGAA
>CALXMI010000094.1 GCA_944389435.1 uncultured Opitutales bacterium
TGTAAGATCCGCTTTGCTTATTGTGGTGAGCCTACTGTTTCGGGACAAGCCCATGCAGAGGCTTTGGCGAAGATGGAGAACAAGCGACAGGAGGCTTTAGCTCAACAACAACAAGCTTATGAACAGCAAATTCAACAATTGGCTGATAAATTGGATCAAGCTTATGATAACTATGTCGTAGATTTTCAACAGCAACTGCCAGGGTTCTTGCTCAAATTGCTTAATTTGGTCATCCCAAAGGTAAAAATAGACGTGGAAAACTTAACCGAACTTATTCGGCCATTACTGGAAAGAATTTCTGATGAAGAGTCCTTAATTTTACACATTTCGCCTCAAAACGAACCATTTTTGCAAGATTTAAAAGCGAATTTTAACTCCAAACACAAAATTACTTGGATGGTAGATGAAGCCTTAAAAAATGGCGATATTGTTCTAGAAACATCGACAGGAACCCTTGATAATCGTTTGCAAAGTCGTATAAGAACCCTCAAAGGCCACTGGTCTCATTACTCTGCATGAGTATTTTACAAACATCCCTATCGCACTTATTATCTTTGGTTCAGAACGTACCTTTGCATGGTAATTGTGGATGCGTCTGCAAGGTAGGTGGCCTTATTGTTGAATCAAAAGGTCCTAAGTGTGCTTTAGGAGACATTGTGACCTTGCTTGCCAAGGATACCAACAAGCCGATTGTAGATGCGGAAGTGATCGGATTTCATGGAACACGAGTTATTTTAATGCCTTTGGGTGATCCCAATGAAATTGCGTATGGTTGTCCTGTAGTACTGTCCAATTTTAAGAAAGCCGTTCCGATAGGGGATGTTTTACTGGGTCGAATTTTGGGACCACTGGGGCAACCTCTTGATAACCGAGGACCTCTCAAATGTACATGGATAGATCATTTCCAATCTAAGGTTCCGGAGGCCTTTAAACGTCCTATTATTGATCAACCCTTTGAAACATCTGTACGGGCCATTGATACCTTTACCCCTATAGGTTTAGGTCAGCGCATGGGTATTTTTGCAGGCAGTGGTGTTGGAAAATCAACCCTGTTAGGCATGTTAGCGAAGTACTCTTCAGCCGATATTAACGTTTTAGCTCTTATTGGTGAACGTGGACGTGAATTGAATGAATTTATTACGAACGATCTAGGGCCTGATGGCTTAAAAAGATCCATTGTGGTGGTGGCAACGTCAGATATGGCAGCACCCTTACGTGTTCGAGCGGCATTTTTGGCAACCTATATTGCTGAATTTTTTCGTGATTGTGGGAAGAATGTTCTGCTGATGATGGACTCGGTCACTCGGTTTGCGATGGCACAACGTGAAATTGGACTTTCCTTGGGAGAGCCCCCTACGACACGTGGCTATCCGCCATCAGTGTTTGGTATGTTGCCCAAATTGCTAGAGCGGGCAGGGCGGACGCCACGAGGATCGATTACAGGATTTTATACCGTACTTGTTGAAGGGGATGAATTTAACGAACCTATTTCAGATGCGGCGAGAAGTATTTTAGATGGCCATATTGTTTTATCCCGGAGTTTGGCAACGGCTAACCATTTTCCGGCCATTGATGTTTTGGAAAGTATTAGCCGTGTTACTAAGAACATTATTACAGATGCTGACCAGCTTAAAAACATTTCATTGGCACGCAATTTGCTAGCTTTATATCGTAAAAACGAGGATCTTATTACCGTAGGGGCTTACATTCCAGGAGCCAATAAAGACTTGGATCTGGCAGTAAACAAACATGAAAGTTTACAGCAATTTCTACAGCAGAATTACACCGAAAAGGCACTCGCGGCAGATAACTTTTCTCGTTTGGCAGACCTGCTGTCATGAACGTAAATACGTTCGTTAAACAACCTTCATGACTGCAGATTTGGACTACCATGAAGGCAAAATTTAAATTACAGACGCTGCTGATTATAAAGAAAAGACAGCAAGAGCAGGCTTTAATGCGGTACGCACATACCGTACAGCAGGTTCTATCTATTGAAAAAAAATATCAACAACTTTGTCAACAACGTCAACAGTGTGAAAACTTAATGACGCAATCGCAAATCTTTTCGTCCCAACACCACCTTTTGCAGATTCAGCAGTTGTCGCATTTAAATGAAGTCATAAAAAGCGTGCAACAGCATATAAATGTGATGAAAGAAGAGGAAGACAAAAGATTAAAATTGTTTCTTCATGCAAAAAAAGAGACAAAAATTTTTGAAAAATTACACGAAAAGGCGGTAAAAGAAATGCAAGCGGCGGTATTTGCCATAGAGGATAAAGAACGAAATGATTGGACGCAATCTACGTTTAGGAAGGTGACTGCATGAAGCGAGATGGGTTATGCTTTATTGTGGGCATGTTAATATTTTTGGGGGTTCAAAACACCTGCTTATTTATACGTACCAATCTTTGGATGGCTCAGTTTATTGTTGTAAAACAAATGCAATTGCAGCAAATACATGAGGCGCAAAAAATAAAACATGAGCAGGAAAAAAAGAAACAACAGGAGCAACAACCAATAAGTGTTTGGGATAAACAGCTTCATGATTTTACGACGCTTCTTGAGGCTTTGCATCAGGCAAAGGGATACCAAGAAGAACGTAAAACGCAACTCGATAAGTTAGCAGACCAACTTAAAAATGAACGCGAGGCTCTTCAATTGTTCAAACAATCAATCGAGATTTTACAGGCGAAATTTGAAGAACACATTGTTTCCATAAAAGCTTCTGAAGTTAAGAATTTAAAAATTTTGGCCGATACCTATACCAATATGGCACCCGATTCTGTTGCGAAAATCTTTGCCGAAAGTGAGGAAACGACGGTGGTTAAAATCATGCATTTCATTTCGCCGGAAACGTTGGGTCCGATCTTTCAAGCTATTGTTAAAGAAACTTTTAAAAATAAAGAAAATAGTCCCAAGTTAAATCGTCTTTTGGAACGCTTTCGTTTAAGCGAGGAGGTGAAAAAATAATATGCAAGGGCTTTTATATAAACTACAGACATCTTTTCTAGTTAATGAATCCGATCGCGGTGTAAAATCTGATTACGGTATAAAAGCTGATATCAAGTCTTCGTCCATTAGGCCTTTTAAAGAAGATTTTTATGGTGCCTTAAAACGACACGAGGGCTTATCAGATTCAGAACGTTATAAAAACCCCTCAAAACATTTTACAGGTCATCATGCAGGAGATAGACATTCGCATTTTGAAACCTACATCAAAGGCAAGCAAGTAGTGAATTCCCTAAAAACAACATCCGAAGTAAATGGTTGTAAAAAATCTTTAGGGCCAGAACGTTCCACACAAGGTACAGCTCATTCTGTAGAAGGGGATAGCAAATTGGATACATGCGCTCCCCAAACGCTGAAATCGGATGGTTCCATTGAGGTTTTGGATGAAACGGAAGTGAAAGTCGAGGACACCTTAACAGTTGAAGATGGATTAAATATCGAGATGCAGGTTAAAATGGACCAGGATGCTACTACGGATGTCATTATAGACGATACGTCCATCATTTATTCTGAAATTGAGCTTGAAACAGAGGATAATCTTTTCGCTGGATCCGTAGAACATTCTATACTTCCACAACAAGTAGTAGGTGTGTCTCAATCGGTGATAGGAAAGACGGAAATCAAGGTTTCTGTTGTTTCACAAGAAAGCGAAATGCATACCGTTCGGGATGGACGTATACCATTGGACCAACTAGACGTTGATGGGCGTATGCCTCACGAAAGTTTGCAGCAGTTTATAAATGAGGAAAAATCTGACAATGCGGTTCCTAAAGCTCTGGAAAATTTTTCAACCAAAGGTGAAAAGATAGGCTTGGAGGCAGAAGGAAATGTTTTGAATAAGGAAAATGTTCCTGTTCTTGGTGAAAATTTGCAACTTGATAAAAGGTCGAGTGGACTTTTAGACGATTTACACATTAAGCAATCGTTTGTTGGCATTAAACCTGCTTTAGACAGAGTTAACAGTAAGGGTATGATGGATTCAACACGACAGGTTCCTGTTGAACCTTTTGAAAAAGGTGTAAAAGTAGGTTCTTCTTATAGGGCTCAAATAGGCCGTATCATGGATGAAGACACCGGAGAGGGCAATGCGGCTAAAGAGCGCAAGTATTCTCTGCATTCCGAGAACGAAGAACCAACGGTGGCAATTGTTCAAAAAACAGTTTCTCAAAAATATTTGGAAGCTCAACAGAATTATGTATCCCCCGCACGTAATGTTATAGAAATGATCGCACAGCAATTAGATGAAATAAAGCGTGCGAAACGTAATTCAGTTTTGGTCCAAATAGATTTGGAAAATGGTGAGAGATTGCAGTGTCGATTTATGTTTAAAAACAACAACCTTGATATTCGATTCCCCCATGTAGATGCCGATTTCAAGCATCAGATTTTACAGCACTGGCAAGAGTTAAAGCAAGCCGCTAATGCTAGACAACTTACCTTATCGCAGCCTGAATTTTTAACCGCAGAGGATCATCTATTAACCGCATGATCTTGAATTTAACATTTTAAAATTTATGTCTATATCAAATTCAGTATCAATGCCATTTATGGGCAGAAGTGTGAACGCAGGCCCTTCTGCCGTTCCATTGAAGCCGCGAGCAGGTGAAGATCTGATTCCAGAAAAAGCCAAAGAATTAACAGCATATGATTTCATGAAGCTGGTGGTCTTTCAACTTCAAAATCAAAATCCACTGGAACCTATGAGTAGCAGTGACATGATGGGGCAAATTTCGTCGTTAACGTCTACGCGATTGTCAGAGTCTCTGGATTTGTTCTCCAAAAGTCAAAACAGTGCTTTAGGACAAGGCATGTTAGGGCGCGAAGTTACCCTTCACACCACGGATAGTTTCGGACAATTACAAGAGGTTACCGGTGTAGTTTCTGCTATTGAAGATATGGGCAAGGCTTCTTGTAAGATAGAAGTGAACGGTAAGTATTACAGTCCAAGTGACGTGATTCGCATTTCCAATAGCTCTACATCAAAGCATTTTATCGATGCAAATATTTTAGGTAAAAACGTAACCATAACAGCGGATGGACAAGCTGTTAATGGACAAGTAACCGCTATTTCTAACCCACATGGTGATAGTGCGGTTCAAATCAATGGTACGTGGTATAAGCCCAATGCCATACAAGCGATATACTTAAAAGAAGAAAAGGAGGTATAAGATGTCTCTCATGAATTCAATGAACATCGCCTTTAGTGCGATGGATGGTTTCAAGAAGGGGTTTGATGTTATCAGTAATAATATCGCGAACGTAAACAGTATAGGGTTTAAAAGCTCTAAGATGACGTATGTTCCGACATTTAGTACGGTATTACAGCGTTCAGCACCGGCTTCTTCTTTAGGCAATTCCGGTCAAGTTGCTATGCAGGTTGGCAATGGTATTAATGTAAGCGGAACGCCTGTAAGTTACGCTCAAGGAGCTTTGGAGCGTACCGAACAGGAAACTGATTTAGCCATTGTTGGAAAAGGGTTTTTCAGAGTTACCGATACGGTTGGTAGGACTTCTTATCTCACGCGTACAGGCAACTTTCGACAAGATACGAATGGCTATCTTGTAACCTATTTACAAGGATATCATCTACAAGGTTTCCGATATGATAAGACAAATATGCCGTCTTTTCAGGTTGATTACGATGCGGCGGAAGGTTTTTCTTACAGACCGCTTGAGGTTACGACAGGTAAACATGATCCTACGATTGGTGATTTGCAAATTAAGTGTGAGTATGCTAATGGTGATATGATCGATGGCGTACTGGATCCAGCCCGAATTGCAGGTGGAAAACTTTATTTGTCAGATTCAGCACGGGACCATATTCGGGCTCATCAAGAGGAAAGGGCAAAAGTACTTAAAAATGCGCCAAGCGTAAGTTCTTTTACCATCAATGATTCGGGCGAACTCATCTTTTCTTTTAACGACGTATATAATACGAAAGCCCTAGGTGGTGTTGTTTTGTTAACCGATGTGAAAGATGCGCAAGCGTTGATTCATGAAGGGGATGGGCTTTATTCCGGAATGGATGCAGCCCAGGTTTTGCCGTTAGAACAAGATGTTTCTAGGGCGGGGGTTAACGGATTGGGTTATATTCGATCGAAGTCTCTTGAAATGTCAAACGTAGACTTGTCAAAAGAATTTTCGGAAGTGATTACTCTGCAAAGAGCTTTTCAGGCGGAAGCGCGTGTAATAACGACGTCCGATGAAATCTTAAATGAAGTTGTTAATTTGAAACGTTAAAATTATGTGTGCTGAAAAAATAGAAGAGTTGCCAGATACTTCCAACGGATCTTTGACTCAGCCCAAAAGCTCGAGTTCATGGGCACCTGCATTAACGGTTTTATTGTTGTTGCCCGTTATTTCATTTGTTTTGTCTGACTTTGTTCTGTTCCCTCGACTTCAGGTAAGGTTTGAGCAAGTGGCGGGTCAAATAAAAATGCCTGACGACGGTATTCAGGCTGTAAACGTTTCCAGGCAAGGCGCAAAAAAATCAACTTATGAAATCAAAGATATCATGAGTAATATTAGCGCTGAAGGTCAAGTTCGTTACGCTCGTGTCAGTTTTGTGCTTGAAGGATCTTTGGAAAATTTTGAAGAGATCATAAAGGCCAACGAGGCGCGTATTATAGATGCGACATTGGATGTTTTTTCGGTTTTGTCAGTTTCTGAAATATCGAACCCCAATATAAAATCGATTGTGAAGCAACAGCTCTTGCAGCGTTTTGAGGTTTCCTTGGAAGGCAAAATTGTAGAGAATTTGTTTTTTTCACAATTTGTCATAAAATAGTTGACGTGTAGGAGACAAAACTTTTGAAAGTCCTTTGATCACGGAAAAAGTTTTAATTTAAATCTTTTGGTGGTTGGCATCTATGTGGATTCCTTAAATTTTTAGCGAGTTAAGGCCGTAAGGTAACATCCATTTTTTACCTAAGCGTTAGGAAGATAGAAGATAGAAAATTCTCACATAGAAAATAGACTTTATTTTCCGAAGGTACAATAAAAGCACGTTTATTAATTGACATGCGCTTCTTTTTGAATTCTGATGAGTAACGGATGCTCTCGTAGTTCAATCGGATAGAGCGTTGGCCTCCGAAGCCGAAGATCCGGGTTCGAGTCCCGGCGAGAGCGCCATTCCAGAAAAATCTATGTGGATTTGACAGAACAGTCGATTTTTGTTAGGATCGATGCTGTGAAATGGGTTAGAGAACAGGTAATTTTAAGGAAGCCTTTGTTCAAGGTTCTTTCAGAAGTGAAGGTATGCTTGAAAGGGCATGGGTGTGGTGATCTTTTTGATAAGTTTTACGTTGTTCTAGAGGAATACGTAACGAATTTAAAAAAGTACGCCGATAGTTCCGCTTTTTCTCTTCTTTTAGGGACGTATAAAGGTGAACTCTTTTTTTGCCTATGTGATCGAGGGTGCGCCTTCAATCCCTTTCAGGCTTGTGAAACAAGTTTTGGGGTTCGCATGCTAACAGGGTTGTTCCCTTGTCGTTATCGTCGCTTATATGGGATGAATTGTTTACGTTTTTTGCTGAAATAAAAAACGTTATATTTTTTGCTTGAAAAATGATGGTCTTTTGTGACACTCTTTTTGTCGACATATAAGAGATAGAAAAATATTATGGTTACTACAGTAGAACAGACACAGTCAATTGTTAAAGATTTTCAACAACATGCCAAGGATACAGGTTCTTCCGAGGTGCAAATTGCTTTGTTGTCGCAGCGCATCGCTTGTTTAACAGGACATTTGAAGATGCACGTAAAAGATTTTCATTCACGTAGAGGTTTGATCGCTTTGGCTAATCGCCGTAGAAAGTTATTGGCTTACCTTAAGCGTACGAATTTTGAAAAATATCAAGATATCGTTACTCGTTTAAATCTACGTCACTAAGATTAGCAGAGAGGTTTTATGTTGAAAGAGAAGTATTCCGTCCAGGTTAACGGAATGGATTTATGTTTCTCCACGGGTAGGCTAGCACAACGGGCTAATGGTTCGGTGCTGGTGCGTTCGGGAGACACTGTTGTTTTTGTAAGTGCTACCATGGCACGCGAGGTAGCACCTAATCAGGATTTTTTTCCGTTAACGGTTGACTACCGCGAAAAGTTTTCTGCTGCGGGACGTTTCCCGGGTGGTTATGTAAAGCGTGAAGGTAAGCCTTCTGAGAAGGAAATCTTAACGTCGCGCTTGTGTGATCGTCCTTTGCGTCCACTTTTCCCTGCTGACTTCCTAAATGAAGTTCAAATCGTGGGGTTGTTGTTGTCTGCAGATTTAAAGAATGAGCCGGATGTTTTGATGGTCAACGGTGCATCTGCAGCCTTAATGTGCTCCAATATTCCGTGGGCGGGTCCGATTGCTTGCGTACGTATCGGCCAAATCGATGGAGAATTTATTATTAATCCAAGCAACGATCAGCAATTTGCGTCGGATTTAGACCTCATTTATGTGGGCAATCGTACCGATGCGCTGATGATTGAAGGTTGTGCAGATCAGTTGCCTGAGAAGCGCTTTATTGAGGCTTTACACTTTGCGCAAAGAGCGATCCAGCCGATCTTGAATGCTCAGGAAGCTTTGGCGCGTCAAGTCAATCCCGTAAAAGTAGGTTACCAATCGCATGTGGCAAAACCAGAGATTTACGCGTTTTGCGAAGAGCATTTTTCACAAGCTTTGCGTGAGACATGGTTCAATCCTTGCCGTCAAAGTGCTGACAATGGCGTTTACGAGTTGAAAAAAACGGCCGTTGCTAAAGCGATTGAAGCGCAGCTGTTTGAAGATGAGTCGGCTGCGAAGGACCCTATTGCAATCGCCTTTGAAGCCTTGCAAGAGAAGGTGTGCCGTGAGGCCGTTCTTAACGAAGGTTTACGCTTGGATGGTCGTCAAATGGAAGAGATTAGAAAACTTTCATGCGATGTGGATGTTTTACCAAAAGAAGTCCATGGTTCGGCCATTTTTGAACGTGGTCAAACACAGGCTTTAGTTAGCGTAACATTAGGCTCCAACAGAGATTCGCAAGATTTAGATGCTTTGACCGGAGGTGCCCAATCGAAGTCTTTCATGTTGCATTATAACTTCCCGCCTTACTCGGTTGGGGAAGTGGGACGTTTTGGTTTCGTAAGCCGTCGTGAGGTAGGTCATGGTGCCTTGGCGGAACGTTCCTTGTTGCCTGTCATTCCTTCAGAGAGCGAGTTCCCTTATGCCATTCGTGTGGTATCGGATATTATGAGCTCGAATGGTTCTACATCTATGGCCTCGGTTTGCGGTGGTACGTTGGCGTTGATGGATGCGGGTGTGCCGATTTTAGCACCTGTTTCGGGTATCTCCATTGGACTTGTAACGCGTTATGATGCTAACAAGCAAATTGAGAAATATCAGCTGTTGACGGATATTATCGGCGACGAAGACCATTACGGCGATATGGATTTTAAGATTTGTGGTACTTCTAAGGGCATTACAGGTTTTCAGTTAGATTTGAAGATTGCCGGCTTACCACTTGCGATTATGGAGGAAGCGATTCATCAGAATTCGCGTGCTCGAGCCAAAATTTTGGAAGTGATGAAGGGAGCTCTGGCTGAGCCACGTTCCGCGATTAGTACGTTTGCGCCGCACTTGGAGGTGATTTACATCAATCCAGATAAGATAGGCGCCTTGATTGGTCCTGGCGGTAAAAACATTAAGCGCTTAACCGAGAGCACCGGTTGCCAGATCGATATTTGTGAGGATAATTCAGGTAAGGTCTCTGTTTACGCACGTAACGATGAAGCGTTACAGCGGGTTATGTCAGAGATTAGAGCCTTAGATCAAGAGATTGAGGTAGGTAAGGTTTACCAAGCCATCGTGAAGTCGATTAAAGATTTCGGTGTCTTTGTTGAATGTTTACCTGGGAAAGAAGGTATGGTGCATGTTTCGGAGCTTTCAGACTGCAAAGTAAGACATCCAAGTGATGTTTGCTCTGAGGGTGATACGATGATTGTTATGTGTTTAGGCATCGATGAGCGTGGTCGTGTACGTCTCAGTCGAAGGGCTGCTATGGCGGCTCAATCGAATGATTGATAGGATGCATTCGTTTTTAAAAGATGTAAGGAACATCGGAGTAAAGGCTCCGGTGTTCGCTTTTTTCAAGGCGTGTCTATTGGGAATGATCCTGAAAGGGGCAGCCTGGGCGGATTTGTTTCGTTTCAAGGCCAACGAGCCTATTAATGGTTTTTTTGCTCCATTTTTTAACGAACAGGGGCAACGTATTTGGCAATGTCGAGGCGAGCAAGTGAAATATATTTCGGATGCTCGGATAAAAATATATAAGATGGGTATTACTTTCTTTTTACTCGAAAATCCAGAGCAGGCCGATATGTTTATTCGAAGCGATAAAGCCGTTGTTTCTTTGCCGCAACAGAGCGCTTATGGAAGATCTTTGGTGACCTTAACCAATGAATTTTACACCATTTTGGGTGAAAATTGGACATGGGTTGGAAAACAAAAAGCGCAAGCATTTATGCGTGTGTATATCGGGAAAAATGCCAGTGTTTCGTTTCATGATGAAAGGGCGGTCCATCCGTCAACTGTGATTACGAGCGAGCAAATGGAGATGTTGCGCTTTAAGACCCATAATGTGTTTACATTCTCGGGTAACGTCCGCATGAAGAGTGATAAAATTCATGGGTCGGCCGATCAAGTTTACGTACAGTCGGTTGATCAAAATGAAGCTCGTATGGAAGATCTTTGGAACTATGGAAAGCTTTTTACGTCAAAATTGCCGCAAATGATGCCTTTTATTTTAGCTAAGTTTCAAACGCGCCTGGATTTAGGGGCTATAGGCCAATTGCGGGTGATTGTGGCGCGTCATCATGTGTTTTTAGAAACCTATGATGAGGAGACCGGTGAGGTCAAAAAAGCCCAAGCTCAGAAGGCGGTTGTGTATCCGGATGAGGGCAAGATTGTGCTTACGGAGAATCCGTTTGTTCATTGTTCCATACAGGGCAGTTTTAGGGGCGGCAAGATAACTTTTTATAAATCAAAAAAGCAAGTGGTGGTTGAAAATCCAACGCAAGGGCGACGTTCGCAAGTATTATTATCGGAGTAAGCATGAGTACACATTTTATTGTAACGCAGGATTTAGTTAAGGTCTACGGTGAACGTGAAGTCGTTCGTGGCGTTAATATCGACGTAAAGGCGGGCGAAGTTGTGGGCTTATTAGGGCCCAATGGAGCTGGCAAGACAACCTGTTTTTACATGATCGTGGGCTTGGTTACAGCTACCCGCGGCAAGGTTATTTTTAACGGTGAAGATATTACACAAATGCCGATGTACATGCGGGCTCGCAAGGGCATTGGCTATTTGCCGCAAGAAGCGTCGGTGTTTCGGAAGTTGACGGTTGAAGAAAATGTTCGCTGCATCTTGGAGACGTTGAATTTAACAAAGGCAGAAATTAAAACGCAAACCGAGGCTGCGTTGGAGAACTTAGGTCTTACGAAGGTAGCCTCACAGAAAGCTTACACCCTCAGTGGAGGTGAACGTCGACGTTTGGAGATCACGCGTGCGCTTGTTACGAATCCTCAGTTTTTGCTTATGGATGAGCCTTTTAGCGGCGTGGATCCTATTAGCGTGCAAGAAGTTCAGCAGATTATTGTCAGCCTGAAGCAGAAGAACATTGGCATTCTCATTACGGATCATAACGTGCGCGAAACTTTGCGTGTGG
>CALXMI010000095.1 GCA_944389435.1 uncultured Opitutales bacterium
CGGACCATTTGGGTTCATTTTCATGCTATTGGGCAAGGTGAAGGCTTGTAGAGTTCCAATTTGTTGATCGCCTTCAAACACTTGCCCTAATTCGTTGATAAAAATAGGGTCGCCGTTATTTTCAGCTTGTATAGGTCCGCTGTCACCTAAAACAATCCGACCTTCGGGATCACACAAAACCCCTTCATTATTAAAACGAAAGGAACCATTTCGTGTGAATGAAACCGTATTACCATCGGCAGACTGTATTTTAAAGAACCCCTTACCGTTCAAGGCAACATCGGTTGAAACTTGCGTGTGCTCACAATACCCTTGTGTTTCATTTACATTGAGCTGCAAGTGAGGAGTTATGCTAGCTAACGTGCGTACTTTTTCGAACTCAATAATCCCATTTTTCTTACCAACGAATCCTGGAACTTTTTCTTGAAAACCTGCAACGGTACTGCACGCGAGATTATGAGCAATAAGATCCTGCTGACGTTCCAAGGCGTGCATCGTTAAAGCATTTTGTTCAATTCCTAATTCCATTACCTTTTCTTCAGCAAGCTTTATGCCAAAAAATGACTTGCCTATTGCGAATTGTTTAGGCAGGATGTTGGTATGAAATTCTTTGTACTGTTGACAAATACAATCTTCCTGGTAACGTTACCCATAATAGCAGGAACTCCTTTAATGGGGAAGTCGGAATGTACAATTCGCCAAATGCGTGCTTTTTTAAAAGCAAAAAATCCTACTATAGACAAAAAATACCTAGCTTTACCTCAAATTTACCTAGAAGAAGGAGAAAAAGAAGGGATCCGCGGCGATCTTGCCTTCGCTCAATCATTGTGGGAAACGAATTTTTTTAGATTTGGTGGTGATGTACATTCTCATCAGAATAATTTTGCGGGATTGGGTGCCGTTGGGCATAAGAACAAAGGTCTTACCTTCCCCTCGCCCAGGCTTGGCATTCGGGCACAAATTCAACATTTAAAGGCTTATGCAGTTCCTAATGCTAAGCTAAAAAACCCCTGCGTAGATCCACGTTTTAAGAAAGTCAAAAAACATACGAGCACCTTAGAGGGCTTGAGCGGTAAATGGGCCGTCCCAGGATACGACACAAAGAAATACAGGAATCTGAAAATTGCCAAACGACGGCATGATTCTTACGGCCATAAGATTTTAAACATCTATAACCAGATGAGGCATTACAAAACTGATCCAATAAGCAATTGTAAGAAGTAACACATCCGGCAACATAATGGTCTGACCGTTCAACAAAAAACAACGAGTTACACTTAGTTGCTTTAGGCAATAAAACATTTTCATTTTGAATTTCAATGGAAACTTTTTCAATTTGCTTTTGCTAAAATGGACAATAACAGAATGGCTTTTACACGCTATCGCGTTTCAATTCTTCGAATCGACTGAATCTCAATCGCGTTGCCTTCGTACAGGTCCAATGGCTGGTTTTTGGAATCCTTACTGGCAGAATCGCTTAAATAACGAATAACGTTATCGGCAGTAAGATCTGCGGAAGTAAAGCTATTATTTTGCCCATTTACATTACCCGCTGTAATAATCTGCTCTAGGGTTTTTGGAGCTTCGGGTAGGTCTGTGGCATAATGATGCTCACCGGGTGTGATGGGAATAAGTTTCGTACGATCAAACGTTTCAGTAACACCATTTGGCTTTACTTGAATGGCTTTATAGCCCATCTGTAAGTAGCCTGCATTTAAAACACAAGTCGTTGCAAACATAAGAAAAACTCGTATCATACGGTCCATAAGCTGAGATAATTGCCGAGTTGCTGGTGGATATATAGGTAGCGATTCGTACGCGCATGATGTCCTTGTAGGCGTTCCAATTCAGACTGAATAAACCATTTTTCAAAATCTTTGTTATAGGTACAAAAATAGTTTGTACTTTTTGAAAGTTCACGTTGAGCCTGCAAATACCCTTCTTTATTACCCAATAACAAATGAGCTAGTGAACGCATTTGCAAAACAAGTGGTTTTTTAACCAAAAACTCATCTTTTTCCAGCGATAGCAAAGCTTGAGACTCACGGGTTAATTGTGGATAATATTTTACCATAAACAGGGCCAATTGAGACAAAAAGCCCTGCGTCCGTATGCCATCTATAGATGATTCTAGCAGGCTTATTAAAACTTGTTGCTTGCCTTCTAAAAGCCATAATATCGCTTTAAAAAACAACCTCTCACCATAGTCTCCGTCATGCCCTTTGTACTCATCCAAATCTAATAACGCATGCCCTACCTGGATCAAAGCTGACTCTACGTCTTTTTTAAGGAATACCAGTGGCAATAAAAAAGTACGTAAAAGCCTTAAACCTAAAGCTTGTCGAAAATTTTTTTTTTTGTATAAATTCGAAACACGCGGAACAATTTTTTCGTATTGTTTCTGTAAAACATCGTCCAAACAAGGTGCGAGTGAGTTTTCGCATCCCCAATCACACGAACAAACTTGTTTCGTTTGCAACGCCCGTAAATAAGTTCCATAGGCCCAGTGTAAACCATAATCAGCTTGCATATTTCGTGAAAGTTGTTCAACAAAGGTTTGAAAAAATTGAATCAATTGTGGATGATCAGCATAATGATGTTCAAAGTTGGGCCAAAACTCTGGCCGAAAATAATTCAATACATAAGATACCAGCAAGCGTTGAGTTTCTTCGTACTGCGGATGGCATTCTACAAAATCCATGAGATGCTTCAAGGCTTGCTTATGTACCGCCCAATGATGGAGTACAAAAGGAAATTGTATTACAGATGATCTTACACGAAAGGCATAACATTGTAACCTATTTTGTGGCTTCCTGGACTGAAGCAACTGCTGTCGTATGGAATCCAATGCTGCACTCGGCAATATAGGGACAACCTTGGGTGTACTTTCACTTCTTACTTGAGCAACCAAATGACGAAATTGCTTCGTTACAATACCGTAGTCTTTTTTGCATTGATCGGCTAATGGATTGGTTACCTTTTGCCTTAAATGAGGGTGAGTGAGCTCTAAATAGCTATAACGTAAGGGAGAAGATTGATCATCATTGAACAAAATAAAATCGTCTCGAAACAATAGGTATAACCATTGATTTAAACATATATTTTTCGAAAAAGAAATAATTTTTCGACATCCTTTAAGCTGGTTTGATAGGTGTTCTCGCTGGTCGGATTCTAACGTTGAAGCCGTCACCATATCCACTTCGTAATTCATGCCGCACAGCGTTTTCACCCAATGTGCAAATAATTGCTCTTGCGTAGAATTTTCTTCGTCTACAACGACCCATACGTGCTTTGCACCGTCACGATACAAAAAATCATCAACAGGTAAAAGACCGACGCCATGAGGTTTCCCTTCGGGTTCATCCAACAGATGTTTTGATAAAAAAAAAGGCTCTGTATCATGCCCCAAGGCAACATAAAAATCCGCAGGCCGTACCTTTTCGTCGGCCTCACAATACAAAAGACATATCTGTTCGTCCTTTCCATAGGGAATACAGCGGTAACCATTATCGGCTGCTACACTATTCTCAAACATCCATGTCACCCATTTTTGCCAATAAACAGGTTTACAGAAACTCTGTATAGATGAAGGTTTGAAATAAAATTTCATAAAAATACTTGCAAATTATTTCTATTTAATTTACAGCATTGTCCATGCCAAATTGTAACTCCGTAGCATTCGCTACATTGATTGGGTGTCTTAACGCCTTAGTCGTTGCAGAGTGTGCCGTTGTCACAAAAGAAAATGATTCAACGCCTTCTGTAGCTATTTCAGGACCTGTTGCAAAAGAATCCAGTATTGATCCTCGTTTATCTAAAAAATGCCCCTCTCTTGCTTCTTCAATTGTGATTAAAGCTTATGAAAAGGGAAAATTTGTAGGTATTGTTTTAATCAACCGTGGACGTCCTCCCTTGGGTCACGCACTTCCAGGAGGCCTCGTTCGCTATGGAGAAACGGTAGAACAATGCGCTAAGCGGACGCTTTTTGATGAGTGTGGCATTCCGATCGTTAGCAATTTGATGCAATTTCAGGTGTACTCGGATCCATCTAGAGACCCTCGGATGCATGTTATCGACACCGTCTTCTCAGGCCGTATTGACGATATTACTTTAAACTCCGGAACCGATGCCAAGCACGCCTGGATTTGTCCCATCGACAAAATTGATTGGAACAAACTTGCGTTCGATCATCGTGTTATTTTAAAAAATTTTCTGGATCGCGAATTGATAAAATCTGACAAGATTATCACAACAGAGAAAACAAATGAACGATCCAACATTACCAAAACAGAACGCAACAGTAATGATTTCAGGGCAGCCATGCAAAAAGCCTACCATCCACCTTTTTTAGCTACTTCCGTCATTATAGAAATCTACGAAAAAGGTGTCTTTAAAGGCATTGTCCTCATCAAACGTGGCAAACCCCCATTTGGAATGGCTATTCCGGGCGGACACGTGGAATTTGGTGAAAGTGTTGATTTTGCTGCACGTCGGGAAATGCGGGAAGAATGCAACCTAGACATAAAAGATTTAAAGCAATTTAAGGTTTATTCGAATCCCGATCGAGATCCTCGTAAACACACCATTGATGTTATTCAGATCGCCCGTGTGGACGATACCCTTCCAAAGGCTAGCAGTGATGCAGCAGAAGCTTCGATCTATCCTTTCGACAGCATTCCATGGAACGATCTTGCGTTTGATCA
>CALXMI010000096.1 GCA_944389435.1 uncultured Opitutales bacterium
GTGCCCATTTTTACAATCCATGGAAATGATTCGTGAGCAATTGGTAAAATCGCCGAAGCTATTGCCGGCTTCGTCGTGAAATTCGATTTTTGTTTGTAGATTGACTCGGTAAGCCGAATCAATGGTATAAGTTGCGTAACCGAGATACAAATGCGTTTTTTTGCCTGGATAACAGTAGGAATAAAAGATATAGTTGGTTCCTGTTGCAGGTGACGTCCACGTACAAAACTTATGGGTATTCAAGTACAACCGCTTGTCGTCACTAGCGATTGTATTATCAGGGAGGGCAATTGACGAAGTGCAGGCCTTCAAATTTGTTGTATATATAATGTTGCTAGGATAGATTTCACCTTCACCAGCTTTACGCTTATCATAATTTACGTTAAAAGTGAAAGCTCTGACCGCAAGAACAATTGTTCTGTTTGTATCCAAGTTGCAATAGGTACTGGACCACCTAGTTAAGCCCATGTAACTACCGGAATAGAGCGACCCAATACAGGCTAAAAACGTTTTATTGGAAATTCTCAAAAAGGTCCAAAAATACTTACCTATCGGTCGTTCACCGAAGGATCCTCAAATAAACTTTTTACAGACAAAATAAACTTTTGGCTGCAACGCTACACCTTAAAAAATAACGAAGCCCCTTGCGGAGCTTCGTTGCATGAATATGCTATTAAAAAACTTTAACGCTTAGAGAACTGGAATCTCTTACGAGCACCCGGACGTCCTGGCTTTTTACGCTCCTTGGTACGAGCGTCACGTGTCAACAACCCGGCCTTCTTAAGAGGCAAGCGCCAATCTGGGTTCATCTTTTCCAACGCACGAGCAATTCCCAAAACAACCGCTTCCATTTGTCCCATGAATCCTCCGCCAGAAACAAACGCGCGAAAGTTTACACTTTCTTCGGCTCCAACAATACGGAAAGGCTTCGTTAACAAAGCATTGATTTCATCCGACAGCTTCGAGCGATCCATCTCTTTGCCGTTGATAGCCCAAATTCCATTTCCTTTTGAAAGACGTACCTTAGCGACAGCCGTCTTACGCCGCCCTACCGTTACAAACTCTTCAATCTTCACGTTTGCCATAAAAACCCTCTCTATTACTTATCCAATGCAATGGGGGCTTGCGCCGCATAAGGATGATTTTCGCCCACACAAATACGCAACTTCTTCAGCATTTGACGGGCTAAACGATTTTTTGGCATCATCCCACGAACCGCATTCATAATAATGAGTTCCGGACGCTTCGCACGCACTGCACTCAAACTACAAACGTGTCGACCACGCTGATATCCCGAATAGGCTGCATAAGTCTTATCCGATTCTTTATGCCCCGACACCTTCACTTGTTCTGCATTAACAACAACAACGTAGTCGCCTGTATCACAATGTGGGGTATATAAAGCCTTTGTACGACCGCGCAAAATATTAGCGATTTCAACCGCCAACCGCCCTAAAATCTTTCCTTTCGCATCAATAAGATACCACTTCTTATCAACTGCACTCGTCTGTGTTACTATGGTTGTGCTCATTAAAATTATTCTTTTACCATATAAAGAACTTATAAAAAACATCACTTGTCAAGCATTAAAAATGTTTTTTGGAAATCAAAACCCAAGACTGTAGATTTTTAGAGCCAAGTATACCACCAATCAAGAGCTTTTCTCGTAAAATGTTTATACATAAACGATTAACTTTCTCTTTCAAAAGCTTAACAGCTTGCATTACGAAGAAAAAAAACAGCTTCACTTGATCCCTTTTATTAACGGATTAAAAAGACTTCCCTTTATTTTTGTTGCAAATTTTTTTTTAATTATTTAAACTGAACAAGAGATGAAAGTAAAGTTTTGGGGAACAAGAGGGTCTTTGCCTGCTACGTTTACTACAGAGCACTTGCAAAAATTTTTAAAACAGGGCCTTGCGTACGCTCTTGACAAAAAGACAGGAATCAAACCCGGGCAGTCCATTGACGCGTATTTATCTACAATGCCATTGGAAATGACGCACACCTGTGGCGTTAATACTTCCTGTTTAACCATAGAATCGGGGTCGGAAAACGAATACATTATTTGTGACGCTGGCACCGGTCTAAGAGATTTTGGCTTGGCTTATTCTAAATCAAATTTTGCAGATAAAAAGGCAATATTTCATTTATTTTTGACGCATTTGCACTGGGATCATATTCAAGGATTTCCGTTTTTTATCCCTGCCTACATCCCTGGCAACCGGATCATTATACACGGCTATCATCACAACATTGAACATTATTTTACCACACAAATGAATCCTCCATGTTTCCCTGTACCCTTACGGGCATTGAGCGCCGACATTGAATTTGATATCAAACTACCTTGGGAAACGTTTGAAGTCTGTGGTTTCAAAATAAAAGCCATACAGCAAAACCATCCAGGAATTTCCTTTGGCTACCGATTCGAAAAAAATGGTAAAATTATTGTCTACTCAACCGACTGTGAACATACTGAAAATGCGCATGAAGACGGTTATCCTTTCCTAGATTTTTTTAAAGATGCCGACATCTTAATTTTTGATGCAATG
>CALXMI010000097.1 GCA_944389435.1 uncultured Opitutales bacterium
AATCATCATGCGATTCTGTGTAATTGATAGACTGTTGGGGTGTTTGACACAGATAGGCCGTAGAACCTTCCAAAAAGTATTTCAAGCCATCGGTGTTGCCTTCTCCATTGACATATTTGGGTAAAAATTCTCGAAAGTTGTCGTTCCAACAAGCATAAGGTGTTCCTTTTAAATCATATCCGATGTGTCTTCTAAAGCTCCAAGGCTCAGCAATTAGGATGGCCTCTGGTTTAATCTTTTTTATATTTTCTGATAAATAGTTAAGTGTATCGAGGTTTAAAAGTTCTGCCAAATCAAACCGAAAACCATCCACTTGGTAAGTTGTTAACAGGTGCAGGCAACTGTCCAGTATAAGTTTTTTCACCATAGGCATTTCGGTTTGAAGGTCATTGCCGCAGCCGCTACAATTGGACATAAAGCCGGACGGTGTATGCCGAAAATAATAGGTTTTGTACCACTTTATGAGATCGTTTAAATTGCCTGCGTGATTAAAAACAACGTCCAAAATCACCGCAATTCCACGGTCATGCAGAGTCTTTACGCACGCTTGAAATTCTTCCGGTGTTCCGTAGGTGGATGAAAGTGCAAAATAATGAGCCGGCATGTATCCCCAATGATACGATAGTGGTTCGTTCGAATCAAATTCCGTCACGGGCATTAATTCGATGCAATTAATGCCTAAATCTTTTACGTAATTGTTTTGTGAAAAAAACGTATTAAGCTGAGCAAAAAAGGATTCGTTCTTGGGTGTATTTGCATGAGCAACCAAGTCACGCACATGAGCTTCCATAATGACTAAATCGCTTATGGCTGGCGTTTTAAAGCTCGAATCCAGAGGTTTTAATTGACGAATGATACCGGGACCTCGAGGCGACTGTAATTGTTGCGCATAGGGATCGGTTAATTCTTGCAGAAAGGGATTTTGGACGCAATACGTATAGTTGTAATGATCAAAATTTTTTTCAATACAAGTAGACCAAACGCCCTGATCGTCCGACTGTAACGGAAATTCTTGGCAAAAATCGTCTTTGAAAACTTTTACGGAAACCGATTTTGCATGGGGCGCAAAGCATGCAAATTGCGTTGTCTGGTCATTCAAAATATGCGCGCCAAGGGGCTTTTGCGAATAAAAACTGTTTAGCCAAGGCAATACATTAACTAAGCAAGCATGTTGCTCATAGACAAGTTCGCAAGGTTGGGTCAGGTCCAGTGCACGTGACGTCGTAAATTGAACCCAATGACTGCCTGTTTTGGAAAAATCGAGCAGTAAATTACGATGGCCATGGGTGTCGCAGATGACGTTAGGAGATAAATCTGACGGCTCTATCCATTGACCCATGATGTTCACAAATTTAAAGGCAAAATTATGACCTTTGAACCGTTCAACAGGACATTTCAATAGCCACGCTTTTTCTCGTGGATGCCAACGTAACTCCCAATTGATGTCTTTACCCCAGTGATTGAACTCCCCTGAGACTAAATATAGATGCTTGCTACTTGAATTGTTTTTTAAGGCTTGAGCTTTTGGTAGGTAAAAGACAATACTGTTTTTCTCGATATAATAATACGAGGTCTCTGCGAAATGGCGTTTATTGCAGCTGATTAGCGTTAAGGGTTGATTTTGTATACGAAAAGACGGCAGGGTCTTTATGTTGACGTCTTGATCGAACACTAAAACCCCTGTGTTAGCATTTGTAATAAATGCGCTAACGAGCTTCGGGCTATCTTTCATAGCTCAGCTAAAGCTTCCGGAAGACCTCCTTGTTCCATTTGTAAAATAAAATCTTTCCACTTATCAATTTGCTGTAAAAAGACCTTCAGGGTCTTTTCAAAAATTTTTGTTGAAATATTTTGCGTTGGAACTTGATAGCCCAGTAATATGGTATTTGCGTTTTCACGCTTAGATAAAGTTGAACCTTGCGTGAGAGTCCATTCAGAGTTTGATTTTAACAGACAATCGCAACAACGAAGGGTTTCATTTTCCGGTAAAGTGCCAACTTGGGTAAAAAACTTAAGAGTTTCAAGCTGTTCGTCGTAAACGATTTGTACGCTTTGATTCCCGTCAAATTGCAAGGTGCATGTTTTTTCCATGTCCAGGCTTAAGCTGGGAAGTGAAATGCTTTTGCCAAAGTCTGCTAATACTTGATTGATGGTCTCTATGTTGGTCATGAAATTACCTTTCGCATATGGATACGTATTGTCCGGTTGTTTTTCTGAGTTGCAGACTTAGATAGCGTGCAATTCCCTTCAACAAGACGACACCGATGTGTGGATGTTTGTCGAGAATTTCGTAAAATCCTTGGTTGGAAAGCATCAATAGTCGTGTTCCTTCGACTGCTTGAAGTGTTCCAGAACGTTGTGATTTCTCCAATACCGCTTGTTCTCCAAAAAATTGATTACGTTTGACGTGAGTTAACTCTACCGGAATTGCCTCTTCCTTATCTTTATAAATGATAAGTTCTCCGTCTAAGACGTAATAAAGTCCATCAGCTGCATCACCTTCAGAAAATAATATATCGGAAGGTTCCAAAAAAACGTATTGCCAATAAGGGGCTATCGTCTTCATTTCCTGTTCAGACAAATCCGATAAAATCGGCACATTTATCAAATCTTCCAAAATATATTCATTCATAACGTTTTGATTTTATGATTTTTAAAACTTTTTTGCAACACTTTTTATAAGGCCTCAAAATATACAGTTTTTTTTACGGCCAAAACGTCAATCTGCTTGTTGAAAAATATTTTTGGTTGTTTTCACAGAGGGTAGATTTGTTGGAATAAGTCTTGCAAAAAAACTCCATTCATCTTATAATTTCTGTTACAAAGAAAGAAAAATGGAGACTTCAGTTTTTTATAGCGATCAAACCTTTAGTACAAGCGCCGATGCAAGGCCTTTGCGTATCTTAAGCGAATACATTGGCCCGGAGAGGCGGTTGGCTCAAAATAATATACGTCACACGATCTGTTTTTTTGGTTCAGCTCGGATTTTACCTGAAGTTGAATTGCTTTCCGCAAAATCGATCGCTAAAGAAGCCCGGAGAGCTTCTGCGTATTATGAAAAAGCTCAGCAGTTGGCTTATAAAATAACGACATGGGCCTTGCAAATGTCAGAAAATGATCGCCCCTACATTGTGACCGGTGGTGGACCTGGTATTATGGAAGCTGGAAATCGAGGTGCAAAGGATGCCGGAGGTGTTTCAGTAGGGATGTCTATCAGCTTGCCCAAAGAACAGTGTTTGAATGATTATTGCACACCAGGGCTTAGTATGCAATTTCATTATTTCTTTATGCGGAAACTTTGGCTGTTGTTCAAAACGCGTGCTTTTGTAGCGTTCCCTGGTGGCATTGGAACGCTTGACGAGCTGTGTGAGATTTTGACGTTGATTCAGACGCAAAAGGTACGTAGGTTCCCTATCATTCTATTTGGTCGTGAGTTTTGGGAGCCTCTTATTAACTTCCAACAGTTGATTGATTGGGGAATGATTCATGAAAAAGACCTCGATTTGTTTAAGTTTTTCGATGATCCTCAAGAGGCGTCTGATTATTTAAGAGCAACGTTAACACCGGATTTTTTAGCAAATGCAATGAATCGTTAAACATGTTGATCCACTATATAGAGAATAGCTTTATCATTGATATAAAGAGTACCACGTTTAGAGGTGCTCTCGAAGAATTGTTAGAGTGTTGTCCACTCGGCCGAAATCAGAAGCGATCTTTGTTGGTAAAGAAGTTGATGGAGCAAGAAAATACGGTCTCTAGTTTTTTGGGGCAAGGAATTGCGTTGCCGCATCTTAAAGTGCCGTTACGCAAATCTTATCTGTTTGCGTTGGGTCGCGTTCGGACCCCGTTAAAGGATCCGTCTGTTCATTCGAGTGAAAAAATTCGCCTTATTGTTTTGTTGTTGGCTTCTTCTAAGATAGACAACTATCTGGCAACGTTGTCTTCGTTTGCAAAGATTATGCAAACCATTCATTTGCCAGAAGATGCTTCATCTTTGTCATTGGAAGATTTCAAAGAACAGGTGGTTAAGGGTTGCCGACTTTTACCCGCAAAGCGGACGCGTAAAAACAGGACATTTAAT
>CALXMI010000098.1 GCA_944389435.1 uncultured Opitutales bacterium
TATTGTTTCCTGGACAAGGGGCCCAAGCTGTTGAAATGGGCAAAAGTTGGTTCGATGCCAGCGAGGTCGTCCGTAAGCATTTCGAGTTGGCCGATAAAATTTTGCCGTTTAAAATTTCAACCTTGTGCTTCAATGGCCCTGCAGAAACGTTGCAAGAAACAAAAGTAAGCCAGCCTGCATTATTTCTTGTAGGTTACGCCATTTTCGCTCACTTGAAACAGAGCGGCTGGTTCGAAGAAAATCCTTTGGTCGGCGCTACCGGCTTGAGCCTAGGGGAATTGACTGCCTTAGCTGCTGCCAACGTATTCGATTTTGAAACTGGTTTGAAAATCGTTGCCAAGCGCGGCCAACTCATGCAGGAGGCGTGCGATCAAAGTCCTTCTGGCATGTTGGCCCTCATTGCAGGAACAGCCGAATCTGTTCAGCAGCTATGCGTCGATTTCGACCTGGACGTTTCAAATTTGAATTGCCCTGGCCAAACCGTTGTTTCGGGTACGTTGCCCAATCTAGAAAAAGCACAGTTTGTCGCCAAAGAACGTGGGTTTAAGATGGCCATTCCTTTGAATGTTGCAGGAGCTTACCATTCACGTTGGATGAAGCCAGCCCGTGAGGGCTTCGAGGCCTTCTTGCAGGATATTCCCTTTGCAGCGCCAGCATTCACCGTATTGTCCAATACCACCGGCGAGGCCATTAGCGACCCTGCAGGCATTAAAAAAGCGTTGGGCCTCCAAATTACGTCCACCGTGCTTTTCGAAAAATGTTTACGGACCTGCGCGACATGGGAATGCGATCTATTTTTGGAATGCGGCCCAGGTAATGTAATTGCTGGCTTGGCAAAACGTACAGAGCTATCGCTTAACGTAAAGACCTTGTCAGAATTTGATAGCACTCAGAAATTGTAAAAGTGGAACGTATTCGTAACTTTTGTATTATTGCTCACGTCGATCATGGAAAGACAACGCTTTCGGATCGTCTTCTCGAGTCTACCAAAACGGTTGAAAAGCGAAAAATGCAAGACCAGTTGTTAGACTCCATGGATTTGGAGCGTGAAAAGGGCATTACCATCAAGTCACATCCGGTTACAATGCGCTATATTCATGATGGGCATACCTACGTTTTTAACTTGATTGATACCCCTGGTCACGTCGACTTTTCGTACGAGGTGTCAAGAAGCTTAGCGGCTTGCGAAGGCGCCATTTTGCTCGTGGATGCGTCGCAAGGTATTGAAGCCCAGACGGTTGCAAACGCCTTGTTAGCCATGCAAGGGAAATTGGCCATTATTCCCGTTCTCAACAAGGTCGATTTGCCCAGCGCAAACGTTGAAAAAGTCAAAAAGCAGCTCGAAGATGTCTTGGCCATTCCTGCCGATGAAGCGCTTTATGTAAGCGGAAAAACCGGCGTGGGCGTTCCGGAATTGTTGCAAGCGATTATCGAACGTATTCCGGCCCCTAATGGCAGTCAGGATGCACCTTTGCAAGCTCTTATCTTTGATGCAATCTACGATACCTACAAGGGGCTTATTTGTTACGTGCGCGTCTTTAATGGTACGGTAAAGCCTGGCCAAAACCTTACCATGATGCGTAACGGTTCGGAGATGCAAGCCAAAGAAGTGGGTGTGTTTACCCCGCATATGCAGGAAGTGGACGTCCTGAAGGATGGCGAAGTTGGTTACATTGTCACAAATTTGAAGACGCTTACCGACATAAAAATTGGCGATACGTTGACCTTTTCGCAGAATCCAGCACAGACACCCTTGCCTGGATACAAAGAAATAAAGCCTATGGTTTTTAGCGGCCTGTATCCTTTGGATACGAAGGATTACGAACGTTTAAAGAACGGCCTATTTAAGCTTAAGTTGAATGACGCGTCGCTGACCTTTCAGTCGGAAAGCTCGACGGCTCTAGGCTTCGGATTTCGCTGCGGATTTTTAGGTTTGTTGCATATGGAGATCATCCAAGAGCGTTTGCGCCGAGAGTACGATCTAGACCTCATCGCAACCTATCCAAGTGTTGTTTACCACGTTTATCTCACCAACGGTACCGTTATGGATGTTGATAATCCCTTGCGCTTGCCAGATCCGTCTCATATAAAAACCATCGAAGAACCAACGATTAAAGCTTCCATTCATATTCCGAACGACGCCATTGGCAACATTTTAGATCTTATTCGCGAGAAGCGCGGCGAATGTTTATCGACAGAAACTTTAGACGAGCAGCGTCTTATGTTGGTATGTATCTTACCGCTGAACGAAATTCTGTTAGACTTTAATGACCGCTTGAAGAGCCTTACAAAGGGCTATGGCTCTATGGATTACGAGCTGAGCGATTATGTGGCTTCCGATCTGGTAAAGATGGACATTATGGTTCACGGTGAGCCTGTAGACGCTTTTTCTAGCATTGTCCATCGTTCGAAGGCAGAATACCAAGGTCGTCAGCTTTGTGAGCGCTTAAAAAATTTGCTGCCTAAGCAGATGTTTAAAGTGCCGATACAGGCCAGCGTATGGGGAAAAATTGTCGCACGTGAGACCTTGGGTGCGTATCGTAAGGACGTAACGGCCAAATGTTACGGCGGCGATATTACCCGCAAGCGAAAATTGCTAGAAAAACAGAAAGAAGGGAAGAAGCGCATGAAGCAAATCGGTAAGGTTTCCATTCCGCAAGAAACCTTTGTAGACATATTGAAGTCCAACATCGAGTGAGGCGAGTGACGTTGATCTCTTTTTAGATCTGTTTCAGGGAATTTTCCAAAAATTAGTGTAGTCGTTGTTCGTACGGCACTTAATTGAGTGAGTCTATTGGGTTGCTTCTAAAATTTTGCAATTTTTTAAAATTCATTTGACAAAGCTTTGATACTGTTAAAATTAAAGGAATTGCATATTTGAAAGGTGCAACAGATGGCAGATCTTGAGGGTAAGTTTTTGAGGTTCTTCGATTCACGATTCCATGTACCAAGCCTATGTGCACAAAGGAATTCTGCGATAGAGTGCCAGAGTCAACAAATTTGTATACGCAATCCTGTTGGGGAGAGGAAGGTCAAAAAATCCGTTTTCGTACAATTGATACGGGAAGTCTTAGAAAAAATGAACAAGAGACATACGGGCCAAAATCGGTCCATCAGTCCCTCTGAGGTCAGATAAATGGTTGGTGCAAGGGTTTTGTAGTATGCCTTGGAGTTTTTTAAAACGTTTAGCAAAGGGTCCTGAGTGTGATTTCATATATGAGATACTTTTGTGAACGTATTTATTTATTGGGTTTAACAAAGTTATGTATGAAAAACTATAAATTACCAGGTTTCATGGTAGCGGTGTCTTAGGGGGCATCCCAGCGTTGTATTAGGGGCTGAGTCGGTCGCAGATGCGGATGAAGAAATGAAGTAGGCTATGTGGTGAAGTGCAGTCAGGCGTGTTGAACGTTGAAGAGAAAACTTTTGGCATGTATTGAGGAAAAGATTTTGGAGGGGAACGCAGATCCAAAACAATGGTTGCATGAGAAAAAAAGTTCATAAAAACATTGCCTTTGCTAGCAAAAACGTTTTGACTACAAAACTGTATTTCTTTTGCTTAGGTGGTGGAATGGTAGACACACACGTTTGAGGGGCGTGTGCTGAAAGGCGTGGGGGTTCGAGTCCCCTCCTAAGCACCAGTGTGTTTTTGATATGTTAGACATCCATCAGTTTCGTGAGTCGTTTGATGAAATTCAACGCGGCCTGTCGACCAAGCATTTTGTGTGTGATTTAGAGAAGGTTCGTGAGTTAGATAAGCAGCGCATTGTGTGTTTAAAGGCCTTTGAAGATTCGAGATCTCAGCAGCAGGCAGCTAATCAAGATGTGGCTAAGTTGGACAAAAAGTCCGATGTTTTCAAAGAATCTATTCAAAAATTAAAGCAATTGTCAGAGCAAACGAAGGCGCTTGAGGAGGCTTACAAGAAGGCAGATGAAGCTTTTATGCAAGAATGGTTGGCGGTTCCCAATTTGCCAGATGCTTCGGTTCCCGTTGGGAAAACACCGCAAGACAATGTCGAGCTTTATCAATGGCATCCGAAACAAGAAGATTTTTCTAAAGCCTGCCCGCATTATGATATTCCGAACTTTGAAAAAGGATTGGATTTTGCGCGAGGGACGAAGGTAATGGGTGCGGGATTCCCTTTTTATGTCGGTTCTGTGGCACGTTTGGTGCGTGCACTTATTTCTTTTTTTCTTGAAGAGGCTCGTCAGAACGGTTACACGGAGTTACTGACGCCTTTGTTAGTTAATACCGCAAGTGCGACAGCTACTGGTCAGCTTCCTGACAAAGAAGGTCAGATGTATGGGATAGGCGATGGCTATCTTATTCCGACTGCAGAAGTGCCGGTTACAAACTTTTTACGAGGCGAAGTGCTGAACGAGGCGGATTTGCCTAAAAAATGTTGCGCTTATTCGGCTTGTTTTCGTCGCGAAGCGGGCAGTTGGGGTAAGGATGTTCGTGGTTTGAACCGTTTGCATCAATTTGATAAGGTTGAGCTGGTTCAATGGGTGCATCCACTTAAAAGTATGGAAGCGCTCGAAGCTTTACGCAAGGATGCTGAAGGGTTGTTGCGGCAACTTGAATTGCCCTATCGTGTTTTGTCGATTTGTTCAGGCGATATGGGCTTTCCGCATGCCAAGCAATATGACTTGGAGGTTTGGGCAGCGGGTCAGCAGCGTTGGCTTGAGGTCTCGAGTTGTAGTTGCTTTACCGACTTCCAGGCTCGTCGGGCCAATATTCGTTATCGATCTCAAGATGGAACGCTTAAGTTTGTGCATACCCTTAATGGATCAGGTTTAGCGGTTCCTCGAGTACTGGCGGCTATTCTTGAAAACAACCACCAAGGTGATGGCGTGATAAAGGTTCCAGCCGTTTTGCATAAATGGCTGTCAGAAACAGAGATAAAGTTGTAAAAAACGTATTTTTGTCTTTCCTTTGTTTGAAAAACGGTTATAGTAAAAGTCTCTTATGTTTAACCTTTCCGAGCGTATTGTGATTACAGGTGTGGGGCTTACGGCTCCCAACGGTAATTCGTTGTCTGAATTTCGTCGCCATTTGCTCGAAGGTTATGCCTGCATACAGCGCATTGATATGCGCTATATGGGTCTTGTGTTGGCGGGGGTTTGTTCGTTCAATGCAACCGATTATCAAAGCAAAAAAGAACTTCGTGTTGGGACGCGTGCCGGCAGTATTGGAATTTATTGTGCGCATAAGGCATTGGAGTCGAGCGGCCTGAATATTCAACAGATAGATAAAAGCCGTATTGGTATTTACGTAGGTATTACGGAACATGGCAATGTGGAAACCGAAAACGAAGTTTATCAGATTTCAAAGTACGGTTATGATACGCGTTTTTGGAATCACCATCATAATCCCAGAACGGTTGCGAATAATCCGGCTGGTGAAGTTTCCATCAATTTAGGCATTACGGGCCCGCATTATACCCTTGGAGGAGCTTGTGCAGGTGGAAACTTGGGGCTTATCCAAGGTGTTCAGATGTTACGATTGGGTGAAGTTGATATGGCCTTGGTGGGTGGTGTAAGCGAAAGTATACATACGTTCGGTATATTTGCAGGTTTTAAGAACCAGGGGGCTTTAGCAGAGCATGTGGATCCTTGCAAGGCGAGTCGTCCGTTTGACAAAGCTCGAAATGGTATTGTTATCAGCGAAGGTGGGTGCTTTTTTACGTTAGAGCGTTTGGATGCAGCTTTGGCGCGTGGGGCAAAAATTTATGGAGAAATCGTAGGGTATGGCATTAATTCCGATGCAGAAAGTGCCGTTTTGCCCAATAGTCAGCGTCAATTAGAATGTATACGATTGGCTTTGAAGCAGGCAAATTTGAGGCCACAGGACATTGACATTGTGAATACACACGCGACATCGACGGTCTTGGGTGATATAAGAGAATGTCAGGCCTTGCGTGAAGCCTTCAAGGACTCTAATAAGACCTATTTTAACAACACAAAAAGCTTTATCGGACATGCTATGGGCGCAGCAGGCTCATTGGAATTGGCCGGAAATTTACCTGCCTTTGAGGATCATATTGTGCATCCAACGATTAATGTGGATGAATTGGATCCTGAATGCGCACTGAATCATTTAGTTATTAATCAGCCGAAACATTTACAAAAAGTGGATACCATTCTTAACAATTCTTTCGGAATGCTTGGCATAAACTCAGTTGTAATTGTCAAACGGTACAATCCTGTAGGTTAGACGATAATGGAAAAATCAGATATTCGTAAAATTATCATAGATATTATTGCTGAGATCGCTCCTGATGAGGATTTAAGCAATTTGAAAGATGACGTTCGTTTGCGTGATCAGTTAGAATTGGATTCCATGGATTTCTTGGATATTGTTATGGAGTTGCGTAAACAGCACAACATTGAAGTTCCTGAGGCTGATTATCCGCATTTGGAGTCTTTGCAATCCTGCGTTGATTATTTATTACCAAAGTTCAACGCAAAAAAATGATACTTTTCGCCGTCCAGAGGTGTTTTTATATACAATAATAATTGTACAAACCTCCTTTCTTTATTCCCTTTGGACGGTGGAAAACTTTCCATAAAATGAAAGAGCGGTGGAAGAGATTCCTTTTTATTCTTGTCTATCGGCTCTTATTTTTTCCTGTATTATTCGTTTTATTGCCGGGCTATTGTCTAAAAATTTGGCGGCGTGGCGGCTACAGGCGACATTTCCTCCACAGATTTGGATTTGTCCCTAAAAACATGAGTCGCAAGCCAACGCTGTGGCTTCAAGCCGTTAGTGTGGGCGAGGTGGAAGCTTTACAACCTTTATTGGAGCTGCTTCAGCCGCATTATTGTATTTACTTGACGACAACTACGTCTACAGGATTTCAAATTGCGCAAAAGAAATACCGTCAGTTGGCCACTTATATTGCGTATTTTCCTTTAGATTTTTGGTCTTTCTCCAAGCGTGCTTGGCAAAGAATTCATCCTGATACGATATGCCTTATGGAATCTGAATTTTGGCCTGAGCATTTATATCAAGCCTTCCGGCGGTCATGTTCGGTTTATTTAATCAATGGCCGCTGTTCTGATAAAACATTTAGTCGGTATCAGAAGTTTCCGTCGATAGCACGTTTATTGTTGGGTTATGTGACAAATGTTTTGGCGATCAGTGAGGTTGATGGTGGCCGATTTGCAGCGTTTTGTAAGCCAACAACCGCCATTGAAGTTGTGGGTAATCTGAAGGTGGATGCGGCCCTACATCAGTTGAAAAACAAGCAAACGATTCTGCGTCAACATTTGGGGGAAGCTTGGACTGAAGCCACGATCCTTTTGGGCGCTTCAACTTGGCCTGGGGAAGAAAAATGCCTAATTGAAACTTTTTTAGAAGCGCGCAAACAGCATCCAAGTTTACGACTTATTTTGGTTCCACGACATGTTGAACGTCGTTATGAAGTGGAACAGTTGCTAAAAATTTATCCTTTAAAGGCTTGTTTACGGACGAAGCCACAGCTTGATGCCGACGTTTATATCGTTGATACAACGGGCGAGCTTAGACAATTCATTACGTTGGCGGATATTGTCTTTATTGGAAAAAGTTTAGCTCCCAACCAAGGTGGCCAAACGCCTGTTGAGGCAGCATCTTTAGGTAAACCGATATTGTATGGGCCTCATATGGAAAATTTTCGTACCATTTGTCAAAGCTTGGAAGCGGCTAAGGCAGCTTGTTGCTGCTCTGATGAGAAAGCTGTAAAAATGCAGATACGTGAATGGCTGTCTAAGCCTCAGATGGCGGCTCAATTTGGCCAGAATGCGCTCGCATGGACGCATCAAAATAGCGGTACTACGATGCGTACATTCAAGATTTTGATGAAATTAGGTAAGCCACGTTAGTGGCGATTATCGTCATCAAAAGTTTTTCAACAAAGCATTACCTAAGTTGATCTTTCGGTTTTAAAGCACCACTTCCAGACACACGGAATGGTCACTTCTTGATGACTTCGGTGGTTAATAATGCTGGCGAGCAGCCTTTAAAGCGACGTCAATTCTTTGGATTTATCGGCTAACGCTTTTTCGATTAAATCTGTGTACTTGTCTGTTAGCTTCTGGATTTCTTTCTCTAGCTTTTTTACGTCATCTTCAGAGCATGTTCCGGCCTTCTTTTCTTCCCTTAGAACTTCCATAGCCTCACGACGGCATCCGCGTACAGAAACCTTGCCTTCTTCAGACATGCCGCTTGCTAACTTAGCAAGTTCCATACGGCGTTCATGACTCAATTCTGGCAAGGGACAATGGACAAATTCTCCGAAAATGCTGGCGTTGATGCCCAAATTAGCCAACAAAATTCCTTTTTCAATAGCCTTTAAGTTGGCTTTATCCCAAGGTTGAACTTTTAATGTGCGTGCATCTGGGGTCGTTATGGACGCAATATCCTTTAAGCGCATATTGGATCCATAGACTTCCACTACAACATTTTCCAGCATTTGTGGCGATGCTTTACCTGTATGCAAGGTGCCAAATTGGCGTAAGGTATGGTCTATCGACTTTTGCATTCCAGCTTCAACTTGTTTCAAAAAACGTGTGAAATCGATCATAAATATTACTCCTTAATAAAAGTTCCTTCTATCTGTCCTTGAACGGCTCTAATGATAGCACGATCTTCATCCAAATTAAAGATAAAAATAGGCATTTTTTGCTCTCGACAGAGAGTGAATGCGCAGGTATCCATAATCCCATAACGACCCTTTTCAGCTTGTTGATACGTCAAGGTATCAAAT
>CALXMI010000099.1 GCA_944389435.1 uncultured Opitutales bacterium
GAACAGCAATTGTTTAAACATAGGGACATATGGGTCATCACTGGAACGCATGGTAAAACCACTACAACCGCCATGACGGCCTTCCTCATGCAAACGATTTGTGATGTCGGTTACTTTATCGGAGGCATTCCTCACAATTTTGACACGGGCTGTAACCTTGGCAACACATCGGCACCCTTCATTATTGAGGGCGATGAATACGATACGGCCTTTTTTGACAAACGGAGCAAATTTTTTCATTATCAGCCCAGAACGCTCATCATCAACAACTTGGAGTTTGATCATGCGGATATTTTCAGAGACTTACAGGATATTAAGCGTTCTTTTTATCAATTAACACGGCAACTTCCTCGCAACGGTCATCTTGTCTTAAACGGCGATGATCCTCATGTTCTCGCATTACTGCCCTGCCCATGGACACAGGTACATACGGTCGGTTTTAACGACAATAACGATTGGCAAATCCAAAATGTTACGAACGTACCTACAGGCGCTTCTTTTGATTTGAGGCACCCAGGCACCTACAAAATATCTCGCATTCAGATACCACTCTTGGGTAACTTTAACGTTCGAAATGCAGTCATGGCTTACGTTGCCTGCTGGGTAAATGGCTTTAACATTTCCGAAGAGGCTATCAAACATTTCAAAGGTGTTCAACGCCGACAGACCCTGTTAAAGATCTCTGACGACGTCCTCCTTTTTGAAGATTTTGGCCACCACCCTACCGCTATTCATGCGACACTAGAATCCCTCAAAGCGGTCTATCCGGAACATCATATCGTGGCTTGCTTCGAACCCTCCTGCAACACAAGTTCTTCAAAATTTTTTCAAGACCAAGCAAATTTTGCCTTCCAATTTGCACATGAAGTTTGGCTATTGCCACCAAAAGCTAAATTGTACACCGATCGTTTTGTGGGGCGTTTGACCCTTTTGGATGAAGAACAAATGAAGGTATCCCTTGAAAAAGAGAAAGTCAAGATCCACCTGCTTAAAAATTATGATGCCTTAAAAAATTGTCTCCATCAAGTAACTGGCAAGACGCTTATTTGCTGTTTTTCCAACGGCCCACTGTCGACTTTTCTGCATACCCTCATCTAAGCCTTGGCATACCTTTTGCTCTTGATAAGGGGTATGAAAACAAAAAAATCATCGTTTTTTAACATCAACAAAATTATCTTGGGATGTGGGATCTGTTGCGCTCCGATTGTTAATGCCGACTTTTTCACGTTCCCGAAAGATTCAACTCTAAATGAAACTCAGCAACGCTGTCTTAAAGCCCTGTTCATCACCTCCACAACATCGGGTACTAAAAACTTAGAAGCAGAATTTCTACAAAAAGACTTCGCAGAGCATGTTAAAAGCTGGGTCAAGGATGGAAAAGATCTATCCGACCTTGTGCAACGTTTACTATTAAACGGATCACGCAAAGAGCAAGACCTTAAAATCATACTCGATGCCAGTGCTGATAATTTGACAAATACAGATGATGCTTATATGGCAGCCATACAAGACACTAACGACGGTCTTTTTAACGGAATCATTCGCGAAACCTTAAAAATGTTCAAAAATTATATCGTAGATGATACAGACGATACCGGCCAGCTACAAGAAGCCTTCGATGTCGTTTGGAATGGTGTCGTAAACGCAAACACATCCCCACAAGACTTTAAAGATTTTTTAAATAAAATCCTTGAAATCCATCCAAGTTCGAAAATCGCTGAATTTGCAACAGCCGTTATGGATGCCCCCGGACCTAACCTTTGTGCTAAGATTGCCAATTATTTAGGTGAAACATTTACAGAGAAAGTAGACGAAGTTATCCAATCCAAATGTTGCGCTTGTGCAACAAGCACCTACAAAGCCATCACAGGAGCCATCGGAGCCATTTTGCCCTACATCAGTGAAATTACAAAGCTCATTATTGTTATCGTAGGTATTGTCCAATAGTCTCGATCCAAATTAAAAACTTAACAAGTAGGGGAATATGAACGCGTGTTCCCCTATAAAATTTATCCAACAGTCGATCACCTTAAATCTAATCCGCTACATACACTACAACATTTTAAGCCCATATAGGCGATCTTAGGGACGCTCTATAAGCGAACCTTTACAGTTTTATAAATTTTACACTTGCCAAACAGGACATATTGGTCTTCCATATGAAGGCGTATTGATTTTTATAATGATGAGTGATAACGAAACAAAAGAGAAGCTTTCGGTAATGAATTTAACATGGCGTGATGCGGACAAGTTGAAGAACTTTACGACAGAAACAGGAAAAATTTTGCCTCGCAAAATTACACGTTTAACAGCTATGGAGCAACGTCATTTAACAAAAATTGTTAAGCAAGCCCGTAATTTCTTGTTGATGCCATAGGAAGCATCTCATGAGCGCCATTATTGGCACTTCAGTTCAAGAGGCTATCCATTGGTTGGCAAGTGGACAGCCTGTAGCTTTGCCTACAGAAACCGTCTATGGCCTTGCGGCTCCATTGGATGATGTCAGTTGTATTAAGAAAATATATGCTCTGAAACAAAGACCTGCCAACAATCCGCTTATTGTTCATGTTTTGGGAATTGAACAGCTCCAACAGGTAGCTGAGGTTAGCCCGTTGGCAGAGAAGCTTGTACAGCACTTTTGGCCAGGACCTTTGACGCTTGTTTTAAAACGTAAAGAGATCGTCCCAGACATCGTAACAGCCGGCCAGACAACCGTAGCTGTGCGTTCGCCTCAAAACCCGCTTTTTCGAGAAGTCATTCGCACACTGGGGCAACCCTTGGTAGCTCCAAGCGCTAATAAATTTCAACACATAAGTCCCACGAGCGCTCAGCAGGTTTCCCAAGACATGGGCGATGTTCTGAATTATATTTTAAATGGTGGTCCTTGCCAGTTTGGCCTAGAATCGACCATTTTATCCTTATTAAATAACTCCCCTACTCTATTACGACCAGGGCCTATTTCAAAAGAGCAGTTGCAAGATTTTCTCTCCATGGCTATCAAAGACAGGGACTCGGCCATTCATGAAGACAAGCCTCTTTTGTCGCCCGGATTATACAAAAAGCACTACAGTCCAAAGACCCCTCTCTATTGGATTGAGAAGCTGGAATCCTACCAGCCAACAGAAGCTTACCGATCGATTTTTGAACAAAATTCGGCTCATGTTTTTTTGATGCCTCCAAATCGCACACTCCAAGCTAGTGAATTTGTTCTGAGTCCTCAAGGCGATCTACAAGAAGCCGCAGCCCATCTATTTTCGATGTTACAGCACTTAGATATGTTAGGCTTCCAGTCTATCTGGATTGAAAAAGCACCGAATGTCGGCATCGGTCGGGCCATTAATGATCGGCTTTCTCGTGCAGCTCATTTTAAGGTATAAAACGCGACACTTTTTATCCACACAACGTGTTCACGATTCACTCAAATTTACAGCTTGTGCTATCAAATTCTTACACGGATCCTCAAAACGCGTATAAAAGACACCCTTGGCCAGTTAACGCCGAACCAGATCCCTTAATTCGCTCTGAACCCTTTCCTGCTCCTTCTGTTCACGAACCCAACGAATTACCTTTGCTACCGGCTCAATGAGCTCACGCGGAATATAACGTCCCTCATCAGCTAAATCGTAAAGTGCGTGCGCCAACGGAATATTTTCCATCATGGGAATATCGTAATCACGCGCCACTTTCTTCATTAGTTGCGCCTGATAGTCTATACCTTTAGCTAAAACAATCGGCAAGGGCGTAATAAGTTCGTTATAATAAATTGCAATAGCGTAATGCGTTGGATTTACGATTAGAGCTGACGCTCGCTTCGTTTTTTGAGCCGGACTACCTTGCAACAGTTCTCGATGTAATTGCTTACGTTTACCTTTAATGGTAGGGTCACCTTCGGACTCTTTGTATTCTCGCTTTACCTCATCTTTGGTCATCATCAACTGCTTGGTATGGTTATATCGCTGAAAAATAAAGTCCAAAAACGCAACCACTACGTAGGCAAAGAGTACATTCAATGCAAACGTTTTGAGGATCCCTGGAACAATGTTAACAAAATCTTTTAAGCTCGTTGTAGGTGTTTTCAACATGGGATCGAGCGTATTTCTTATAACGAAATAGAGCAACGTACCTAAGAAGAGAATTTTGATGCTAGACTTCAAAAATTCAACCAAGTTTTTAAGCGAAAAAATTTGCTTAAGCTTAGAGATGGGATTCAATTTGTTAAAATCGGGCTTTATCGATTCAAACGAAAGTAAAAAACCAAATTGAAACACGTGCGACATAACGCCCGTAAAAAATACTAACAACGCCAAAGGTAGCACCACTTTTAACCCTACCGCTAAGCAAGCTAATCCCATTTGATTGCAAGCCGATATAAAAGGTTCCTT
>CALXMI010000100.1 GCA_944389435.1 uncultured Opitutales bacterium
CACGAAAAAAAGCAAAAGGCAAAAATAGTCAGCCTATTCGTTTTTGAAGGGCTTAGAAGAACACCTGTAAAAGAGGCAGGGCTTGGTGAGATCGTATGTGTGGCAGGTCTTGAAGAGGTTACAATAGGTGACACCATATGCGCTGAAGAAAAAATTGAACCAATAGAATTTGTCAAAATTGCTGAACCGAGCATAGAGATGACATTTTTGGTAAACAATTCTCCTTTTGCTGGCACGGAAGGAAAGTTTGTAACCAGCAGACACCTGCGCGAAAGACTCTATAAAGAAACGGTTAAGGACCTTTCATTAAAGGTTGAAGATGGGGATTCAGCTGACAGTTTTATCGTAAAAGGAAGAGGCGAAATGCATCTTTCAATTTTAATTGAAAGTATGAGAAGGGCGGGATACGAATTTCAAGTTTCGATGCCAAAAGTATTGTTTAAAATGATTGACGGAAAAAAATGTGAGCCAATAGATAGGCTTTATCTTGATGTGCCGGAAGATTGTGTGGGCGTTGTCATGAGCAAAATGGGGCAGAGAAAAGGCGAACTTGTTTCAATGATGCCTCAAACTGGAAGAATGAAAATGGAATTTTTAGTGCCTTCACGGGGCTTGTTTGGTTTTAAAAGCGAACTGTTGACAGACACAAAAGGCGAAGCTGTCATAAATTCTATTTTTGACAGTTATCAACCTTATAAAGGCGAAATAGAAAGTAGACAATTTGGTTCTTTGATTGCTCATGAAACAGGAGAAGCTATTGTTTACGGACTTTTTAATGCACAGGATCGCGGTGATTTGTTTATAGGTCCAGGAACGAAGGTCTATGCAGGCATGGTGGTTGGGCAAAACCCAAAGGGTGGAGATATAGTAGTAAACGTTTGCAAGAAAAAACATCTTTCAAACATGAGAGCTTCAGGTTCGGATGAGGCGTTAAAGCTTATTCCTCCAAAGATTTTAAGTTTGGAAGAAGCAATAGAATTTCTTGCTGATGACGAGCTTTTGGAAGTTACTCCAAAGAACATAAGAATTAGAAAAACAATACTTGATCACACTATGCGCTTACGTGAAAAGGGAAAGATGCTTAGAGGAGAAAATTAAAGGAGGGGTTATGTTGCAACCAAAAGACAAAAGGCCAATGAAAAAAGCGATGAAAAGATTTGTTTGGTTTGTCGTTGCTTATTTTGTTGTGGCCATTTTAGTTGCAGGCCTTTTAATTGCTTACACAAACATTCCACAATGGGCGAACATGATAATATGCGTTGTGCTAGCCGGTGCCATGTATTTGGCATTATTAGGAATATGTGCTAAAATAGACAAAAAGAAAAAAGAAAAAGAAGAATCAGAGCCAAAAAAGAAGGATATTTATTCTGAGTAAAAAGGAGACAACATGCCAGATTACAAAATGATGCCTCATAATTTAGATGCAGAACAAGCTGTTTTAGGATGTCTAATTATTGATTCTATGTGCCAAACGGAAATAATGTCAATGTTAAAACCCGATGATTTTTACACAGATTCACATAGAAGCATTTTTCAAGCGATGAGCAAAGTTTTTCAAAAAAACATGCCAATCGATTTCGTAACTTTAACAGAAGAACTCGAAAGAGAAGGCAAAATCGAGGTTGTAGGAGGAATAGATTACATAAACTTCTTGTCAAACGTCGTTCCATCTGCGGTCAATTACAAATTTTATGTTGACATTGTCAAAACCAATTCCGTTAGAAGAATGTTGATCAAAGGTGGACAAAACATAATTGAAAAGGCCTACTCCGATGAAGATCGTGAGGGAGTGCTAGCTTTTGCTGAGGCGGAGGTTTATGGTATATCTGAAAAAGAGGAAATTTCACAATTAGAGCACATAGGAAAGCCAAACGGAGCGATTAAATCGGTTATAGACAAATTTGATAAAATTTCTAAAGACCCAGCTTCATTAAGAGGAATTCCTACTGGTTTTAGAGATTTAGATAATGTAACAAACGGATTGCAAAATAGCGATTTAATATTGCTTGCAGCAAGACCTTCTGTTGGTAAAACCAGTTTTGCAATGAACATAGTTACAAATGTGGCGGTTAAAGAAGGAAAAAGTGTTGCAGTGTTTTCACTCGAGATGAGCAAAGAGCAACTTGCTCAACGCGCCCTATGCTCAATTGCAAAAGTTCCTATGCAAAACGCGTTGACAGGCAAAATGTCAAGTGATGAGTGGAAGCGCATTTGGACGGCTACCAAACAACTCGAAAATGCCAAACTTTTTATTGATGATTCAAGCTTGACAACACCTGCTTCGCTTCTTTCAAAATGTAGAAGGCTTAAAGCGAAGGAAGGTAAGTTGGATCTCATTATGATTGACTATCTGCAATTGATGACATCTGACAATAAGAAAAGAGAAAACAGGCAGGGGGAGATATCTGAAATATCAAGAAATTTGAAAGTGGCAGCAAAGGAATTAAACGTACCGATCATCGTTCTTTCTCAGCTTTCTCGTGACATAGAAAAGCGTGAAGGGCATAGACCACAGCTTTCTGACCTTCGAGACTCTGGAGCGATTGAACAAGATGCTGACATTGTTATGTTTTTACATAATCCGGAAAGATATAACGACGTGCCAACCGAAGATGAACCAGGAATTGTCGAACTCATACTTGCAAAGCACAGAAATGGTGCAACAGGAAGCATCAAACTCAGATGGATAGGCCAATACACCACCTTTGTTGGAATGGAAGAAAAAGTAAAATACGAGGCGCCTAAAAAAGTCGCAACAGAAACCGAAAGCGAAGAACTTTTGACAGAACTTGAAGATGATTTAGACGATCTTATTTAGGAGAAAAAAATGGATTATAAAAAAATTGCAG
>CALXMI010000101.1 GCA_944389435.1 uncultured Opitutales bacterium
GTTGAAGTATACTCAAAACTTCCTTGCGGATGTCCGCTGACCTCGGCTTGAGCATTGTTCAATCTTCAACCCACCTTACGCATCCGATCGGTTTGTAGTCGAGCCGATCCATAAAAAAATTCGTGGAAATTAATAAATTGAATTTTCATAAAATTGCAGTCAAGAGAATATTTTCTTAGGTTTTTTCACAAGCCCCATGCATTCTTGCTCCAAATCAAATCTATAGAAAATGGCAGTAAAAACGTTTGACAGTTTTCGGAAAATGTTTTGAATAAATGAATATGGAAACTGTCCATGAACTTGTAATCATTGGAGGTGGTTGTGCAGGCTTAACGGCGGCTATTTACGCGGCTCGTGCAAAGCTTGATTTCGTTGTTCTTCAAGGATCTTTGCCAGGCGGTTTGTTAACCCAAACAACGGAAGTTGAGAATTTCCCAGGATTTCCAGAAAGCATCCAAGGTGCAGAGTTAATGGATCGTATGTACCAACAAGCGAAGCAGTTTGGTGCTCGGTTTTTGATAGACTCGGCTACGTCGGTAAGTCCCGAAAACAAAGGCTATACCCTAACCTTAGCAAGCGACCAATTTTTGAAAACTCAAGCCCTTATTTTTGCGACAGGCTCACATCCAAAGAGCTTAGGCTTACCTCAAGAAAAAGAGCTTTTGGGCGGGAAAGGACTTAGTGTATGCGCTACCTGCGATGGCTTTTTTTATCGCAACGAAGTTGTTTGTGTCATTGGAGGCGGTGATTCAGCCTGTGAAGAGGCTATTTTTCTAAGCAAATTGTGTAAAAAAGTTTATTTGATCCATCGCCGAAATAGCCTCAGGGCTTCCAAAATCATGGCGGATCGCGTCATCAACAACCCTAAAATTGAAATAGTCTGGAGTCATGTTCCTGTCGATTTTTCTATCGACAGCCAAGGTTTTATAGAGGCTTTAAAGGTCCGTAACGTAAGTACCAACGAAAACCGTTCATTAGCCTGTAAGGGTGTTTTTCTGGCAATTGGATGGCAGCCCAATACGGAACATTTCAAAGATTTTTTAACACTCGATGCACAAGGCTACATTCAGACCCTGAACGGTTCTGTTTGTACAAATCATCCAGGTGTGTTTGCTGCAGGCGATTGTGTGGATGCGCGTTATCGACAGGCCTGTGTAGCGGTAGGAATGGGTGCGCAAGCCGCTTTAGAAGCGGAAAAATGGTTAATGGAAAATGAATAAAAAGTGCCACAAGTGTGATCAACCGGCGACCGTTCACATCGTTGATATTGACATTAAGGGACATGTACGTGAGGCCTTCTTATGTAAGACTCATGCACAAGAATGTGGTGTTTTTTCAAACAAAACTTACGATTTGCTTTCTTGGACAAAATTGACACCCGTTGGGACCTTCCTATCCAATAATGTTTGCCCCTATTGCAATTGCGCTAAGGAATGGATCGAAAAAACCAACCTCGTCGGTTGTTCAAAATGCTATTCAACATTCAAAATTCAACTTAAGGGTTTTCGTGAAGTCCCTATGCATTTTGGTAAAGTCCCAAAGCGCTTTTTGGAAAATGGTTACAAGCCCAGGATTCAATTTTTAGAAACACGCATGCAAGCCTTTATTCGCACCGAGCAGTATGAAAAAGCGTATGCATGTCGTAAAAAAATCAAAAAATTTTTGTCCAAACCCTAACCGATTATGCATCAACTCACCTTTAGCAAGCAAAGCAACCTCGCGCTGCAACACATGTCGCAAGATCAACAAATGCAGCTCATAAAAGCTTTAGGTGAAGTCGATTTTGAACGATCTTCTCTCGGAAAAATTGCACGTGGGGCGAGGACTTTTTATCGTTTACGTTGGAATGATTTTCGCATCTACTTTGAAAGCGTTTCCGAAGATACGTTTATCATTCACTACTTAATCCCCAAACACACGTGGAATGACTTTCTTTTTCGAACCAACCTTCCTTTCAATGAAGAAATGATTGAAAAAGACAATCAATTTTGGCAATATTTGGAAAATTTGAAGAAATAATTTATGGAAACACCTTTGGCAAAGATTTACTTACTTCCAAACATGTTTACAGCCGGAAATTTGTTTTTTGGCTTTTTGTGCATCATTCGCTGCATCCAAGCTAAGTATTGTGCCGAACTTTCGGCCTCTGTTGAACTTTATAATCAAGCCGTGTGGTGCGTATTTGGATCCTTTATTTGCGACGGTCTTGATGGTCGCGTTGCACGATTGGGTGGACGAGAATCCCTTTTTGGCAAGGAATTTGACTCCATCGCCGATGTGGTTTCTTTTGGCTTAGCCCCAGCAATGATGGTATTCTTTCTTATTCTATCTCCCACCGATAATTACCTCTTTTTCAGAAAAATTGGCTGGATTGTTGGCTTTATTTACCTGCTTTGTGGCGCTGTACGTTTGGCTCGCTTTAATGTGATTACGCACCCATTGTTACCCGCCGATCAAAGACAATCTCAAAAGGATGCTCATTGTTTTATTGGCTTACCTATTCCGGCAGCGGCCAGTGTGATTGCTTCCTTGGTTTTAGTGATCAACCGATTCGAATTGAAGGCCTGGACCCTTGTTCTACCCTTGCTGATGTTGCTGATTGCTTGGCTTATGGTTAGCAACGTACGTTATCCAAGCTTTAAGCACATTGATTGGACAACAGAAACAAAAGGCAAAGCTTTTGTAGGTATCATCAGTATCAGCGTGGTCATCTTTACATTTGAAGAATTATCCTTTGTCATCTTATCTCTTGGATACGTTTTTTACGGACTCATTCACCATATTCGCATGGAAATTAAGATACATCGAAAGGCTGCCAATTGATCTGTTTTTTTAAAAAAGTTTGCGCTTATTGGCGAAAGATTACAAATTCAAACGTTCGTTTAGGCTTAAAGGGTGAACGTTTGGCTGTTCGTTTTTTGAAGCGCGCAGGATATAAGATCTTGGATAAAAATTGGAAATGTGGGCGTTATGAATTGGATATTGTAGCTAAAAAGCAAAATTGCTGTGTCTTTATCGAAGTAAAAGGACGCGAGGGCATTCATCCGCTTGATAGCTACGCGGCCGTTAATCGCTCTAAAAGGGAAGCACTACGTATCGCTATTCGCGCTTACTTGAATAAACACAAAAACATCCAGTCTTACCGCTTTGATATTTGTGCCATTTGTTGGAATAACAGCGGCCATATTCTATCGTTAAACCATTACGAGAACGTTACTTTAGGCGGTCATTAAATCGAATGGAAAGGCTCTATAAGGCTTAACAACCATTTGAAAACTCGGTAAATTGTCGGCTGATCACAGTCACTATCTTTCACTTTTGTTAAAAAACCAATATCGCTATCTGACTTTGCAATGGCATGCAGTTCAAACGGTCCCTTCGGCTGTTTGCAGGCTTCTAAAGCTTTTTCATAAACAACGTAAGGCAAGGGTGCCAATGTGGAAGATTTCAAAATGAAAAACAGTATCGTTTCATCGAAACGCTCGATATAGAGAGTTCTATCGTTATCGAAAGAAAATTTTATACAACCCTTTTCATTCAAATGAAGATTTTGAATTCCTATTGTATTGCCGAATTGTAAAAGTTCTGAATCGATGATCATATCAATTATTCTCCGCTAAAATTTTTGCGTCTAAACTTTCCTGTACGGTATTTAAAAAGTTAAAACGAACATCTGGATTAGGGAAAAGCGAATCGGGATACTTTCGCAAATTCACTAACATTTGGGTTAAAAAAAAGATGGCCTCTTCCTGTGTTTTTATCTCCATATGCTCCATAATTTGATTCAATTGATTTTCATCCAAATTCTCTCGCAAAATACACTGCATGAGTGTCTTTGTGAGAAAAAAAGCATAATCGT
>CALXMI010000102.1 GCA_944389435.1 uncultured Opitutales bacterium
GTAGCTCTATTTTTTGGAGGAACCGGTACATTGATTACGGTGGGTGTTCTATTAGATACAATGAAACAGCTGGAAACTCATTTGTTACAACGCAATTATGACGGATTTTTGTCCAAGGGTGTTTTGCGTGGACGGATGACGTTTGCAACACAATTCCAGATCCTTGTGAAAACAGAGGACAAGGGTGTACGTTGTTTGTGGATGACCGTTGTAATCCTGTTTTTGTTAGGATTATTATCTTGGTTTTTGAACATGACTTTGCTTTAAGGATTTTTTATCGTGAGTAGAATTGTCATAAAAACAGATGCAGAAATAGCAAAAATGCGAGAAGCGGGTGCTTGTGCTGCATTTGTGCTGGATACGGTCAAGAAAAATGTTGCTGCGGGTGTATCAACATGGGATTTAGATCAGTTGGCAAAAAAAACAATGGCAGCGGTAGGAGCAACGAGTTCAAGTTACGGATATGGTGATGCAAGAAATCCTTTTCGTGGTCATATTTGTATTTCGCTCAACGATGAAGTTGTACATGGAGTGGGCCGCAAGGATGTGTTTATAAAAGAGGGTGATATTGTCAGCTTGGATGTTGCCTTGAATTATGGTGGTTTTGTGGGCGATAATACGGTTACGGTGGCCGTAGGAACAATAGATGTACGCTCGCAGAAGTTATTGAAAATCACCGAAGAAGCGCTTTATAAAGGTATCGATCAGGCGATAGAGGGTAATTGTGTTGGCGACATTTCTTGGGCCATACAATCGTTCGCTGAGAAGAATCGCTTGGGGGTTGTTCGTGATTTAGTGGGACATGGAGTGGGCCGCGAGATGCATGAGGCGCCACAAATTCCCAATATTGGATCGCCGCATTGCGGGCCTAAATTGAAAGCTGGAATGACGATCGCGATAGAACCCATGTTAACGTTGGGTTTGCCGGATTTGCGCACTTTAGAAGATGGTTGGACAATTGTGACAAAAGATGGTAGTCGAAGTGCTCATTTTGAACATACTATTTTAATTACAAAACATTCACCAGAAATATTGACAATTTTGAAAAAATAACTCAGGTTCTTAGATAGAGAGAAAAAAGAGAAAAATTATGCCACGTTTACTCGGAGTTGAAATACCAGGAAATAAGAAATTGGCTTACTCATTGCGGTATGTTTACGGCATTGGCTTGTCGCGTGCGTTGGAGATTGTTCAAACGACCGGTTTGGACCCAGATAAGCGTGCGCGGAATTTGAATGAAGAAGAGCTCAATAAAATTACGGAAGCCATTACACGCGCCGGCTATAAAATAGAAGGTGATTTGCGTCGTGAGATTATTGGAAATATCAAGCGTTTGCAGGCAATTCGTTGCTATCGTGGGCTTCGTCATTTGAGGGGCTTGCCAGTTCGTGGGCAACGTACAAGTACAAATGCTCGTACCCGAAAAGGTAAGGCGAAAACTGTTGGTGTTGTAAGCAATAAGAAGTAATTATTTTTTGGTTTATGGTAGAAGATTTAAAAACAGATGTTACGGAAGAGAAGGAAGTTACGTCTACTTCTAATTTGAAAGCCGGAACGCCGGAAGGCAAGCTTGCTGAAAAAGAGACGGCCGATTCTTTGTTAGCCCAAGAAGGTCTTGAGGGAGGGTTGAAGATTAAGCGTGCCAAGGGCAGTAAGAATGTTTCGGTTGGTGTTTGTCACATTTTGGCAACTTTCAACAATACGAAGGTGGTTTTCTCGGATCAGCGAGGCGCTGTCTTGTCTTGGTCGAGCTCGGGGCGTTGCAATTTCAAAGGATCTCGTAAGTCAACGGCGTATGCCGCACAGGTTGTTACGACAGAGGCTGCAAAAGTTGCCATGGGGCACGGTTTGCGAGAAGTTGCCGTTGAGGTTAAGGGGCCAGGTATGGGCCGTGATGCCGCTATTCGTACGTTGCAAACGCTCGGAATTACGGTTTCTTCTATTAAGGATGTGACACCGGTTCCACACAATGGCTGTCGTCCACCTAAACGTCGTAGAGTATAAATTTTAGGAGTTTTTAGTATGCGTTATATAGGACCTACAACTCGAATTAATCGCCGTTTCAAGATGGGGTTGTTCCCCATTACAAAGGCGTATGAGAGAAAACCTTATTTACCAGGTATTCATGGAGCACACTTGAAGAGACGTGTTAGTGATTATTCTTTAGGTTTATGCGAGAAACAAAAGTTACGTTTCATGTTTGGATTGTCAGAAGCTCAATTTAGGTTGACCTTTGAAAAGGCTAAACACGCACGTGGCATTACAGGTGAAGTTTTCTTGCGTTTGTTGGAGTGCCGTTTGGACAACATTGTTTACTTGATGGGCTTTGCAAAAACACGTCGTGCCGCTCGTCAGTTAGTAGGACATGGTCACGTTTGTGTTAACGGCCACAAGGTAAACATTTCTAGTTATTCTTGTTGCCCAGGAGATGTCATTTCTATCGGTGAGAAAATGGCTTCGCGCCAATTAGCGACTCGTGCTTTAGATGAAAGCCAGGGCCGTAATTGTCCAGCTTGGTTGACGGTTCAGGCCGATGGTTTAAAGGGAACGGTCGATCGTTTGCCGATTCGGGAAGAAATGGTTTCTGAGATCGACGAACAGTTGATTGTTGAGTTCTATAGTCGTTAATTTGTAGTTTGTTTTTTTTCATGGCTAAGCGATTAGGAAAGTTTGAATTGCCCAATAGGTTAGTGCGTGTTGAGGAGACTGCCACGCCTACGTTTGCTTGTTTCGTTGCAGACCCATTTGAGAAAGGTTTTGGGCATACGATAGGTAACGCTCTGCGTCGGGTTTTGCTGAGCTCAATTGAGGGGGCGGCTATTGCATCCGTAAAAATAGAAGGTGTTAGTCATGAGTTTCAGAGTTGTGATGGCATCATTGAGGATGTAACGGAGATTATCTTAAACTTGAAGAAAGTTCTGCTTAAAACAGCGTCCCGTGAGCCTGTTGTATTACGTTTGGATGTTACAAAAATAGGACAGGTTGTTGCAGGGGATATCGAGCCGAATGCTGATGTTACGATTGTCAATCCAGAGCAGGTCATTTGTACGCTTACAAAGGAGCGTCGATTCCAAGCTGAATTCAAGGTTGTTGTTGGCCGTGGTTATCGTTTGGCTGAAGACAATAAGGATGAGGATCAATCGGTTGGAGTGATTCCGATAGACAGCTTATTCAGTCCTGTTACTTTGGTGAAGTATACCGTCGAAAACACCCGTGTTGGGAAAATGACAGATTTTGACAAGCTCTTTTTGGAAATTTCTACTGATGGTCGTGTTTCTCCAGAGGATGCTTTGAAGGAAGCTACCGTTATTTTGATGCATCATTTAGGCTTGTTTGATCGCTTTACGGTAGGAGAAATTGAGTTTGAAGATAAGAAGCGTGCTGAAGGCGAGGAACAAAATCGCTTACGAAAACTGTTGAACATGAGTGTGAACGAAATTGAACTTTCTGTTCGTGCGGCTAACTGTTTGAACAATGCCAGCATTTTGACCGTAGGCGAGTTGGCTCGCAAGACGGAAGCAGAGATGTTGAAGTACCGCAATTTTGGTAAGAAGTCTTTAAACGAGATTAAAGCTAAGATGGAACAGTTGGGGCTTTCGTTAGGTATGAAGATTGATGAGAGGTTGTTAGATACCACATCAACGATTCTGTAAAGGTTTACTATTATGCGTCATTTAAAACATCATTTTCAGTTGGGAGTAAAGCAAGAACATCGTAAGGCTTTAGTTGCAAACTTGGCTTCGCAGTTGTTTTTGCATGGTAAGATTAAAACAACCGTGATTAAGGCGAAGGCCCTTCGTCCTTTTGCAGAGCGTATTATCACGTTGGCGAAGAGTGCTGCAAATGCTGAAAAGCCCGAACAAAAGTTACACTATCGTCGTTTGGCGATTGCGCGTTTGCGTAACGAAGTTGCTGTAAAGAAGCTCTTCGATGAATTAACGGAGCAGTTCTTGAATCGCAATGGCGGTTATACTCGCATTTACAAGTTGATGTCGCGTGTTGGAGACGGAGCTCCTATGGCATTGATTCAGTTGGTTGAAGTTGCAAACGAGAAGCGTCGTAGCTCTTCAAAGAAATCCAACAAATCGAAAAAGGCAGAAGACTCAAAAGTTTCCGTTGCCACTGAAGGAAAAATCGAAGAAAAGGCCCAAGAATCTGCAGAGTAATTATTTTTTGGATTTGATTTAGTAGAAAGCCCTCTACCCTTCTTGCGTTGAGGGTTTTTTGTTTTATAGACTCTTTAAAAAGCCGTTACGGTTGCGAGGTTAAGTAATCATAAGCGTGTGATTTGTAGCTAACGGGAGGACGGTCGTATTCATAATGTTTAAAATCTTTTGTCAGAAAGGCTTTTGAATGTTGTTATTTGTTTGGCCGGAAATGCTTTGCTAATAGGCAAAAGGTGTCCTCGATGGGTATTAGCTTTTCAACATCCGGCGTTAAAAACAGACTGAGTTTTTGATGAGTATCGTATCTTTATTACTTTTTAAATTCTACGGTTGGATGGGTCAGCGAAACATTGATGCGTTTGAGGCCCTTGCGCTGAGAAGCGGACAAACCCTTTAATATAGCGCTCAGTTTACGCAAAGCCCTTTCTTGGTTTTCTAATGGGAATGTGATACAGCATGCCGAGCGAATGAAAATGTCAACGGTCCACCATTTTTTTTCTAAAGCAGGGTCGAAATGGCGCAAGGATACCTGCAAGATGGCGGAATATAAATCAGGTGCCTGATGTTTCAGCAGATCAAACAACGTAGCGATGGATTTAAAGCCCAAAAGTTTGTTGTCTTTTACCCATTTAGTGGGTAGGGCCGACAGCGTAGGTAAAGCCTTCAGCATGCTTTTAGAATAGCCTATGGGGCTAAAAATTGTGCCATCGGCGGCCATAAGCCTTACGTATTTTTTACCTTTTTTTATAACCAGTAATTTTGCGTAGGGTGTATATTCTTGCAGATAAACTTCTAAAGTGTCCGGAAACCCACGGCATAAGCGTACGGTTTCAATTTGATTGATTTTTAATAATTGTTCCTGTAAATTTTCAAGGTCCAACGTAAGCAAATCGGTTGTCCATGGAACTGAAATATGATTTCGGAACCAGGTTTCGGTAAGCATACCGTTTGTTTCAAACGATAGACGTTTAAGGGGCTGAATGGTTGTTTTTGGGTGCCAGAAAAAGCATAAACTTATCAAAAGCAGAAAGGGTACTAAAAATTTCAACCAACGTGTACAGACGCCAAACAAGCGTTTTTTAGACCAACGTGGCTGAGGTAAGTTTTGCCAGGAATTTATTTTCATTGAAAACGCTCTAGGGCTCCTTGAATGATTTGTCGCAACAAGCTTTCAAAGTCAATACCTAAACAAGCAGCGCTCTTAGGTAATAAACTTTGATCGGTCATTCCAGGGATGGAATTCATTTCTAAAAACCAAGCTTGTCCATTGGGTTCAAGGATGAAATCCACACGGCCGAAATCCAAGCAGTGGGCTTTTTCAAAAAAGGTCTCCGCCATGCGTTGCATTTTTTCTAAGGTTTTCGCACTAATGGGGGCCGGATATCGATATTCGCAGGCGCCTGCCGTGTACTTATTTTTAAAGTCATAAAAACTTTGCTTAGGGCAAATTTCGACCGCACCGAGGGCTCGACCTTGTAAAATGCCGACTGTTATCTCACGACCATGAACGTAAGGTTCAATCATCCAGCTGCCGTGATCAATGCGCTTGCAGGCCTCTAAAAGTTCCTTAGAGTTGTTGCATAAGGTCACGCCAATGCTGCTTCCTTTGTTGACCGGCTTTAGGACAAATTGATTCACCTGAAGTGTATTCTGCAGTTCATATACGTCGAGTGCTTGTCCCGGTTCCCAGGCGATGGCGGGTAGCACGGTTATATGATAAGCCTGAGCCAGCGCTTTACTTCGCAATTTATGGATACACAATTCGCTTGTTTTTGCATCGCTACCAATGTAGGCAAAATTTTGAGCTTCCAGTAAATGTTGAAGTTGTCCGTCTTCACCAAAATCTCCATGGATGAGCGGAAAAATGAGATCGCCTTGCGGGTCTAATCCTTCCGGTAATGCGTTTACATCCAGCTGAATTGTTTGGACGGGATATATTTTCTTCAAAGTATTAAAAACCGGAATGACGGATCGCAGAGAAACTTCGCGTTCATCGCTTTGCCCTCCGTATAAAATTACAATACGACGCATGTTTTTCATAAAAATTCATCCCAAAATTTTCCTAAAATTCTCGCTTCGGGCTCAAGCCAAATGCCTTTTTTTTCATAAACAATGGAACGCAATGTTCGTGCCAAATCCACAACGTCCTTAAAGGTGCCGTTTCCTTCATTGATAATGAAATTTGCATGGGTTGATGACACTTTTACGTTTCCTCTACGGGTGTTTTTTAAGCCCAATTCATCCAACAACTTTCCTGTAGAACCTGCAAGCGTATTTTTAAAAAAGCAACCTAGACTATGGCCAACAGGCTGAGATGCTCTACGTTTTTTCTTCAAAGATTGACGAAGTGCTTGCATTTCTCCAGAGGTTGAAGCGGTTCCTTTTAGCACAACCGACAGAATAATTTTGTCTTTCAAGCTTTCGCAGGAACGGTAATTGTAGGTCAAATCTTTATGAAATAATTCAAGCTTTTGTCCGGTTTTATCTAAACAGGTAATCTTTTCTATGCGATCTAAAATACCCCAATCGTGAGTTCCTGCGTTCATGGATAAAGCGCCTCCTATGGTGCCAGGAATGCCGTCTAAAAATTCAAATCCGCCTGTACCAGCCTGTTCCATATGGTTTAGGAATGTCTGCAAAAAACATCCTGAGCCGACTTCGTAAACATTAGAATCTAAAGATTTTATATGTTTCCAGCAGTGCTTTTTGAGAAAAATAACCACGCCGTTGTAGCACTCTTCAGGAATGAGCAAATTGGAGCCACTTCCGATAGGGTAAGCAGGCAGGCCAAGTTGATGGCACTTTTGCAATAATTGAATCAGATCTGTTTCGCTTTCAGGAAAGCTTGCAAAGAGCGCACTGCCTCCGATGTGCATGGTCGAAGACGTCTTAAGTGAGAAGTTTTTTTGAATACAGCTGGGATTCCCAAGGAAATTTATAACGGCTTCGATCCATTCTTCCATCCATTGTTTCGCCAAACGATCCACGTTGCCTGCTCCTACAAATATAATACGTGTTGGCTCGGTTGTAACAAAATTGCTTGGCTTGAGTTGTTCAAAGGCCTGTGCATGTGGCAACGCTTGAAATAAATCTTGAGCTGTTTGATGCGGTTCAAAGGCCTCGTAGGTTGGTAGTAAATAAAGGTGCTGTACAGGCCTTAAAACTTTTACAAAAGCTTCAAAAAACTGATGCAAGCGTGAAGTCCGGTGAGGTTCAAAAACGACATAGGTGCGTGTTTTATCTACAATCCATTTTTGAAACAAAACCTTCAATTCGGTTGGATGGTGCGCGTAGTCGGATAAGAGCTCTAAATGTTTCGTTTTTAGAAGAATTTCTTGCCGACGTTTAAGCCCCGGAAAGGTTGCATGGTCCGCAGGATTGAGTTTTATGTGGAACAAGGATTCAAAGGCAACGGAAGCAGCGGCCTTGTCGAAATCAGGGCCTTCTAAAGCTTTTGGTATGCACAACTTGATGGCAGGGGTGCTTACAGGTTCGTTTGTAATAACGAAGTTTGTAGTTCGGTTCGCCAAGTGATTAAAAACGTTTTTGTAGGCTTCTTCCGAAGGATAGTGATGGGGATGGTCCCAGTCTGTGTTTAAGATAATGCTTAGTTGAGGATCAAACAAATCAATGGTTCCATCGCTTTCGTCAAGCTCAATCAGCGTGCCTAAGGCATCCGGCGTGTAATGACAGGGTGCGTACCGATCTTGCTGAAATTCGGCACCAAGGAGATAGTTTACGGACAGGTTATGGCGCTGAAAAAAATGAATTAAATAAGCCGCTGTGGTCGATTTTCCATGGCTTCCGCAAACAACCCACAGAGGTTTTTCTTTCGTAATTTGAGCCAAGAAGGCCCCACGGGTCATGCAAGTGCAATGTTTTTTGGCTTCAAGCAGTTGCGGATGGGATGCGTCAATGGCGGACGAATAAACGCAAATAGCGCATTCGGCAGGAACGTTGACTGACCATTGAATAAAGGTTTGCAGAGATTGCTTGCGTGTATCAGATGCAAAATCATCCCAGCCGTATACGTAATAGCCTTGCAGGTGAAGAAATTTGGCTAAAGGAGCCATTCCCATGCCACCGACACCTAGCATATATACGTATTGTTTCATTTAATTTTCGTCCGACAGTTTTCTATTAGGATCCAATTTAACAGGAGCCTTTAAAAAAGAGCCTGCAAACGCAATCATGGCGGCATTGTCACCGCAATAGGCTTTCGTTGGTACAAAAAAGGGAATGTGGACAGCTTGAGCCAAGCTTGCAAAACGTTCACGTAAGCAGGTATTGTTGGCGACGCCTCCCGACAAGCCAAGGCTTTTGTAAGACTTACACTGAAGGGCCTGTTGCGTCTTTTTGCATAACGCGTCAACGATAGCGGCTTGATAAGAAGCGCAAATGGAGGGCTTGTTATTTTCAATAAATTGCAGGGTTTGTTTCTCCAAAAAATAGCGTAGGCTTGTTTTTATCCCAGAAAAGCTGAAATGCCACTCGCTTTTTTGAGGGAAAGCCCTTGGGAAGTTGACAAAAGTAGGTGAGCCGTCTTTGGCAATTTGTTCAACGAATGGACCGCCTGGATACGGCAATCCGAGTAGCTTGGCGCCTTTGTCCAAAGCTTCTCCAGCGGCATCGTCTAGTGTTTGGGCAAGAACATGGAAGCGCGGTTGTGTTTTTTCGATGGATATTTCAAAAAGCAAGGTGTTGCCGCCAGAAGCAAGCAGGCCCAGATGCGGACATACAGATTCTAGGGTGAAGGCTGGATTCGCTTGCCAAATTTCCATGAAAGGTGACAAGGCATGCCCCTGCAGATGATTGACGCCATATAGAGGCTT
>CALXMI010000103.1 GCA_944389435.1 uncultured Opitutales bacterium
GAGCTATAATAGTTCGATCGGTGTTAGCTTCCAGTAAAGCTTGTGTATGGCCGCCACCACCGAAGGTTCCGTCCAATAAAGTGCCCGAGACGCTTCCGAAGGTTTTCAGAACTTCTTCTTTCAAAACGGGTATGTGACCTTCCATGGTTTACAGTCCTAATTCGTTGAGCAGTTGGCTCATTTCGTTCTCTTCGCTCAAACCTGAAGCAAGATAATAATGATAATGTTTTGGATTCCAAATACTAAACGTTGTATAGCTTCCTACAAGCAGTGCATTTTTATCTAGATGGGCGTGTTTTGCAAGTTTTTCGGCGATTGTAATGCGACCTTGTTTGTCACAACCAAAAGTATCCGCTTGGGAAAATAATTTGGCTAAGATTTTTTGTCCTTTTATGTCACCTAAACGAATGGCGGCAACTTTTTCTTCCAAGCGTTCAACCATTTTTGGGGGATAAATGGTGATGCAGCCAATGGGATTAGGGAGGGCCAGGTAAACTTCGTCATTGTCACCATTAAAACGCCACTTGGATGGAATACATAGGCGATTTTTCGCATCCATTTGATGTGAAAATTCACCGACGAATATACTTTTATTTGCCAATCCCATACGATAGAAGCGTTTGCGTTGTGCTCACCTATTTATACCATTAAGCCCCACTTTCCACCACAAGTCAACAAAAAAGATGTTTTTTCAAAAAATTTTTGGCATAGGTTTTGCTCAACTAAAGGTATGAGAATTTATGAAAAACTTATAGTGGCAATTGGAGTGCTAGGGGTGTCAACCTTTTGCTTTGGAGACGATGCCGTATTTATGTATGAATTTAATACTCAGGATGGAGAAAAAATTTTTGAGAAACATGAAAACTTTGCTGACGATATAGGTGTCCTTGTAAGTGCTCTTGATGTTTTATATACGGAAAATGATACCAATATATTGTTTTTAGCACTTAAAAAAGCTCAAGAAAGAGCCGCCCAACAAAGTGAAGAAAATAGGGAAGAAGTTTTTCGTGATATTTTTCAGGGATTTATTGCTAAAAAATTGAATGAAAAACTTAAAGAAGTACTTAATGTTTTATCGGAAATTCAAAGAAAGTCATTTTCCGAAAAGCTTTTGATCGCAATCAACCGCCTTATAAAAGATGAAGTTGAAAACAAATGCGACAAGCGTTACCAGAATCTCAGCAAATCCCAATTGAAGAATTTACTCTCGAGGATAAAGGATACTGTAAAGGATACTGTAAACCAACAGCTCGAAAAACTAAAAAAGAGCATGGATAAAGACTCGCCTGAAACTTGGTGGCAAGAGGCGGAATCGAACCGCCGACACAAGGATTTTCAGTCCTCTGCTCTACCAACTGAGCTATCTCGCCAAAACAATACAGAATTAAGTCAAGGGTAAAACTTAACAAGAGTCAACTGCGTTTTTCAAAAAAATGTAAGAAAGAAAATTTTATGAATTTGCTACTCTATACATTCTATGATTCTAATAAAAAAATAAAACGGTTGATTTTTATCAAAAAAAGGTGTATTATCGTACCATGATCAATTTGTTCTTGCTTCCTTTTAAAGGTATTATCTGGTTAATCCTTGGAGTAGTTTGTTCTCTCCCTTGGTTGGTTGTTTTGGGGCCTGTTACTGTTAAATATTGGGGACCAAAAGTTTTGTCGATTTGGGTTGAGCATAAAACGCAATTCCCTTGTAGGATTGGAAGTTTGGACTTCAATTGGACATCCGGCGATGTTGTTTTAACAGATGTGACCATTTCCAATCCAGCAGAATTTTACTCATCTGACTTTTTAAAATTCAAAAAGATTGGAATCAATTTGAGCTATACATCTTTGTTTCAGAAAACAATTCTTATCCATAACCTTGATTTAGAGTGTAAGCAAATTGTATCGGTAGATCAGCATGTTAACAATTTAAGTACTTTGATGGGGCCTTTAAGTTCAGAAAGCGACACAAAAAGTTGCCTTATTCAATCCTTAAAGTTTAGTTTTTCAGGGTTTGTAGGTATTAGAAGCTATAGCGGCCACATTGTACAGTCGGTTGAATTTTTTAGGAGTAAGACTATGAGTTTTTCTAACGTTTATTGGGGACTTTCAGATGATTTTGCCTACAAATTTTCAGATGGATCCTATTCGTTAGAAAAAGTATATCAGTCCTTAAGAACTTTGTTCACACCACCTCAATACTCATACCAGGATACTAAAAAAGAAAGGTAATCATTATGTCAACAACACCTGTAACGACAGAGCCTGCAGCATCAGCTGCAAGTGAAGCAGTTAAGACAGAAGGAGTAGAATTGACTTTAGGCGAAAAACGCGATCAACTTGTCAAAATAGCTACTAAGTTTGCAGAGATTACAAAGTTTGTGCTTGCGCATGCAAAGGCGGCAGGCACCATAATGCAGATTGCAGGGGCTGGCGGATCGGTTTTAGGTGGTGCTGCAATGCTTTTTACGGCCAGTGTTGGCACTTGTTTAACAGGACTAGGAGTTCCGCTCGGCTTTTCGCTTCTTTTAGGAAGTTTGGCTTTATTGGGAATAGGAACAGGTGTATTGGCCAAGCATCATTTTCTTGACGTGAAAGAAGGGACGTTTAAACAGAAATTTTTGAATTTATTGAAGCAGACTGGAATAAATTTAGGTATAGGAGCTGGAATAGGCGGCCTTGCTGCAGGAATTGCATCAGCTGGTTTACCGGGGATTTTGACGGTGGGTGCTGGAGTTGTTTCTGTTTGGGAGAAAGGTAGCAACAAAGTTAAACGTTTGGTGGACACCGTTGAAGCGTTGCAAAGCAAGAAAATTGATGGTGCGAATTCGAAAGAAAAACCGGTAGAGCAGGCTTCTGAATTAGCTACAAATGCGAGCCAACAATCTGAAAAAGCAAAACAAATGGCTGCTACTTTTGTTGCAAGGGTTGCTGCTGCTGTTGCTTAAAAAGAATTTCCGACATCCTTGAACCAAAATTAAAGCAATTCCAAAAATTAAAAAACGACGAAGTAAAAAATATGAACACAGACAATAACACAACCAAAAACAATTTATCCTACTTATTTGCTGTTTTGCAATCTTCGGATTTAATTGAAGATCCTGATAATTTAAGTCCCGAATTGAAACAAAAGATTGAGAAAGATCAGTTGATATGGAAAGCTTTCTTGGATCAACAAGGGGAGCTGTTAAGAGAAGGGCTTTCCGTCTTTAAAGCTTATGACCTTCAAGGGAAGTTGGTGCGTTTTTTTGAATCGATAGATAAAAAGCGTCCACTTGGGGACGAAAAAACTTTTTTAACGCTTGTGGAGTATGCCCTAAAAGCCTACGATGACGGTGTTTTAAAAGATGCGTACGCTATGCTAAGCTTGATTATAGCTTTGTATCCGCTGCATGTTAAGCCCTATTTGTATCTGGGAGATGTAACGCAAAAGTTGCATGGTAACGAAGCAGGTGCTAGATTTTACAAAAGTGTAACGGTTTTATTTAAAGAGCCTGACTTGTTGTTTTTGGCGGCTTCCTGCGAAATGGATTTGAACCATGTTCAGGAGTCAAAAGATTACTTAACACAGGCACAAACAGCTTTGCAAGAGAAGGGTAATTTAGACGATGTTGACCGTGAATTGTTGGAACGTATTAACAATTTAATTGCAGATCTTCAACAGGTAGAATGAGGGGTATGTTGGTAAAATCCTCGTCTACTATTTTTTAGAAGCGAGTCAATTTTTATTAAAAGGAAATGGAAACTTCAACGTCAGCAGTCGGTGTATCACAATCGCAAATACTTACAACATCCGAAGTAGGGGATAAAAAAACACAGCATGGAGCCATTCGTGATAAGTTTAGTGCGATTAAAACCAAGATTTTGGATCATGCAAGGATAAAAGGTAGCGTGGCACAATGGTTTGGTGCCGCTGGAATGGTTTTAGGGGGCGCTATTTTGCTTTTTAGTAGTATTGCGAGTTCTATAACGGGGATAGGATTGCCGTTTGGTATTACGGCTTTTACGGGAGGTATAATTTTAATAGGTGTGGGAGCGGGAAGCTTTGGGATTGGGTCCGGTTTTTTAGCTAAACATTTTTTTTGTGATGGAAGTTCCGGAAACAAAAAGATGGATTTTTTAAAATTTTTGAAATCAACTGTGATAAATTTAGGTATTGGAGCTGCTGCTGGATCTGCTGTAGCTGGAGGTATAGCAGGGCTTGGTGTTGGTAAATTAGTTGCCGTCGCAGGAACCGGATTTACAATTTTTAATGGTGTAAAGGGTTTTAAAAGTTTTGCGCAAGGTGTTGAAAAAAAATTTTTTAAAGAAGATAGGAAGGCGCAGAAAACTTCTCAACAAGCTACAGGTGCTGTATGTGCTGTAACGAATGAAGCTTTAAAAAAAGTAGAACAAGCATCTGCAATGCTTGGTATTGAGGTTGCGGCACAAGAATAGTCAAAACAAAATGAAACCAAAATACGCAACGCATCTGAACAAAGTAGAATGAGAATCATACGCTCAATCGCTTTCTTTTTTTTAACACAGGGTGTGTTTGCAAATGTTCAAACACCCAGTCAAACGGTTGCCATCGATTATAGCTTTCTAAAAGACAACAATGTGCGCAATGCTTTTTTAAAACAACAAAAGAACAACCTTTCATTTGATTACAAAACGCTTGAAGGCTTTACCTTGGACCGTGGTGAGGTATTGACGCTTGAAGGCTTCGAGCAGTTAAAATCGCTTAAGGCTCTTTCCTTGCGAGGAAATTTTATCCAAGAAATTTCTAATTTAGGACAATTAAAAAAGTTAATTACGCTTAATTTGTCTGGCAATGAAATCAAAACAGCGACACCACTTGTTGGTCTTGAAAATTTGGAGTTTCTAAACTTATCTCACAATCAAATCTCTTTTGCATTTGGCTGTTCTTTTAAACGTTTGAGGCGATTGGATGTGAGTTATAACAAAATACAGCAGTTGTTTTTAGAAGGCAATGGCAATTTTTTGTTGGAAGAGATCAATATTTCCAATAATCCTTTGTCGGAAATAAAGGGAAAAAGCTCATTGCCAGCTCTAAAAACCATTCTGTGTGATGCGACGTTTATTAAGGATTTAAGCTGTTTGGTAAAGTTTACATCCTTGGAAGTGATTAAGGCTAGTAATTGTCCAAAATTGACAGATATTTCCGCGTTGTTTTTTAGTAAGGGTAATTTACTCTTTTGCAAATTACCTAACTTGAAACAGCTCAATATAAGCGAAGAAAAACTCAATTCGAAATCGCGAGACATTCTTGCAAAAATAAGGGCCGGCAAGCTGAATCAGCCGCTTGTGATCAATGGAAATAGTTTTTTTAATCCCATACAGTTAGTTCCTGGATCGCGTACTGCTTTTGTCTTGTTAAAGGCTTATAGAGTATATTTACCGTAAATAAGATCTACCGCAGCATCATTTAAGAATACGTTGAAATCACAGCCAAATGTTGTCTTACCCTTTTACTGAATGTGAACCGTCAAATGGTTTGTTCCCGTTTTTGTGTAAAAAAAGATATCTGACGAATAGGGGAAGCGAGTTTTATTTTTATGTATTAAGAAAGGATGGATGGTTTTTTGAATGGATAGGGTAGGGTGAACAGGAAAAGGTAAGGTATTATTTGATAATATAACCTGTGTATTTAATTTTCTAATGTTTTTTTGAAAACATTCTACGATTTCGTTCTGAGCAGTACTTTTTTTGGGAGGTTGCGTGTGAGAATAGCTGGAAAAATTATAAGCTGTTTGTTCGCATTCTGGCCTAGGATCAGACCATAATACGTAAGTTTTAATTCTTTGAAATCCAACAGACGAATGCTGTTCGGGGAATAGGAATATGGGTAATTCGCTTTGGAAAGGTTTTTTTAAAAAGCATAGGATGGTTAATGTGAAAAAAATAGCTCCAAATAAATAGAACAACTTTTTCATAATTCCGAAACGCCCAAAACAAAAAATTTGTAGCCAGCATCCTTGGCGTGTTCCATGATTTTCAGTAGATAATCTACCGAAACCTGTTGGTCTACGAAGAGATGTAATGTATGTGAAGATCGCTTTGCATTGCTAAAGATGAGCCTTAGGGTTTTGGTAGTGAAAATTTTATGTTGAAAAAAGATTTTTTCATGCTTATCTACGGTAACGCTGTCTTCTAAGGGCAAGGCAGAGGCATAAGCAAAGCCTGTGGATACTTGAGGCAAGTGTATCTGAATTCCTGGAGGACATAGCCACTTGGAATTCGACGTGTACAAGCCAAGCACCAGTAGAAGAACATTTGTAATCGGTACCCAATGCAAGTTCAGACCGCTTCTTTCAAAGCATGCTAAGTGAGTCCGTAAACCAAACCGATCCCTTATGTTCATTTATTCATTTGTGTTTTTAAAAATAGTAACATCTCGCCACACGTCCACTCTATATCAAAAATAAGTGCACGCACGCGTCCCATTAAAAAGTGGTAAGCAATATAGCAGAAAAACATTTCCAGAACCCCAATAAAACTTACTGAGATGGCTGAAACGATATAAGGTGTAAAACTCGCAAAGTGAGTGTAAGCGTTCAAATTCCCAAGCGTCCAAAAACCCTTTAAAAAGAAGTAAAGCGTGCCCATAAGACCTATGAGGGACGCCATCTGTCCGATGACACGCAAAGAACCAATATGCCGGGTTAGCTTTGGTAATTCCAGCAGAGCGTATTTTTGCGCAATGTCTTCTAAAGCACCAGCGTTTTCCTTTTGTTGCGCATAAACAAGGATCGTTTTTGTTAATCTTGCAACAACGCCTGGGGTTTCTTCACACACTGTAATGCCCTCTACCCAACGGCCTTTGCGCAAGAGATTTTTAATGCCCTCCAGGAAAGCTTCTGGCTGCACTTGTCCTTTATGTAAAAACACCATACGCTCAAATGAAAGCACAATACCTATAAGGGCCAAAATTCCCATGGGGTAAATAAAAATTTCGATTGAACGAATGATGTCCAGCATAGAGTTTTACGGATTCGGATTCGTAGGTTTATAGATAATGCGACCCAATATACGATCCGCCCATGTCATCGGCGGCAACTCGTTGGTATTGGCAAAATCAATACGCGCATTAGCTTCGCGAGCCTTATCGGAGTTTGGTGCCAACAAACGTGCTTCGTTGTAAAAAACCATAGCACCTTGTGGGTAACTACGTCTGTTTAAGAAAAAATCCCCTAATACTAATCGACTTCCTGCATAAAGCTCCATAGCCTGATGTAGACCTTTTTTGGCTTTTCCCGTCTCTGCTAACAAATCGGAACGGCTGCCAAACAACCGCAAATAATCTTCATAGCAGTTGATAGCTTTCTTGGTCATGCCTTGATCGTACTGAGGGCCATTTACGAAGGAAAGATAAATCTCACCTTCCAGCAAATACGCTTGAGGAACAAGATCGTTGTCAGGATAATCTGATATCAAGCGATCTAAGGCTTCTATGGCTTTTGCTTTTTCACCCGATAAGTATTCCAGCTGTGCCATATGTAAAAGTGCTTTAGGAGCATATGCGGAACGTGGAGCCATGGTAACGATGTGCTGAAAGCATTCAATACCTGGAGTTGCGTCCTTAAACCAAAGCCCCAGTTTTTTACGGGCTGATGTTTCGTAGTCTTTCATGAGCTTGCAAGCAATGTGAAATTCTTCAACAACTACTTGATTGTATTGTTCGTAAGACGTATAATTTTTTGTAATGAATCTTAATTTTTCAAAAGCACCGGTGAAATTACCTTTGTCGCGTAGGAGAGTACCCCAGGCATGAAAAGCCATTGGGGCCGCTTCCGTTTCCAGGTAGTGCTTACAAATCTCCTTATACTTATTCAAGCCAGCCAATACATTGTTGTTGCGTATGAAGGCACGGCCTTCTTTTAATAATTGAGATGCTATTTGTTCTCGCTTTTCGCTTTTCATAGCGATTTGTTTCGAAGGGATATCGTTATGAATAGTATTAAAACACCCTCCCAGTCCTAATAAGAATGGCAAAATTTTAAATTTTATATGCATGGTCAGTATTTGATTAAAGTTGCTCCCCAGGTTAGTCCACCGCCAAAAGCAGCTAAGACAATATAATCACCGGGCTTGAATGTGCCGGCTTCTTTTGCTTGAGCGAAAGCTATGGGGATGGAAGCGGCCGATGTGTTGCCAGTTTTGTCAACGTTGCAGAAAACCTGCTCCATCGGAATTTCCAGTAATTGTGCTAAAGATTGTATAATGCGCAAATTAGCTTGATGTGGAATCAGCCAAGCGATATCAGATTTTTTCAAATGATTACGTTCTAAAACCGTATCCACCGATTTTGCCATTAATCTAACGGCCATTTTGAAAACCTCCTTACCATTCATGGAAACATAATGCATGTTCGCATCAACCGTTTCATGGGTTGTAGGCCGCATAGAGCCGCCTGCAGGCACACAAAGCACACTTGGATTAGATCCGTCAGCCCCCAAAGCTCCATCTAAAATGCCACTTTTGGGACCTTCCTGACGCTCTAGTACAAATGCTCCGGCACCATCACCAAATAGTACGCAGGTTGTCCGATCAGTCCAGTTCACGATAGAGGATAGTTTTTCACTACCCATAACAAGGACATGCCGGTAGTGCTCATTTTGCATAAGGCATCTGGCTAATTCTAGGGCATATAGAAATCCAGAGCAGGCTGCATTGATATCCAAGGCCATAACGTTATTGAGGCCCAATCTAGCTTGCAAAATGGCTGCTGTTGAAGGGAAGGGCATGTCAGGCGTAACAGTTGCAACAATGAGAGCATCGATATCGCTTGCTTGAAGATTAGCATCCGCAATGGCTTTTTGAGCGGCTTGGAAAGCTAAATCTGAACAACTTTCGTTTTCTGCAGCAATATGCCGTTGTGCAATGCCCGTACGTGTCCGAATCCATTCATCGGAGGTTTCCACTTTTTTGGACAAATCATCGTTTGTTAGAACAGATGAAGGTAGGTAATATCCTACACCTTTTATCAAAATAGAAATGTCTTTCATATTAATCTTCGGTTGACCTTAGGAGTGCATTGGCCTTTGCAATGTCTGATTCAATGACCCTAAAATCGTAGACTTCTAAACAATTAAGACACATGTTTAAAGCCCCAGCAATAGCTTCAGCCTTGCTTGAGCCATGAGCTTTAAATACCCAACCGTTTAAGCCCAATAAAGGTGCTCCACTGAATTGATCGGGTGAAAATTGCGATCGCATACGTGAAAATACACCCCGTGAGAGTATAGCACCTGTTTTTCGAATACAATTGCGATTGAACTCATCTTTTATAAAATTTTTTAACTCCGTAAATAGCGATTCGCACGTCTTTAATAAAATGTTACCGACAAACCCATCGCAAATGGCCACATCTACACTGTTCTTAAACAGATCAAAGCCTTCAATAAGGCCCTTGTAATTCAAGGAATCGCCATCAAGTTGCTTCAAGATTTGATGCGTCTGATTGATAAGCTCATTCCCCTTGCCTTCTTCCGTACCGATGGTTAACAAGCCTATCCTCGGATTAGGAAGTCTTAAAACAGCTTTAGCAAAGTGAGATCCCAGAATGGCATTGTGCACCAAGCATTCTACAGATGCGGCTGGATTGGCTCCAACATCCATTAAGATAAAAAAATGCGTGCGCGTAGGAATAATGCTGGCAAGAGCAGGTCTTACGACTCCTGGAATGGTACGCAATTTTAACGTACTACATGCCATTAAGCAGCCTGTATTACCACAACTTAGTAGCGCATCTGCCTTCTTTTCTTTTACAAGCTCCATCCCAACGAACATAGAAGCGTCCTTTTTGTGCTTTAAGGCACTTATGGGCTTCTCATCCATCTTGACGAAATTAGGTGTGTGCACAATCTCAATATCCAAACCGTTACCTGCCCGGATAATGCCCTTCGACAGGGGACTTAACACATTTTCATCGCCTACTAAAAAGAGCTTACCGATGCGTCCAACTTTGGATTGCTTTAAGGCTAACTCAACGCCAGCCGTGATCTGCTGAGGGCCCAAATCCGATCCCATAACATCCACCGCGATACGAGGCAATGTACACTGTGGACACTCTGAGCTTGCTTGCATGTAGCCTTATTATAATTCTACTTCTAAGACTTGACGATCGCGGTACATGCCTGTTTCTGGATTGACACGATGTGGCATGACTAAATTACCGTCAGTATCTTTTGCCAATAACGGCATTTTAAAATTGTGAGCTCCGCGCCTTAAACGGCTACGCATCTTAGATTGTTTTCTTTTTGGTTGTCCCATAATTATAAAACTTTTATTATCTTGCTAATTATAATTTAATTTTACCGATTAATAAAGAGTAGTAAAAACTCCTACAAAATTTTCGTCAAGTTTTTTATTTATATATAACTTCGAAATGAGGATTCACTTCATTTTATCGCTCTACATCTTTAAGCAGTCGGTGAGAGTAGACAACTTTAAGTATGTTATTCCATGATGGGTTCCACATGTTTCATTTTGAACATCAGATGTAATTTTTAGTAAATTAGGCCTATATCATCATTCAAAATTTCTGATGAAATGCGGTTTGCTGTAAAAATTTTTTAAAAAAAAAAAAAAAAGACT
>CALXMI010000104.1 GCA_944389435.1 uncultured Opitutales bacterium
TACGGTAGCTTCTAGCAAACTTTCAAAAACGGATGGTTCTGTCAATCTGAATCTGGATTTGTTGAAACAACAGCCGTTCGCAAACCGTTATCCAGATGTGTTTGGCCGCATAACAAGCAATTGGAACTTATCGAGTCAGTCAAGGCAAGCGAACGCCCATGTTGACTTTGGCACTTCGGTTATGCCCTTAGGTACCGATGTAAAGCTGTCTTATGAGACAAATGACAAACAGGAAGATGTTTTGAAAACTCGGTTAGAATTGCGCAACAACACACGCACGAACGACTTTGTGTTTAATGGTTTGCTAAATAAAGATAAGATACTAACAAGCGAGGTCACGAGCCAGAAAATTTATCTGGATGATGTAGTTATGGCAGCTGTAGGTTTCCAAAAACTATACAAGGAGGTTCAAGCAAGCCTGCCGCAGTTGAGTCAAGGCAGCATAGTTCCGTCCAATGAAGAAAAAGCCTTATCTTTGACACATCAAGCCTCTAAAAAGGCAGAGGGGCAAAAGTATAAAATGCCTATTCAGGGTACGTGTTCTTTAAAACTAAAATCTGTTGTAGCAGAAACTCCTTTCTTGCAGAATTTTTCGGGTAACGTGGAGGCTAAAAAAGATGGCTTGCTTATTAAAGATCTTAAGGGTCAACTTTGCCAAGGAAGCATCGGAGGAGAAATCCAATACATACCTCAACGACAAGAAGCATGGCTGAAGTTGAAAGATGTTGATCTTCGTGAATTATGGCAAATCCCTGCTGCCTTTAGATTATCCCTTAGTAATTATTGCCAGCTGGCAGGGAAAATGAATGCCGACGTCAAGCTGTCGGGCTTCGATGGTGACTTAGATCATTTGAGAGGAATTTGTGAGTTACAACTTCAAGATGGATCTATAAAAATAGGGTCCGCAGAACGCTCAGTACAGCCTCTGTTGAATGTTGCCATGTTGGTAACTGCGCAGGCGACAAAGATGACAGCGCTTAACTTTTTATCGTCTTACGCAAGGGATATTCCTTTCACAAAGATTGATATACAAGCGAAGCGTTTAACGCAAGAAGCGGTTTATGCAAAAACATCGCTTATAAATGACGATCTGGCGTTCTATACCGATAGTAAGTTTTCAATTTTGCCTGGAAAGACATGGCGCGAGCAGCCCTTTGTAAGTAATTTACACTTAAACGCTTCCAGGTACAGCCCTCTTCAAAACTATTTGAGGTTTGATGAAGATAAGCCAGACGAATTGGGTTATTTCCGTGGTCCTGCTGGGATAATAGATGGTACATTGGGTAAGCCCAATTATAGCCGACTACTAAACGTTTTTCTTTCAAGGACAAAAGAAAAAGAAGTGAAAAGGACGCCCGCGTCCATGGGGAAACAACTGTTGGACATGTTCCTCTAGGCGAAACTGTTTGATGTGCGATTTTTCACTTTTTTGCAAGTTATTACATAATCATTTACGCATTGTTTTACAACAAACCACATTTGTTGCTTGCAAAATAAGACTGTTTGTTTTATAATGTTTTCGACGTATGATTATGAAAGAAGTAAAAATAACAGCATGTAACGAAAAAGCAACTTGTGCAAAAAAATCCTGCGAAATCAAAGCCAAGCCCTGTGGTTGTGGAGCCGCCAAAAAATCTGCTAGCAAAAAGAAGGCTACTCTTTTGGTAAAAGTGGATATTGGCTGGGGCAACTCTTTGTTTATTCGTGGCGAAGGAGGCAAGCTATCTTGGGACAAAGGTATTGCTCTGTCGTATGACGAAAAAAAGCAAGGTTGGGTTTTTGAAACAACATCCACCAAAAAGATTGAGTTCAAAGTTTTGATAAACGATGACCGTTGGTCCGATGGTGACAATTTTGTTTTAAATCCGGGCGAAAAGCTGGAAATCGAACCTACATTTTCATAATCAAACGCGTTTACTCTTTTAGGGAAGTAACCGTTTTTGTTTATCGCTTCATTCAGACAGTGTAAACCATTCGTTTTCCAGCGCAACCAATTGTTGGCAACAGGCTTCATAGGCAGACAAATTGTCTTGAGAATAAGCTAACGAGAGCTGGCTCTCCCATTCAGATTTTTGTGCCTCTAGCGTAGCTATTGCTTTTTCAAGCTTACTTATTTGCGCTTGTTTTTTACGTTCAAGTTTTAACGGCGACACGGCAGATGTACGCAGTTTTAAGGCTACAGTTTGGGTTTTAGGCGTCAATAGGCTTTGGCGATAATCTTCCAACGTTCCGAAAAAGGGTGTACATAAGCCGTTTTCGATCTGAAAAAACTGATCGCAAGCTTGTGATAAGGTATAAAAATCGTGCGTAATGAGGACCACAGCGCCTTTATAAGTATGTATAGCTTCAATAAGCGCCTCACGAGCTTCAATGTCAAGGTGGTTGGTCGGTTCGTCAAAAATCATTAAATGTGGCGTAAATAACGCATTTAAGGCAAATAGCACCCTGGATTTTTCACCACCGGATAATTGTGCAATAGGAGTTAGGCTGCGCGCTTGCGTGATTCCAAATTTAGCCAAAAAGGAACGCACTTGCGTCTCAGTCCAATCCAATCGTCGCATGGCAATGGTTTCAACAGGCGTTAGCTGTGGATTAAGCTCGTCAGTTTGTTGTTGAGAAAAGTAGACAACATTTGTGTTTTTTGCATACGTTAACGTACCTGCTTGAGGTTGAAGCCGTCCTGCAAAAAGTTTTACAAGTGTCGATTTTCCGCTACCATTGCTTCCCAATAAGCCAATGCGGTCGCCTTTGTCGATATGAAGCGTGACGTCGTGTAAGACCGTATGCTGATTATACCCCACAGAAATATTTTTGCAGCAAATGAGCCGCTTGTCGACGTCGGGGAAAGGGTCTGGAAAAATGAATTGCACATCGTAATGATCGTAGGAAACCTTTGGAATTTCAATTTTTTCGATCATTTTTACGCGACATTGGGCTTGACGGGCTTTCGTAGCTTTTGCTCCAAAACGGTCTACAAAGGTCTGCAGATGTTTTTTTGTCTTTTCTTGGGTTTCTTTTTGCTTTAAGAGGGTTTCACGCTGCAAGGCTTTTGTTTCAACATAAATATCATAATTGCCTTTAAATAAGTGAAGTGTTTCGTCATAAATCTCCATCATGTGGTCGCAAATCGTATTTAAAAGATGCTTTTCATGGGAGATAAGAATGATCGACTTATTCAGTTTTTTCAGGTAATCTTCCAGCCAAATGCAGGATTTGATGTCCAAGTGGTTCGTGGGCTCATCTAACAAGAGTAGGTCTGATGGTGCAAACAATGTTGCTGTCAAAGCGGCTCGCATACGCCATCCACCGGAAAATGTGGCGATTGTTTTCCTCAAATCTTCATTCGAAAACCCTAAGCCGGCTAAAATGCTTGCTGCACGTGCATGTGCTGTAGTACCTCCTATCGCTTCGTAGCGTGCATACAGGTCTGCTAAATCATCCTGGTCATTGCTTTCAATTTGATGTTTTAACCGTATGAGCGCTTTGTCGGTTTGCAGAACAAAGTCTAGCAAGGAAGTATGCGTGTTTTCAAATTCTTGACGTACGCAAACCAACTGCGTCCCTGTTGGAATAAAAATGCTTCCAGAGTCCGATTCTAATTCGCCTAGTATCAGCTTCAGTAGGGTTGTTTTGCCAGATCCATTGTGGCCAACAAGGCCTATTTTACCATCAGGAAGTGTTAAGGTTGCGTTTCTAAACAACGAACGTGTGCCTACGCGATAAGTTAAATTCTCAATCCTGATCATGAAAAACCTTGAGGAAATAAAACAAATCCTCTCAAAAAGCCCACTCCAAGAGTTTTAGTAACATGGTAGACGGTGTAGGACTCGAACCTACGACCCACTGGGTGTAAACCAGTAGCTCTAACCAACTGAGCTAACCGTCCATAAATCTATGGAACCTAGTCGAACAATAAAAAACCTATATGGCAAGCGTTTTTTTAAAAATTTTACAAAAAGCAGTAGTTTTTTGTGAAAAACAGCAGTCCGAAAATTTTTTATGCTTTCGTTTAAACAAAAAAAGTAAGTCAATTTTACCGCTAACGTATCTCTTTTAAAAGTTGATAGAATCAACCACATGCCATTTCCTTAGCTAGCTACTAGAAATGATAGGCCAATTTACGCTCCACTGAAGCTCACGATTTTTGATCTTGTATTCAGCTGTAGTGAACTTCATCAACCTTAATATAAAGAGTCTTTTCCATGAACCAGATGTGGCGAACTTCCATGCGATAGGCAATGGTCATAAATCCATTTTAGTTTACCACTCCAGAGCACAAAACTGAGAACATCCTTTGTCAGCTAGGTCTACGGTAAATCACTTAGACGATTTTACGCTTCTAAGAAAATATATGCATCCAGGGTCTGGTCAAATTGATGTAAAAAAAGTGATTCGTTGGCCGTGGCAAAGGTTGCTGAAAACCGAACATAGGAGCCACAGTCGTCCCAAGGTACTACTACCACACCCAACGTAGACAAAAGCCATTGGGCAAATTCGGCTGCGTTAGCGAAATGTTCTGTTCTTTGATACTGCTTGTAAACAACACCTGTAGGAGCCTTTGCATAAATAAATAGCCCGCCCTTCGGCTCAAACACAGCAATGTTGTGCTTTTTCAAAATAGTCAACAGGGCCTCTAAACGCCTTTGATATTTTTGACGCAGGGGCGGAAGTAAAACATCGGCCTGATCTAAAGCAACCGTAGCCGCCTTTTGAATCGGAAGAAACTGCCCCGAATCGCAATTGCTTTTGTACTTCGCGCAAGCTCTTAAGATAGCTTCGTTGCCACAAATCCAGCCCAATCGCCAGCCCGTCATGTTAAAAGCTTTCGACATCGAATGCAACTCCACACAACATTGATTTGCTCTTGGAACCTGCAAAATGGATTTGCGCTCCTCAAACTCAAGCGCACTATAAGCGGCATCTTGGATAATCACCCACTGATACCTACAGGCCAAATCGACCAAGTGACGGTAAAAATCTAAGGTTGCCACCGCACCTGTCGGGTTATTGGGATAGTTTATTTGGACCACTTTTATGCGCCGCTTCACATCTTCATCTAAGGCTTCAATTTCCGGCAAAAACCCACATTGAGCCCTAAGCTCCATAAGAATTGTTTGACCACCTAAGTAGCCGGTCTGCGTTGCAAAAACATCATACCCCGGAACTGTACAAGCAACCACATCACCTGGATTGACCAGTGTGCCTGCTAACAAACCAAGGCCTGATTTGATCCCCATGATCGGCAAAATTTCTTCCGGCCTTAATGTAACATTAAAAATTCTCTGCATGTAGCGCCGAATGGCTGCCACAAAAAAATCCGCACCGTTGTCCGCATATCCCCGTAAATCCCAAGAGCCACAGCAGGCCTTCAAGGCCTCTATTACGCACAAGGGAGCTGCCTCATCGGGTTCACCCACGCCTAAGTCAATCAAGGCCATCTCAGGATTTTTTTCTAAAAACTTCTGTTTATTTTCTTTGATAACCGTGAACTTGTTCCCGGCTTGTTTGTCGAAATTTTCGCCGCCCAACCGAGTCGCTATGTAATTTTGTTTATTCATTGATGTATTTGTTGTTACGAATGCGTCGACTTAACCTTAAAACCGCTACCAGCCAGAGAATTGAGAAAAATATAAAAAAGCCGAATGCGTATCCAGCAATATCGGAATAAGTTGCTTGCACGCCTGTTAAGCCGCTAATAATTGTTAAAAGCACTACCTGCAGACCCGAGCCAGCCGATTTCCCAAAGCGATACCCGAAAACGTCCACCACGGCCTTACCTTTGACTTTAAGCTCCTCACTCAACGGGATAAAGGCCATCTCTTTACTTATATCAAAGAAGGACATTTTAAAGGATTTATCCAACACAAGTACCACAAGGCCGATTACAACAATTAACGTTTGGAACCCCATAAGAGCCCCTGTTCGGGCCAAGAAGGCATTTTTCGATAAAATAGCCATAAAAAATACAATACCCCCTATTGTCATGATCAAGGGCGTCAAAATAGCTCCAACACCCCAGCGAAACCTACGGAAAACATTACCGGCAACGATAAGCACAAGCATCGATAGGAAGCCGTAACCCATGGTATACTGGTTCATAAACGCATTATATTCGTTGATGTCGGTATAGCGCTGGCCCAACTCATGCTTCCAGAAATTCTCTAAAATGTTGTCATTAACGCCGTAGCATAAGACCAACAAAGAGACTAAGCCCAAGTAAGGGGATCGAAAGACCATTTTTAAACTCTGCCATAGGCTGCTTTTTTGTGCAGATTTTAGTTTTACACCTGGCAAATATGGCTTATCGTAAAAACGTTTATCCGTCAAGACGTTTTTGTAGATCCAATGATAGATGTACATCGATAACAAACTGCTGACGGTTACCATACCGATAATCCAGTTAAGCGACACCTGCCACGGGTCTTTTACGCCTGAAACTTTATTATAAATATCGGAAGCCAACGTACCAAAATATCCCGACATGGTGACCGCTACTTGTCCCAGAAGAGCTAAAAACGCATACACGCGCTTAGCTTCGTTCAGTGTTGTAATCTGATTTACAAATTGCCAAAATAGCAAAGTTAGAATAAAGCTACTCCACAACTCTGCAAAAACAAAAAATAACGCGTAACTCCATACGCCCCATATGGAAAAGACCCAGAAAAGCGACGGCATCATGATCTGCAACTTTAGGACAGTATCGGGCGACGGATGAATGTACCCACGAAGCGGATAAAGAACCGTTGTAAAAATCACGAAAAAGCTTACAAAAAAGCCCAAAGTTACGTAAAACAGGTGCTCGTTTTTTAAACGATCTGCCAGTTTTGCATAGATCAACATAACCAGTACCGCAAAAGGAGGCACGCAGAAAAGCTTAATAAACGCGATGGCTTCTGCACCCGAATGAGTTACGATTAGGGAATCCTTTACGTTTTTAAGACAGTAATGGTTGAATAAGGAAAAGAACAAAATCAACCCTAAGGGGACGATCTTCTTTAACTCATAAGTGTAAATAGGGAAAAAGATCCCTCGCAACCCAGAAAATTCTTGTTTAGCTTCCACCGTTTATCACCTCTTAGAAAGCCAATATTTACTACGGGACCTTTTTACCGAAGTCAAGAAAAAAGTTTTTAAAGGCGAAAAATCCCGTCACAAAGCTAGTTTGTTTGGCAAAGCGATAGCTATTTGCTACCTTTTTGCCAATCGATTGATAACTTAACTTAAAAACGCAAGTCCGTGTATTTGTGGCATCTTTCATGCTCATGAGGTTTTTGTTGAATGTTATAATGGAGAAAAGGAAGTGCTCTATGAATGCTAAAATATTAACTTTAATGGTAGGCTTGCCCTTGTTGGCTTCGAATGTTGTGTTTGGCGGTGAAAATGCTGACCTTGAGACGCTTGCTGATACTTGGATTGAGTATGAGGGTCAATCATGGGAAGGGAGAGATACCGTCTCTGTTGTTACATCAAAAATAGACATTCCTAACGTGTTGTATCGAATCATGGATGTTATCCTAAACGAAACCGATGTTACGAATTGCAAAATCCAAAAAAGTGAAATATTGGATGTAATTGGGGTTTGGCTTGATGAAGACAGTGATGCGCTTTTTTTTGCAACCCTATCTCTTCTTGCAACACGAGAATTTATTCTTGAAAAATCTATTAACGTTGCAAAACAGAGTTTAAATTTCGCAAAATTCTATTGTGAAAAAATCAATGTAAAAAGCGTGTATAAATTAAAAGATGCCTCTGAAACTTCTGCACAAGGATCTGTCTATAAACCGTGTTTCGCATTCCTAATACAACTGATGAAAAATAAAATCCAAGAAATCGAAGCTGCCACTTGAGACTCGGTTTAGACATCCAGGTTCGTTCCAAATTTGATTATTAAATAAACAAATCGAATTTCGTACGCCCCTCCCTTGGTATATTCGAGATGACGCATACCAAGAGCCCCCTAGAGGTTTTAAAAAGGTTTATGTGTTGCATAAAAGAGATCAATCAACCCTGTCTCCTGTTTTTTCGAAAAAGATCGCAAAACCGGTGTCTTGAGTGCCCAAAAACCGTACTTGGTGCTTCCTGGTGGTTGTCAGGGGCCTTGATGGGGCTTCTGCAGGGGCGGAGTTTTGCGCGCCTTTCCCACCCACCCACTTCCTCTATAAAATCGTGATTGGGCTAGTTTGTCGAAACTTTTTTGTTGCTTTGAAAAATAGGTAAAATCGTTTTTTCTTGACAAGTTTTTGGAAATGTAGATCATTTTATAACATAAACCATGTTTTTACAGTTTAACAAATAAAGGAATGTTAATGAAAAACAAATTGAAAAAATTGTTGTGTACAGCAGGAGTAGCGTTCGTACTGAACGTAGGAGCGGAAGGAAGAGAAGGGCTGTATATGGGAGTAGAGATAGGAGGAGAGAAGACAAAAGCAAAGGGAGCGTTCTCTCATCAGGATGGAGTAGATGAGGTTTCATGGAATCGGAACGAGTCC
>CALXMI010000105.1 GCA_944389435.1 uncultured Opitutales bacterium
TGAGTATGCATATTGCCACTGATATAAATGGAATGAATGGTGTACTGTAACCCGCGATTTACCTCAAAAATGAGATCGATTTCATTTGCTTTAACCGACAAATTTTGGTGTGCCTTAACGGACGCACAAGCGTATCCCTTATGGCCGTAAAAATCACGAATAACTTCTTTAGCATACTCTATTTTTGCTAAACCAGCCGGCTCGCCTTCTTTAAAACAAAGCTTACCTGCAAGCGCTTCTGTATCTGCTGCTGCATCGCCCGTAAATTTTACACTACCAATCGTATAGAGGACACCTTCGTTGACATGAAACGTAATGCGAGCTTTATTTTTATCCGTATCGAGCTGAACTTTCGTAACTTCAGCATCTAGATAGCCTGCATTAAAGTAGTAATTATGGATGGTTTCAATATCTTGCTCAATGACATCTTCTCGATAACGGCCAGTTTTCGTTATCCACGACAAAATTCCCCATGTTTTTGTTTGAAGTAAGTTAGCTAAATCGGAAGGTTTGAATGCAGAAACACCCTCAAAACGAACATTTGTTATCTTCAAGCGTTCGCCCTCTTTTATGTCAAAATGTACGACAACAAAATTCTTTTGCGTTTGTTCTAGGCGAAATTGAATTTGCGGATTTGCAAAACCGTTTTCTTTATAAAAACGAATCAAATTGGCAACATCCGTCGACAGAAGCTGTTGATTACAAGGTTTATGGACACGGCTACTCATCTTATTTAACAGATCATTTTCGCTAAACGTCTTGTTTCCTGTAAAACGAAAATCTTCAATATTGGGACAAACATTAAGCTTTAAAACCAAATCAAAGCTTTTCGCCTCTCCGGTAACTGCTTTCCATTGGATTTGATCAAAATATCCTGTTTTGTCTAGCTGCTTGGTTGCGCTATCGAGATCTTTATTACGCAAAACATCGCCTGATTGAAAACCCAATTGGCTCTGAATAAATCCGTCAGAAACAATACCCGATCGGCTTAATTCAACCTTTAAGCGTCCTAACTTCCAATCACCTTCGTCCAAAAAGTCTAACGAGGCGTTGGCAAAACAAGAAAATCCGTAGCCAAATGCAACGAAACAAGCTATTTTATTCATCTCTTTCTTTTGTAAAATTTTCAAAACGTGTGTATGGTTTTAAATAAGTTAAATGTATGGTTCCAACAGGACCGTTACGCTGTTTGGCAATAAGCAGGTCGCGAATAACAACCTCTCGATTCACATCATCCACCGAGCTACCATCTTCGTTCTTCTGTTTAATATCATCAGCTGTTTTAGACAATATCAACACAAGATCGGCATCCTGCTCAATTGAACCTGATTCGCGCAAATCCGACAACCTTGGCTGACGACCTTCCTTTTCAGATTCACGATTCAACTGACTCAACACGATAACAGGCACATTAAGTTCTTTCGCAAGACTTTTAACGCCACGAGAAATTTCAGCAATTTGCTGCTCTCTCTGCACCTTCGAGTCGGTACCAGCAATCAATTGTAAATAATCGATAATAATCAATCCCAACGGATGCTGAGAATGGACACGACGCGCCTTGGCTCGCATTTCCAAGATGGTTAAATTGCTAGATTCGTCAATCCAGAAAGGAACGTTTTTAAATTTCTCGCCCATTTGGTTAAGTGTCTGAGCTTGCGATCTTTCGAGAAAACCATTGCGCAACTTGGTCATGTTGATCCGCCCATGTCCGCAAAGCATACGCATCGCCAATTGTTCGGCGCTCATTTCTAAGCTAAAAAATAGCGTAGGAACCGGATTGGGTGCTAAAATAGCCGCCTCAGCAATGTTCAAGGCCAGAGCTGTTTTCCCCATAGACGGACGAGCCGCCAACACAATCATTTCTGCTGCATGGAAACCGTTAGTAATAGCATCTAAATCACGGAAGCCACTCGAAACGCCGTTTACAACGCCTTGGCGCGTCCGTAGCTTTTGAATGGTTGTCATCGCACCACTCAAGGGAATATCAAAGGATACCGCCGATTCTTCAACACGACCTTGATTAATTTCCAAAACCCGACTTTCTACTTTCTCTAGAAACTGATCAATATCTTCGATGCCATGGTAAACGTCTTCAAGACCTGTCATAAAAAACCGCACCAAGTTTCGGGCAATTTCCAAGTCTTTTACTTTTTTAGCATAATACGACACGTTAGCACTCGTCTCAATGCGATCAGAAACCTGGTTAAGGTAAGCATAGTCACCAATGCGCTCCAAAGTTCCAAGTGCACGCAATTGCTCGCCTACCGTCAAAACAGTTACCGGAGACCCCGCCTTATACAACGATAAGCACGCCTTAAATATCTCTGCATGTGCAGGTATATAGAACGAATTTGGGGACAACTTCAAATCGATGCACCTCGTCAATCCGTCTTGTCCTCCCTCCAACATGCATGACGCCAAAAGCGCTTGCTCAAAATCCACGCTATAAGGTGGCTCTCGAAGCGTTTTATCTCTTGCTCCTTTTGGCATCTTTTATCGAACGAACCGCTTAGGCGATTGGATTTTCAGATACAACCTCAACCGTTAGTTCTAAACAAACATCTTTGTGCAAACGAGCGTGGAAGTGGTGATGTCCTAAAGTCTTGATTGGATGGGCCAAGCGAATAACGCTCTTTTCCAACTCAATACCTTCTTCCGTATAACGCTTCCATAGATCCATTGCAGAAACAGACCCAAACAACTTGCCCTCTTCGCCGGTCTTGACTGCAATCGTCAAAGCTACCGCACCAATCTTCTCTGCCAACGCTTGCGCTTCAGCCAATTCCTTCGCTTCACGAACCTCACGAGCCTTACGCAAAGCCTCGATTTGTTTTTCATTTGCACGAGAAAAGGGAATAACCCAATTGTTAGGCAGGAGGAAGTTACGCGCAAAACCCGCCTTAACAGAAACGACTTCCCCCTCGCTTCCGAGATTTTTCACGGGTTTCAGTAACAAAACTTTTACATTTGCCATAATATACTATCTACTCATTAAATTTGTGATCAAAATGGTACGTCCTCATCTGCACCGTTGAACGTAACGTCTGCATCGCGGGAACTCTCTACTTTTTCGTAGGAAAAGTTGGGCGCAAGTTTTTCGGCATCCTGATTTGAATTGCTTACGTTGCCACCGTTGCCTGAACTTCCAACAAAAACGAAGTTTTCAAGAACAACCAGCAATTTGCTGCGCTTTTCTCCAGCAGGCGTCTGCCACTCATTCAGCCGTAAACGCCCTTCTACAAAAATAGGACGTCCTTTTGCAAAATGCTTGGAAATCACTTCTGCTTGCTTACCGAAAGTCTCTACATCTACGAAGACCGTTTCTTCGCGTTGACCGTTTTCAGATTTGTCGGATCGAACGCTACGCGAACAGGCTAAGGTAAACCGACAGATAGACAAGCCGCTTGGGGTAACTCGCAATTCAGGATCGCGCACCAAATTCCCCATCAGCATGACTTTGTTATAACTCGCCATAACTAAGCTTCAATTGCTTCTACTATTACACGGTTTACGTTAGGATTTAAACCGATACGTTCCTGCAAAACCTTGTTAAAAGAAGTTTCTGCGTTACAGATGATAGAAACATACTGACCGGCAACAAACTCCTTACGTGGGCATCGTTCGAAATTCTTCAATCCCAAGTCTTTAACCTCAATAATTTCAGCACCCATCTCGGTGATGACTGCCTTGATTTGATCGATAAGAGCCGTAATGGGCTCGCGCCATTTGTGTGTATCCAAAATAAAAGTTGCTTGATACTTTTTCATGTTAATTCCGTTCTATAAAATTCAGTCCTTTTGTGACACCTTTGTCAATAAGGACTTCCAAGTTATTTTCGAAAGTCTCTGCAATCATCGGTAATTGATGCTGTTCCTCCTCTGTAAAATGACTCAAAACAAAGCTATCGAGCGACATAAAATCGGGTTTTGTACCCAAACCAATACGGTAGCGAACAAAACCATCACCCATTTTTTTTGCAATATCCTTTATCCCATTGTGACCTGCGTCGCCGGGGATGGTCGACACCTTGAAGCGTCCCCATGGGATAGAAACATCATCGCAAATAACCATAACTTCACTTGCTTCCAATTTTCGATAGGCACAAAACTTCTGAACAGCATCTCCACTCAAATTCATGAATGTTTGAGGTTTTTGACAAAAAACCTTCTTTCCACAAACATCTACAGTCGCGACATAGCTGTTGCTCTTAACGTCCTGTGACCAACATCCTCCCTTGCGATGGACATACCGATCTACCAAAAAGAACCCTAAGTTATGTCTCGTGCCAACGTAACCGCTCCCAGGGTTCCCTAAACCCACGATCAAACGAATTTCACTATTCTTGGTAAGGTCCATAAGACCCCGATTACTTTTCTTCTACCGGTACCTCTTCTTCAACAGGCTCTTCAGATTCAGATTCGTCGGCCTTTGTGCAAGAAACGATCACTTCATCCGCATGGGTTTTGTAGGTAATACCTTTGCTTTTTGGCAAATCTTTCGTGTGAATGGCATGACCTACACCAAGTGAAGAAATATCAAGATGAATGCATTCTGGTAAGTCGTCTGGTAAGCAGGTAATTACAATTGTATGACGCGCGATATCCAAAATGCCACCTTCGTTTTTTACTCCGGCAGGCTCACCTGTGAAATGCAAGGGAATGGTAGCAGTCATTTCTGCTTTTGGATCAATTTCCTTGAAATCAACGTGCAAATAATCGTCCTTGCGAGGATTACGCTGCACGGCCTGCATCATCGCCAGATACGTCTCAGATCCACAAATCAATTCGAGTAAGGAAGCGCTTTCGCCCTTTTCTTTCAT
>CALXMI010000106.1 GCA_944389435.1 uncultured Opitutales bacterium
CGCCATATAGAGGCTTGCCGGAAAGGATATGTAAGGATTGTGCGTAAGCGATGCCGATACCTAAGCACCCCATGAGGCCAGGGCCATGTGTGACCACAAGGGCATTGATTTCGTCTGCATCGATAAAGCTTTTAAGTTGCCTTATGAGTATTGGAAATCCGTTTAAATGCTCACGAATGGCAATGCCTGGGACTACACCGCCAAAAGCGCTATGCAGATCGATTTGTGTCAAAACTTGTTCGCGCAAAAATTGACGCGCATCGGAGTCCCAAATGGCTACGGCTGTTTCGTCGCACGAGCTTTCTAAGCTCAAATATCGCATGAATGTTGGGCTTCAAAAATAAGATCGCAAAATTCTCTGGCAGCTCCACAGCCTCCGTTATATTGAGAGATGAAGTGGGCTATTTTTTTGACGCACGGCATAGCATCCGCAGGACAGCCTGCAAATCCAACGTGTTCCATAACAGGGACATCGATCAAGTCGTCACCCATGTAAGCTACTTCCTCGTTAGAAAGGCCCAGCTTTTTGCGCAAATCCTCGAAAATAGGCAGTTTGTCACACGTTTTTTGATACACATATTGAATGTCCCGAGTTGCCGCGTAATCCTTTACAAACGTGGATTCTCTGCCGGTAATAATTCCGAACTCCATGCCTGTTGACCTGAGGCGAGTGATGCCCAAGTTGTCTTTTGTGTTGAAAACTTTCATGCATTCACCATTGACGCCACAGTAAATCTTTCCGTCGGTTAAAACTCCGTCTACATCAAAAATGACAAGCTTGATTTTGGATAAACGTTCTTGTAGTTTTGTTCCCATGATTCAAGCCTAAAACGAGGATTCAAATAATCAACATTTTTCAATAATAAATTTTTGAAGATGAAGAACCTCCCGCAAAGAAGAAAACTTGTGTGGAATTGCTAAGTTTGAAGGATTTTCGATGATGTTAATGTTGTGTTTGAAACAGACGAGAGTGAAGATGAATAGACATACGGATTATTTGGCAATCTGTGGCTGTCTTTGAGGAAGCTCTGTCGTCAACATCTTTATAGGTTTCAAGGCCTGACAAATAGGCTTTGTCATTTGCTTTAAAAAGGGTAAGTACGAAGTTGTTTGCTTGGCAAAAACTACAAAAAAAGGTTGCAAGGATTGAAAAAATAATATCAAATTACGTTGATGAAGATACGGATTGCAAAAAGCGTTTTCGTAAATGGCTTGCAGCAAGTTTTGAATATTGTAGGAACGCGAACATCGCTCCCTATTTTAAGCAATGTTTTGCTCAATGCACATGACGATATTTTAGAGTTAACGACCACCAACTTAGACTTAGGCATTCGTTGCTCTGTTAAGGCGACAGTGGAAGTTGCGGGTAAGATTGCTTTGCCTGCAAGGAAGTTGACTTCCATTGTGAAGGCCTTGCCGGATGCTGAAATTGAGTTGGATTGTTCTCAAAATCAAGCGAAGTTAGCCTGCGGTCGTTCGAAGTTTCGCATTATGGGAATGAGTGATGGGGAGTTTCCGACGTTGCCTGTTTTTGAGCAAGATCAGGCCTTTGTAATAGAGCAGCAGAAGTTGTTGTCTATGTTGCGGCATGTTTCGTTTGCCCAATCGGAAGATGCGAATCGTTATCTGTTAAATGGCGTATTTTTTTCTTTTAAGTCTGAGAATGAAGGCGGATCACAGTTGCACTTGGTGGCAACTGATGGTCGTCGTTTAAGCCTTATTCAGCAGGATATTGAAGCGCCTGCGGCGTTTTCGAACATGGAGTTTATTCTACCTGCAAAGACGGTTTTAGAATTGGAACGATTGCTGCAGCAAACAGCTCCGGTTAAGATTTTCTTCAATGATAAGCAGGTTGCTTTTGAGCTAGAATTAGAAGATAGTGCCAAAGAAGGTGGTCTAATCGGTACAATATATCTTGTTTCCAAAAAGGTAGAGGGCCGTTTCCCAAATTATCAGCAAGTTGTTCCGCAGTCGATTGAGCACCATGTAAAGCTGGAACGTTCGTTGTTGCTCGAATGTATTCAGCGTGCATCGTTGGTATCTAGCTTGGAAAACAACACGGTCAAATTGACTTTCTGTGAGAATACGTTGGAAATTTCGGCTTCAAGCGCGGAATTTGGAGAGGCTCACGAAACGATGGCTATTGAGTACACAGATGATCCGATTACCATTGCGTTCAATCCGCGGTTTTTACAAGATCCATTGAGAGCCTTGCAAGATGACGAGATCTTTTTCGAATTTAAGGATGAATTAAGCCCTGGAGTCATTAAGACCAACGACCGTTTTTTGTGCGTGGTAATGCCTTTACGTTTGCAGTAGTCATGCAAAGCTGGGTTGTTGCATTAGCATTTAAGTATTTGTTCCCCAAGGGTCGTTGGGGAACATTTTTTACATGGGTATCCATTGTGGGGGTTTCAGCTGGCGTTGCCTTGTTGACGGTTGTGTTGAGCATCATGAATGGGTTTGATAAAAATATTGCTGAAAAGCTTGTTCAAGTGAATGGTTCTGTTAAAGTTCTCTCAAATCAGCCTATACGGGACTACAAAGGTTGGCTAAAGATGATTCAAGAAACGTCTCATGTGGATGCGGTTACGCCTTTTATTCACGGAGTTGCGCTTGTCCAGAAAGGTAACCATGTGGCTTTCCCAAAATGCTTAGGAGTGGATCCAGCATCGGCCCACCATGTTTTCCCATTGGATAAGTTTTCAACGCAGAAGGATTGCGTTCAGCTAAAAAAGGATGCGTGGGTGAGTCCGCAAATCGCTCGCGATCTGAATTTGGCCGTGGGGGAGACATTTGATTTGTATTCGCCTCTGTCGTTGGAGAGTATAAAAAACGACGAAATTATTTTGCCTCAAGAAGTTTGTGTTGAGAATATCTTTCAAACTGGATGGGGTGAAGTGGACCGAGACACAGTTATTTTTCCGCTTGAATATTTACAAGAGGCCTATGGGTTGGAAGGTTGTATTCATGGCTTCAGCCTTAAGGTAGACAAAGAGCATATAGAGGAGGTTTGTAAGGCATTGAATGCACAATTGCCTACAAAGTTAAGGTCTTACGCTTGGTATGAGCTTAATGAGGATTTTCTCTATGTTTTAAAAATGGAGAAATCGATGTGTTTTTTTGTTTTGCTTTTTGTGATCGCCATAGCGGCTTTTTCAATGAGCAGCGGGCTTACCTTTTCTGTAGTTAGAAAACAGCGTGAAATTTCCTTGTTAAGATCTTGGGGAGCTAGTCGAAAAGCGATTGTACAATTGTTTTGCCTGCAAAGCGTTATATTGAGCTTTTTGGGTGTTTGCATGGGATTGGGTGTAGCAGGGATATTGTTGTACTATCGCAACGAAATCGTACACGTGTTGACCGGTTGGTTCATTCCCAAAAATGCGCTCTGGAATTTTTATAACGTTGAAAAGCTGCCGATGGCTTTCAGCGGGACCGATGTGGGTGCTACTGTCGTTTTGACCTTCGTTATTACGTTTTTTGCTGGACTTTTGCCGGCGTTCAAGGCTGCTAAAATTCCTGTGATGAAAGGATTGCGTCGTGAGTGAGCTGTTATCCGTTCAACATTTAACAAAGAGCTTCCAAACGAGTTCGCAGCAGCCTGTTTGTATTTTAAACGATATCAGTTTTTCGCTGCAGGCAGGCGAATCCATGGCGGTTTGTGGCGAATCAGGATCCGGTAAGTCTACGCTGCTTTTTGTGCTAGGAGGATTGCTTCCTTTAGACAAGGGCCATATTTTTTTCCAACAGCAACCGATCGTTTACAATCACCTTGTTGCTAGTTCGGAGATAGGCTACGTTTTCCAGCATTATCAGCTTATTGAAGAATTAAATGTGGAAGAAAACATTTATCTGCCCTCGCGTATACAACAAAAAACCGTTGATCGGCATTTTTTTAATAAAATTGTCGATTTGTTAAAAATAGCGTCCTTGTTGCAACGACAGACCACGCATTTATCAGGCGGTGAATGTCAACGGATAGCGATTGCGCGAACACTTTTGACGCAGCCCAAATTGATTTTGGCAGACGAGCCCACAGGTAGCTTGGACGAAGCAACAGGGATGCGAGTAATGGATTTGTTTTTTTATGTTTGCCAAACACTCGGTACAAGTTTTATTTTGGTTACCCATAATGCTGTTTTTGCGGAAAAAACAAACAAGGTTTTTTATTTAAAACGTGGAAAAATGAGCGATGAAAAAGATTAATTGTGGCGTTGTAGGTGTTGGTTACTTGGGGGCTCATCATGCGCGTATTTATTCCGAAATGGATAATGTTCATTTGGTCGGAATTTATGATATCAATCGTCAACGTGCTGAAGAGGTTGCGCAGTTGTATCATTGCCCTATTTTCGACTCTATGGAAGAGCTTGCAGAGCAGTGTGACGCCTTGAGTGTGGTGACGCCAACAACCTATCATGCTGCAACCGCAATTCCGTTGATGAAGGCTGGATGCCATTTGTTGGTGGAGAAACCGCTTTGCGTGACCATGGAGGAGGCCAAAATTATGGTAAAGACAGCCGAAGAAATGAAGGTTTTTCTGCAGGTGGGCCATATTGAAAACTATAATCCGGTTACCAGTTACCTCGAAACGCAGGTTCAATCGCCCAAGTACATTACGTCTGATCGTTTAGCTCCGTTTAATCCAAGAGGGGCTGATGTGGGTGTGGTATTGGATCTGATGATTCATGATCTAGGAGTTGTTTTGCAGTTGGTCCGCTCACCGATTCAAAGAATTGAAGCTATTGGTGTCAACGTTATTTCAAAGACGGAAGACATTGCCAATGCGCGTATTTATTTCGAAAATGGCTGTGTTGCAAATTTTAATACCTCACGGGTAAGCTTGAAAAAAGAACGCAACATCCGTATTTTTCAGCCAAATCGTTATCTTTCGCTGGATTACATGGAGCAAAAGGGCCACTTGATGTACAAAACCAACGGTGAAATTTTGAAGGAAGAGATTCCTTTACACAAGGAGGAGCCTTTGCGGGTCGAGTTGAGTGCTTTTGTGGATTGCGTGTTGCAGTCGCATCAGCCTAAAGTCAATGGCCAAGTTGCTCGTTCAGCACTTTCTGTCGCAATAGAAATTACGCATAAAATTCAGGAGAATGCATTAGTGTAATGGTGAATTTGCTGGTAATTGCTGGGGAACATTCAGGTGACAATCACGCTGCTTGTTTTGTTCGTCAGTTAAAATTAAGGCATCCGGGCATCAATATTTGTGCCTTAGGTGGGCCGGCTCTTAAAGCGGCTGGCGCGCATTTGCTCTTTGATTTGACGCGTTGGTCTGTGGTTGGGTTTGTGGAGGCGTTAAAGCACTATTCGCGCTTTAAAACCCTCCTGACCTGGACAGTAGAATGGGTGCGTGTTCATAAACCTAAGGCGATTTGTTTGGTTGATTTTCCAGGGTTTAATTTGCTTTTAGCCGAGCGTTTATACAAAGAAGGCCTAAGTTTAAAAGGCGGTGGTACAACGTGTGTTTGCGAATACATTGCTCCACAAATTTGGGCATGGAAGGCTCGTCGGCGTTTTAAAATGGATCGTTACATCGACCATCTGGGTGTTATTTTTAATTTTGAAAAACAGTATTTTGAAGATACTTCGTTGGATGTGCAGTTTGTGGGTCACCCTCTTTTGCAAGAAATCAACCCTTTTCGTTACGATCCCAACGGCCCTATTTTGTTGCTTCCAGGAAGTCGCAAGTCGGCCGTAAAGCGAATTTTCCCTGTTTTGAAGAAAGCCTTTGGGCAGTTAAAGGCCATCCATTCAGAATTATCAGCCTTGGTACCGTATCCCAATCCTGCCGTCGAGCGTATTTTAAGAGAGGAAGCCGATGAATCGATACAGCTATGTCCTTCGCACACGATTCCGTGTGGTGTGCGAGCTGCTATTATGTCTTCTGGAACGGCTTCCCTTCAAGTGGCTCTGGCGGGTATTCCAGGCGTTGTGACTTACAAGGCCAACCCGATCACGTTTTTTTTAGGCAAAAAACTGGTAAAAGTTTCTTATTTATCCATTGCCAACATTTTGCTAAAGCAGATCCTTTATCCAGAATTCTTACAAGACGTGCGGGATCTGGCTTCTGTTATTGCGTTACATGTGGAGGCTATGCTGTCGATGCCCGAATTAACGCGACAAAAATATGTAGAAGGTGCTCGTCAGCTTTTAAAAATTTTGTCGAACGGACAACTGCAAGATGTGGTTGATTGGCTAGAAAACTACTGCGTTTAAACTAGAGATAAGCTTTATTAGAATAAGCTTTTCGGGTCAGTTTTTTTGACTTATGGGGCCGTTAGGTCGTTTTAACAAAATCTACGTTTGTAATCTATTAACCCTGCAATTCTTTGTTGGGATAGGCATGTAATTGTGGAAAGGGCTTGTCTGAATAAGGGGTGTTGGGCTGTTGTAATAGGTGACGTTTACAGACAGACCAGAAGGTTTTTAGAGTAGGTGCAGTTCGCATTTTCTCTAAAAAAGTACCAGAAGCGTCAATCGATAAACCGACAAAATTGGTAAAACGTTTCATGCAACCCAAGGCGGTGATTTCCGTTTTTTTATCCAATTGGAAAGCCAGGAAAAGATCCTGCAGGTATTGATAGACGTCCATCAAGGTGGGTAGTGTAAAGGTTTGGTTGGCTTTAAAACTTTTCCATTGAGAAAAAATCCATGGATTTCTAAAGGCACTACGGCCTAGCATAACACCCCAGCAATGTGTTTGTTGAATAACGCGTTCAATCGACTCCACAGATTCGATGCTTCCGTTGGCTAAGACCGGGAATGGACAACGGTGGGCTGCTTGTGTAACGTATTCGTACCGAGGCTGGCCTTTGTACAGATCGCTGACGGTTCGCGCGTGAAGTGTCGCCAAGTCAATATGGCTTTCGATAAGCAGGTCCAGAATTTTGTCAAAATCTTCGGTGGAATTGAAACCTATCCTGAATTTTACGCAAAGCGGCTTTGTCCAAAGCTCTCGCAAGCCTGCTAGCAAAGTTTTTAGAAGCGACAGATCTTTCAGCAAACCACCGCCGGTTTGCTTTTTATATATTTTAGGAACAGGACATCCGACATTAAAATCTAGGCCGACAATGGGATAACGTTTTAATACGCGGATGCTGGCTGTTAGAGCCTTTAAGCTATTACCCATGAGTTGAATCCAAAGCGGGACAGAACCTGCGGCCTGAAGGGCTTCTTCAATCCATGGTGGCTCAATGACGTAATTTTCATGGACGCGAACAAATTCGCTAAAATAGGCATCCGGAGGTCCATATTGGTTTAGAATGCGCCAAAACGGTGGTTGTGTTAATGCACGCATGGGTGCCAGGACGGCGCCGTGCTCGGGAATAAACATCTTTATTGACCTAACGTATAGAAATTTTTTAAAAGATTGGAAGCATCCGGAAGGCGTTCCAGCAAAGCATTCGATATGTAAATAGGTCGAGCCATGGCCAAAGACAACAAGATGGCATCGCTGGGCCGAATATCCATTTCAAGAACACGTAGATTTTGCTCGCATTGTTGATGACAAACGACTTTTGTAAAAAATACTCCCTTATCTTCGTTATAAATAACGATGTTTTTTATGTCAATATCAAAGCCTCGCAAGATGTAACGGAAGACGTCAAACGTTAAGGGCCGAGTTTGTGTTTTGGGTTGAATGGCTGCTTGGATTTGTTGCCCCATGAGGGTATCTACATAGATGAGAAAAATTTTTTCATCTGTTCCGAGGAATATGCCTGCCCCCGATGTTGTCATGACAACATGCTTTAACGAAACAAACGTATCGACCTCTTTTATCATCATTTTACTGTAATCTTATCCATCCGCGACCTGATTTTTGGGGCCGAATAGAGGTGCCATTGGAGCGTTCTATAAGCAAATTATCACCTTCCGAGAAGGAAATTTGCAGCGTGTCTTCTTTGGCAATACTTCTGCGTTCGCCTTTGTTGATGATGCCCGCAAACAGCCGCTTCCTGTCGCCTTCTTGACGCACAAACACTTGGACGTCTTCTAGAGCGACAAGGGTAATCTCCTCGTAAGTTTGAGATTCGGTCGTTTCAAATAAGGATTCCGAAATGGCAGACGACGTTGAGCTTTCGATCCTATTTGAAGATTTTTTATGCCAACAAATGCAAATGACAAGGCCCAAGAGGCCAACGATCATCAGGCCTATAAGCCACTTAAAATATACAAATTGTAAAACAGGCTTTACAAATTTGGCTGATTCTTCAGGGCGATCCATTTCTGTGATTTGTGGCTCACCATCTTTAATTTTTGCTTCAGACGGCTCTATTTGCAAATGGCCCAGGCTCAAGTTTAACGCATCTGAGTTATCCTTAACCAAATTCGAGTATTCGGCCAAAAGTTCTGCCTCGTTCAGTTTTAAAAACTTTACATAGGTCCTGAAAAAACCTCGGGCATAAATCCCGGGCAATTTTACATTAAATTCGTTATTTTCAAACTTTAACAGTAAATCCTTCCTTACTTTTAATTTTTCAGAAGCTTCATCCAAAGACAATCCTAAGCGCAGACGTGCCTGCTGTAGACGTTCACCTATTGTTTGCTGCATGTATCCAAGCGTAAAACGTTTAAAAAAAATCGCAAGTACTTTGTTCGTTATTTTAACCAAGCGGTGTTTTCGACGCATTATAAAACGAAGACAGAAGCGATTGATGTGGCTGTAGGTTTAAAGCAATGACATGTCACAAAAGATTAAACAAGGACTAAAGCTATAGAAGACCATCGGATGATGCAAGCATAGATCTTGGTGCAGGTGGACGGAATCGAACCGACGAATCCAGCTTGGAAGGCTGGAGTTTTACCACTAAACTACACCTGCAAAACTGATGTTATTCAACCATGGTACGGATTTTGCGTCAAGTGTATTTTTATAAAAAAGCACAACTTCAAACGATTATGACGCTAAAAATTCGGTTTGCTGGTCTAAAAAATCCTGTAAAATGACCATGGCTGCTTGAGAGTCAATGATGCCGCGCTTTTTTTTCTGTTTCGCTTTTTTAAGAGAAGACGCTTGATACCCACTCATAAACTCGACTGTTTGAGTAGACAAGCGTTCGTCTTGAAAAAATACAGGTAGGTTCAGAGCGGCCTGCAATTGACATCCAAAGCTCTGCACTTCGCGAGCCCGACTACCAATTGATCCATCCATGTGCAAAGGTAAGCCTAAGACAAAGCCATCGCAGCCCTTTTCGGAGACGACTTGCTGCAGGGTTTGAAACACTTGCTGCAGCGTTTGGAAATGCAAAATGGGCGATAAGGGAACCGCAACACCTAAAGCTTTTGAAGCCCAACTTAGTCCGATATTTTTGCGGCCATAATCGATTCCAATGTAATTCATTCCTTTAGTTGTCTAGTCCTAATCCGCAGCATTTTTTGAATTTCTTGCCGCTTCCACATGGACAGGGATCGTTGCGGCCAACTTTTGGCAACTCACGTTTAACGGGCTTGGGCAGGTTAATTTCCTTTTTCGACGGTTGAGGTTCTTCAGGTGAATTGTTGGACAAATGAATACGTTGACTGATTTGTTGAATCAGTGTGTCGATGTTTTCCATGTTTGTAGAGGATCGGAACAGATGGAAACAAACATCTTGCCTCATTTGCTCAACCATTTGCTCGAAGCAACGATAGGCTTCAAATTTGTATTCCACTAAAGGATCTTTTTGGCCATAGCCGCGTAAGGTAACGCTTTGACGCAAATCTTCAAGTTCGGTCAGCTGTGTTTGCCAATTTTTGTCGATAGCTCGTAACAAAACCCAGCGCGCAATCTGCTTAGATTCTTCTTCACCTTCAATGGATTGTTTGGTGGCATAGAACGATTTAATTTTATCAACAACTGATGCTCGTAATTCCGGAACGCTTTTGCCCTTAAGGTCTTCAAGCTCGATAAACAATGGGAATTGCATGTTAATCCAAGAGATGAAGTGTTTCAGCAACTCTTCTTGCTGATAAGCACTTTCTTTGTTGGATAGTGCTGCGAGACGTTGATCGACTTCCTCCTCGATAAGTTCCATAACCAGCTCTATGGGCTTGTCGGTGAGCAGAGTTTCGTTACGCAAACTGTAGATGATTTCACGTTGTTTATTAAGAACATCGTCGTATTGTAATAGACGTTTACGAATTGAATAGTTGCGCTGCTCAACCTTCTTTTGAGCCGATTGAATGGAGTGATTTAAGAACGGATGCGTTAACTCTTCATCTTCGGACATAGAGCGCTCTAGGAAAGCCCCAATACGTCCTGAGGTTGCGAATAAACGCATCAAATCATCTTCGAGAGATACGAAAAACTTGGACCGTCCAGGATCGCCCTGACGCGAACAGCGACCCCTTAACTGGCGATCGATGCGTCTGGATTCATGGCGCTCAGTTCCTAAAACCAGTAAACCCCCTAGTTCGGCTACGCCCTCTCCTAGTTTAATGTCGGTACCACGCCCAGCCATGTTAGTGGCAATCGTGACGGCGCCTTTTTGACCCGCTTCGGCAACGATTTCCGCCTCCTGTTGGTGGTATTTGGCATTGAGGACGTTGTGAGGGATCTTGGCGCCTTTTAACATTTTACTCAAGATTTCAGAAGCTTCCACCGAGGTTGTACCCACCAATACCGGCTGTCCTTTTTCATGTGCGTCGGCAATATCTTTAATAACCGACTTGTATTTTGCGCGACGCGTTTTGTAGATAACATCATTATCATCGATACGGATGCAGGGCTTATTCGGAGGAATCGCCATAACTTTCAACCGATAGATGTCGAAAAATTCTTGCGCTTCCGTTTCCGCTGTTCCCGTCATGCCAGACAACTTTTCGTACATGCGGAAATAATTCTGAAGGGTAATAGTTGCGTACGTCTTCGATTCTTTTTCGGGAACAAGGCCTTCCTTAGCTTCTACTGCCTGATGCAAGCCTTCGCTCCAACGACGTCCTGGCATAGCACGGCCTGTGTTTTCGTCAATGATAATGACTTGACCGTTAGAAACGATGTACTGATCGTCTTTTTGGTAAAGCGTATAAGCGCGCAACAGCTGGCTAATGCAGTGAATGGAACTGCTCCGTTCGTTGTATAGAAGTTCAGCTTCCTGACGTTTCCCTTGCTTTTGTTGAGGCGTTAACGTTTTATCGCCTTCAATGGCACTGAAAATCGTAGGTAAGTCAGGCAAGGTAAAGGCATCGCTATTGTCTGGCCTTAAGGTGTTTCGCCCTTTTTCGGTTAAGTCTGCCTGATGATGTTTTTCCTCAATGGTATAATAGAGGTCTTCTTTCAAATCGTATGCGCGTTGACGATTGAATTCGGCTGCCATTTGGGTTTCAAACTTATCGAAGGCTCGACGAATACGTCCTTCCTCAATGGCGTGCGCAAACAGACGATTCTTCGGATTAGCCAACTTTACCTGATAAAGTTTTTCCAAGCCCTTTTCAAAATCTTCAGGCTTGCTGTTCTCAGCTAACAAGGGTGTGGCTTGCTCCATAAATTCCGCGCAAAGCTGATTTTGTAGGCGATATAAACGTTGAATACCGGGCCTTAACTGCATAAACAATTTACCGGAGTCATCGTTTTCTTCAACCCCAGAAATGATCAAGGGTGTGCGCGCTTCATCGATCAAAATTGAATCCACTTCGTCAACGATACAGTAGTAATGGCCTCGCTGAACCTGATCAACCGCACGAAAGGCCATGCCATTATCGCGTAAATAGTCAAAGCCAAATTCGGAAGCGGTTCCGTAGGTAATGTCTTTCCCGTAAGCTTCCTTACGTTCTTCGGAATTCATGTCATGCTGGATGCAGCCAACGGTTAGGCCTAAAAAGGTAAAGAGGTGTCCCATCCAGGTGGAGTCACGACGTGCAAGGTAGTCATTGACGGTTACCAGCTGGCAGTTTTTGCCTGTGATGGCATTCAGGTATAACGGCAATGTTGCAACCAATGTTTTACCTTCACCGGTTGCCATTTCAGCGATGTAGCCACGATGCAGGGCAATTCCACCCATTAACTGAACGTCATAATGCACCATGTCCCACGTCAATGTGTGGCCGCAAACCTCTGCCCGTGTTCCCAC
>CALXMI010000107.1 GCA_944389435.1 uncultured Opitutales bacterium
GTGAATCAGGAGAAAGCAATGGGTCGGTATCTATGTAAGATTTGTTTGCTGAAAGTTTGCAAATTTCTGGAATAAATCATTTAGATTTAGAGCAGATAGCTTTTTTAATTTGTCGTGGAAGTTGGCCAAAATCTGTTATTTTTCCGGTGAAGTAGCTTTGTCTTAAGCCATTAATTATTTGGATGCTGCTGTAAATTTCGACATTCCCTACGTGGATGGCGTTCGTAGAGATGCAGAAAAAACTAATTTTCATACAAAAATTAGGCGATTTTGCCTTCTGCTTTATCTTATAAATAAAAATTGACAGAGTGCTTCGATAGTGTTTTAAAAAGACCATAGGAGGAATGATTAAATGAGATTAAGAAAAATATTATCGTTAATATTGTTATTAAGAATAGACCCGTTTCTCTCCCTAATTTACGCTGAAAAAGGTGAGAAAGGTACCGCAACTGAGTCACGTGTCGAATTACTTACCAAAAGGTGTAAAAGAGGTGCGACACCATTGGAAGAATATCGGCGTGCACAACAGGAGTTTAGCACGATTTGTGAGCACAATTTAGATATACCAGACACAATGTTTGATGATATAACCATTGCAGATGTAAGGAATTTTTTCTTAGTATTAATTGTTTCTGCACATGCAATTTTCATCGGTAATGAAACTCTAAAGGATAAAATGTTAGCTAAACTGAATGAACGAGAAAATTTGAAAAACCTTCCCCTGCTTTTGGAAGGATTCCAAAGCGTATTTTGTGATTCGAACAACAAAGAGCGTTTATCCGACATAGCTATAGTTGCACATCGTTTTGAAGTGATTATTGTTCTTAGACTCTTATATTCTGCATTAAAAAGCAAACCAAAAATTCCAAATTATGAAAAAATAAAGTATATATATCAAAGCTACAATCGGCAAATGAGGGCTTATCATGAAGGAGTTTAAATCTTTTGTTTTTTTGGTTTTATTCCTTTACAATTTAGAAAGTCTGGCGTCTTCTTCTAGTAGTTCAGATAGTGAAAATCTCTCTCCACCTCCGAGCCTTCCTCTAACTTCGACGGAAGGTTCTTCTGATGTTTTTTTCTCTGCTATAAGCCAGGAAGTTTTCTCAAAAGGAGTCATTTACCTGTTCGCGTTTAATGTTGGACAAGGGAATTTCATTTTGCTTAGACATGCGGAAACGGCTATTTTAGTAGATGCAGGATCTAAAGACAAAGACGACCTGCGTTTCTCTAAGGTCAAAGAGCGTGTAAAAGCCTGTTTGGAAGGGGCAAAAATTGAAGCTGTAATCATTACCCACACAGATGATGATCACTACAATTATCTGGGAGAAGATTGGTTGAAAAGTTTTTTACGAAAAGGCGCTCCCCTTTATGTAGGCGGTACTTTTGAAAAAGCTAAAAAGATAATAGTAGAAAGATTAGGTGTCGATTCATCGCAATTACATTCTCGAGTACCAGGGCAATTTTGGCGCAATTCTTCTAAAACCTCAGCGTTAAATGAAGATATAGAAAAACAACTAAATGCTTTCATTCCCGAATGTGTTTTTGAATTTTTGAGTTCACCTGTGGAATTGATCCATCCAGATAAAACAAATCCTCAAAGTTTAGTTTTTCTTTTAACTTATGGTGGTCGCAGTATCTTGTTTACAGGGGATGCTACAGGAGAAACTTTGGATTGTTGTTTACATGGGGAAACACCATTGCCGCCCAATGTAATTAAAAATCGTGCAATGATGAAAAAAGTGAACGTTTTAATGGTACCACATCACGGCTCAGAAACGGATGGTAGTTGGCGTTGGACGTATTATGTATTAAAACATAGTAAAAAGTTCTTAGGGGCAATTATATCTGTTGATCCCCATACATCTTCATATGGGCATGCTCACAATTGGATAAGAGAATTACGTTTCCCAGATTCTGCGCGTGGTGATAAGGTTTTTCGTATTGGTTATTCGATAAAGGCAGAACAAGGTGGTGGTAGAGGTACGAGGTTGTTGAAAGAGAAATTTACCAGTAATCGTATCTATATGACAGGAATGTTATCAATGGGTGTTTGTCTTCGGTTTGAAAGTAATGGAAATATAAGTGAATTGACTGACTTAGGATGGGTAAAATTTTCCTCGAAGGTTCCCGCAGCTGAAGATACAGTTAGGGTGGACGCTTCAGAAAAAAAAAAAAAAGCGGAATCGCAACCTGATCAAAAACGGCTAAAAACTTGGCTGGCATCATTAGGTGAATATGAAATCCACAATGTCTTAGGCGATGGCAATTGTGGAATTTACGCCATATTGCAAGGAGCAAATCCTTCGGTTTTAGCTCGTTTCGGAATTACATCGGGATTAGATTACAATTTTTCTATTCCTCTAGGAGCTTCTTGTGAAGACTTTCCGCAATGGCAGAATGCGAAAAAATTGCGAGAGGCTTTATTTAAAGATAAAGAAGGGGATCCGAAGAGAGAAATGGCCTCAGGATTAAGCGATAAAACTTTGAGCGCTAAAAAATTGGAAAATTCAGATTTAGCCTATATTGCTCAAAAGTTAGGACA
>CALXMI010000108.1 GCA_944389435.1 uncultured Opitutales bacterium
ATTTCCTGGTTAATATTTTCTTCAACAGGTTTGGACACGAAGTCAGTCACAGGTACCTTCGGAGCGGACATCGCATTCGAGGGTGATGCAAAATGGCTTACTTTTGGTAAGGTAACCGTATGTCGTGGTGGCAATTTTGGCATCACCATTGGAGTCGGCATTTTGGGTAAAGGTGTGGATGTAACGGTTTTCGATATGTATGAGTTGTGTTCCTTATCAATAGCAGGAGCTTGTTCCTTCTTGTTGTCAACAATAGAGGCTTGCGTACTTTTCTTGTCTTCAATGACGGTCGTTTCCTCCTTTTTCAAAGGTTTTTCCTTGACGATCTTTTCCTTTGGAGAAATAGATGCTGTTTCGGATTTTTTTTCTTTAACCGGTTTCGAATTAACGTCTTTGTTCTGGAATTCTTTCAGAAAATCCTCGGCGTAAAGATTCGGTATGGTGCTTGAAGGACTGGCTACATCCATTCCTCGTTTTCGAAGCAACTCGAGGACCTGTTTGTTGTCAAGATTAAGTTGCCGAGCTAACTGATAAATTCTAACGCTCATACGTGTGTTATTTTAGATGTTACTTGTTTAAAAATTGTTGAGCTTCCTGTAAAATCGTCCGAGCTTCCTCTTCTGATAGTTCTGCACTCATCAAATCAGCCTCGGTAACCCCTTCAAATGCTTCTAAACTCGTAATACCCATTTCGACCAAACGTGCCGCAACCGCACTTGATATGGATGGTAACTGGGACAGCACTTGCATGGCTTTAACTTTACGTTCTTCAAATCCTAGTTCGACACGCTGCAAACGTTTTACTTCCAAATCCCAACCTAATAAGCGAGACGTTAGACGCAAATTTTGACCTTTGCGACCTACAAAGACGGCAAAATCTTTTTCTTCGAGCGCAAATTGAATGACGTGGTTTTCTTCGTTAATGATGATCGATTGAGGAACAGCCGGTCGAATGGCTTCTTTGAGAAGGGTCGTTAAGTCTTCGGAGTAACGAATGATATCGATCTTCTCTTGTCCAAGCTCTTTAAGAACATTTTTAATACGTATGCCTCGTGATCCCACACAAGCACCTACAGGGTCAATTTTGCTGTCGGTTGTGGTTACGCAAATCTTGGTGCGATAGCCCGGATCGCGTACAATAGCTTTAATGGAAATGGTACCTTCTGCCAACTCAACCACTTCGTTTTCAAGCAAGCGACGGACAAAGTCAACATGACTGCGGCTTAAGACCAATTCTGGGCCGCGAGGTGTTGTTTTGATGCTCTGTAATAAGCAACAGATGCGGTCTCCAGGACGATAATCATCGCTCCAAATACTATCGCGACGGTATAGCGTTCCTTCTGCTTTCCCGAAGTCGATGCTTAAATCTCCACGTTCTTGGTAACGTACAATACCTGAAATAATCGTGCCGACACGGTCTTGGAATTGTTCGTAAATGTGTTCCTTCTCAAAACGACGAATCTGCTGCATAATCATTTGTCGAGCTGTTTGAGCGGCAATTCTGCCAAGAACGGAAGGATCAATTGCTTCTTCAAAAATATCGCCCAACATAATGTTTGGGTTTGTTTGACGGGCCTTAGTTATGTGGATTTCACAAGCTGGATCGCTAACAGAATCCACGACTTTTAATTGCGACCAAGCCTTCAAAATGCCCGTTCTTGGATCAATTTCAACACGAACCTCATGTCCCGAATGTAAACTTTTTTTGGCTGCACTGCTTACGGCTGCTGCAATGGAATCAATCATGCTCTGACGACTAATTCCCTTTTCTTTCTCCATGTACTCCAAGACAGATAATAATTCACTTCTCATAGAATTTATTATAGGAAAAACCATTTGTCCGTTTTTGTCAATCATTGCCTAAACATATATTTTGAACAATTTGTCAGTTGAGGAAAAGCGATGGTTTATGTTAAAAATGTAGGTTTGTTCAAAAGCCTGCAAATGTTTACTCTGCAAGCGGTGTTCAGGTTTCAATTTTAGCCTAGAAGGGTAAAAAACCAACTTTTTTAATGTGTGCGATAGATGTGTGTGCAGTGAAATAAAGGAGACGCTTGAAAAATCTAGGACTTGTTTTGAAAATGGTTCAAGCCGGTTACCACGTTTTCGTAGATGGGGAAAAGTTCAACGAAGCCAGATATTTCAAAAATTTGACGTACCAAATCGTTTAAACGAGCAGCAGCCAATTTGCCTGAATTTCGCTTAATACTCTTTGCTAATTTTAATAAAACACGAAGCCCCGCACTGCTAATAAATTCCAATTGGGTGCCATCGATAAGAACGTTATTTTCTCCCTGATCAAGGATTTGCTGGCATACCTTCTCTAGTTTGGATACGTTAGCCGCATCCACTTTCCCTTTAAGGGCTAACACAACAACGTTTTCAATTTTATTAAAACTTGCTTCCATGTTTAGGTCCTTTTCTGGAACATTTTTGTACTTGATAATTTACAAAAAAAATACAAAAATAGCAAGTGTAAATTTTGTATCCATTTATGAATCGAAACTTTTTTGTGCTTTTTTTGTGCTTCGTTTTGAGTTTGTTGTCAGGTTGCGCTCATTATAAACCGGGGTTCCCTTTGGGAGTAACTTTTGTTAGAAAAATTTACGTGGAACCGGTAAGCCGTCGTACGGCCGTTCCACAGGCCTTAGCCGTCTTAACGCGGCAGTTGCGTTGTGAATTCCTAGAAAATGGATTGAAGTTAGCGGGTCCTAATGATGCGGATGGTATTTTGGAAACGGAAATCATTGATTATGGACGTTCGACGAGCAATGTGGATGACCTTGATACAGATGTTGCGCGCACTTTGTCGCTTAAGATAACGGCCAAATGTAGCTTTAAACAGGCAAATGGCTTATACTTTTTTAAAGATGAAAAAATTTCTACGAGTGTAAAAATGACTGTGTCGGATTCGATTCAGGTTATTGAATACCATCGGATAACAGAGTTAACGCAAGCGCTGGCAAAAAAGATAGCCATGTTTGTTTTTCATGTCTCGAAAGAGAATGATGCAAAAGCCAATGCGGTTGAGTCTGATGAACTTTCTTTTCATGAAGAAATCAGTCTTAGAGAGCCAATACTAGCCGAAATCAAACAGGAAGCTTGACGTTTATGAACCAACCAACGCTACAGTGGCTTCCGTCGCTTTTTGCGGCCAATCCCCTGCACTTAGGCGAAGGTTTACGCCGGATCTGTGATGCAAAAATGCAGCACATTCATTTGGATATCATGGATGGTCACTTTGTTCCCAATATTAGCTTTGGGCCAGAACTTATCCAAGCAGTCAAAGAGGAGGCGCCTTTGTTGTTTCGTTCAGTGCATTTGATGCTAAGCCATCCAGAGGACTTTATTCAAAAGTGCATTCAAAATGGAGCTCAGCGTATTTTTATTCATTGCGAAATCGATCAGCATGCTTTTCAGCGTAGTCTTGCAATACTGCAGGCAAGTGGTATTTCGTGGGGAATTGCGATCAATCCCGAAACTCCTGAGGATGCATTATCTGAATTTTTACCTGAAAACATACCACTCAAACACTTGCTGGTTATGAGTGTCCACCCAGGCTTTAGTGGTCAACTATTTATTCAATCGACGTATAAAAAAGTTGAGGTTTTACATCAACAATTTCCGCAGGCTCTTATCTGCGTGGACGGCGGTGTCAATAAAACCATTGCCATGCGCTTGCATGATTGTGGTGCCAATGCCTTTGTTCTTGGTTCATCTTTTTTTTCGAATAAAGTACATTAGCGGCCTTTGGAAGCTAGACCTTAAGCTGTTAAACTTTCAGAGGCGATGGGCTCATCAAAATTTTTAATCTAGCCAAAAATAATGATTTGCTTTTCTTAGACGTTTATCTTAGAATGGGGGTATGTCTGGATCAGTATCATCAGTGCAAACACAATCAACGCAAATATCCAAGGAGGTATTAGCACTAGAGCCACAAGCAATTCAAAATCCGAACTCTGCTACAAGTGTTGTCAAGGCAGTACGTACAGATATTGAGCAACGCGATATGAAAGGACCCACCATCGGTGACCACCGCCCAGCAACACAAACCTCTCCATTAACTCAACAAGATTTGGATGCCATTCGTGAGTCTGCAGGCCCCACGATAGCTAATCCTAAAGGTATATGGGGTAAATTATTCATG
>CALXMI010000109.1 GCA_944389435.1 uncultured Opitutales bacterium
AGGACCAGGACAAGCATCAGGACCAACAGGATAAGAACGACCAGAACAATCAAGACAAAGATACGCAGGAGCAGGACAATCCGGATAAAAATAAAAACGATCAAGGGAATAATAAACAAAGGCAAGACAAAAATTCTCAACAAGATCCCAATAAATCGGAAAACAAACCAAAGAACCAACAACAGAATCAACAACAGCAACACCAAAATGCTTCCGCCTCCAAACAGCAACAACAGGGGAATAGTCAGAAAAATCCAGAACAGCTACAAGAAGCTGAAGCTCAACAACAATCATCTGGAATACAACAAGAGATGCAAAACATTTTACAAAAAGCTAAAAATGATGAAAAAATTCTACCGATGTATTTTCAAAATGGCAACGGTACAATTCCCCATGATAAGGTATTGAAGGATTGGTAGCATGAAAAATTTTTTTGTATTTCTGTGGACAAGTCTTTGCGGGCTAGCCAGCGCAAATGTAATTGAATGTCAGAGCCGTGTTCAACCTCACACCTTGGGCATAGGACAACAAGGCTATTTAATTATTACAGCCAACCAACCGATTGACAACTGTCGATTCAGCCTGCCCGCATCCGATGATTTGTCTTTTCATTACGAAAGTCAATCGTCTCAAATCACCAACATAAACGGTTCGATCAAGCAAACAACTTCCCTGTACTTTAGACTCGTTCCGCAAAAACAAGGTCACTTTATCATTCCAGACTTTAAGGGCACTTGCAACAAAGGCGAGTTATTGATAAAAGGTTGCGAATTCGATGTTTTCGATCAAAAACCCTCGAAAAACACATCCATGTATTTTGTACTTGCAGGAAATTTTCCTGAAAAATGGTATGCAGGCCAATGTTTTCCTACACAAATTCAGTTGTTGACACCCCCTAACATTCGTGGACAGTTGACGAATTACCCACAAAAACTAGGCGACGGTTTTTCGGCATCTCGTTTGGTAGAAACACCTCAAAAAACAAGTCTAGCTTTCAACGGACAAGATTACGTTTGCATTTATTGGTCAACACTTATAACTGCCTTAAAATCCGGCCCTAATCCTTTGAGTTTTTCCGTTGACATGGAAGTTCAGAAAGCTGCTCACACACGTGGATTATTTGATGACGATGATGATCCTTTGAATTTGTTCGCACAAGGATTCGGTGGGATGTTTGCCAGAACAGAACCTGTTTCTCTGAAAACTAAACTCAGAACCTTTCAAATACTTCCCTTGCCCACCCCTCAGCCAAAAAGCTTTTGTAATGCCATTGGCCAATTTCAGATTTCAACGCCACAGGTATTGGAAAAAGAAAGCATTCAAAATGAACCCTTAACGTTTTTGATAAAGGTAACAGGCGCTGGCAATTTCGAAAACATAACGCCTCCCTTGCTCGAATTTGACACCAACCAATGGCGTATGTATGAACCTACAAGTCATTTTGAATCCAAAGACCAGCTTGGTTTTGAAGGAACGATTGAATTTAAATATACTCTGGTGCCACTCATTCATGGAAAGATTAACCTGCCTAACGTTACTTTTTGTTTCTTTGATCCAAAGTCAGAGCAATATGAAATCTTAGAAAGATCCTCATTGGAACCTATCGTTGTCAAACCCGCCTTGCATACAAAATCTTCTTCAATTCCTGTTCAAAATGGAACAACGGAACCCGCTCAACCGGCAAAGACCTTTGTACCCACTATCTGTCTAGACGAACCTACTTGGTTGGACAATACGGTTTTCTTCGTAATTCAGATTGTGCTGGCATGCTTTACCCTGTTGGGCCTTGTACTTGCCTATCAACATTATCAACGTTTACACAACACTCATTATCGTCTAAAAAAAGAACAAAAAGAACGACTTAACTTAGCCTACAAAGCGTTTTATTCAACCTTTAAGCAAAGAGATGGCCTTGGTTTTTATGTAGCCGCCCACTCTCTTATAGAGCTTTTGCTTAACGTAAAAAATTTAACAACACATGCATTGCCTTTATCCGTAGAAGAACAGGATCTACTACATCAAATCGAACAAAAATATCAGGAGAGCAAATTTGGTCAAAAGCAAACCGATTGCCCTACAAATATTACACCTTTTAAAAATTTAATAAGGAAACTTAAATGAAAATTTTTATCTACTTGATTTGCCTGACAAGTTCTTTGCTGGGAATATCCAAACAAGAAGCTGTTACAGCCTTTTCTGAAGGCAATAAAGCCTTTGGTGAAGGCCGATGGGAAGATGCCGAAAAGTACTATCAACAAGCAGCTTTGTATGGCCAAAGTCCTCAAGTTTTCTTTAATCTCGGGCAAACCTACATGGCACAACAAAAGCCTGGAATGGCACTTGGTTACTTGCTACGCACCGCTCAACTTGCCCCCAACTGGAAAGATTTAGACAAAACCTTAAAGAAATTATACGAAAACAATCCAACCATCCCGATCTATAAATCTCCTTGGTATAAGAAAGCTTACAGCCTTTATTCTCACCAAACCTGGTTATGGATAGCAACCTTATGTGGTTGGTTAACCTGCGGTAGTCTTATTTACTGGTGTTTTATTCAACGCAAGCGCCGAATCCTTTTGGTTTTTATTATTACGGCCCTTACAAGCCTTTCTGGAACGATTTTATGCCTGTTAAATCAAAAGTACCGCGACGTTTACGTATTGACCACAGATACTCTTGCTCGTTTTGCTCCAGCGGAACAAAGTCCGACCCGTCACATATGGCCTATGGGTTCCCAAGGCTGGGTAAAATCTGAAAAGGATGGCTACTTTTTTCTACGAACGTTATCGGGCGAAGATGGTTGGATAAAACAACAAGAAGCAATGGCTTTGAGGTAAAGGATGCATGTGGTCTTAAAAATGATTACAGGAACATTTTGTTCCCGAATTTTAGGTTTTTTGAGGGATGTTGTTTTCTTTGCAATCTTGGGCTCTTCTCTGGAAACCTCAGCATTTTTAATTGCATTCGCCATTCCTAACCTTTTTCGTCGGCTTTGTGGCGAAGGGGCATTGAATTCGGCGTTTATCCCTATATTTTCACAACGTTACATAAAAAACACAAAGACAGCCGGTTATTTTCTGAATTTGTTCTTCACTCGCTTTGGCGTCTATCTAAGTTTTAGTGTAGTTGTTGGCATGTTTTTATTGGCCGTTACTCATAAATACGTTTCAAGTGAAAAATGGACAACCGTGCTCTATTTAACCAACCTTATGCTACCTTACTTATGGTTTATTTGCACCGCAGCACTGTTAAATGGAGCCCTAAACGTTCTCAATGCATATTCACTATCAGCCTTTTCCCCCGTATTCCTTAACCTATCGACACTCACAGGACTATTCCTATGTACTTTTTCGAAAAAACCCATGCAGCAGGTTTCGATTATATCCATCTGCGTTGTTGTGGGCGGCTTTCTTCAATGGATTTTACCCAAAATGCAATTAAGTCGTAAAGGCTACCCCATTAACCAATTCATTTGGGGCTCTGATCCAGACTTAACACGCATCTGGTATTTGTTTTTACCCAGCATTTTAGGAGCTGCCATCTTTCAAATCAATGCCATGCTAGGGCGCTTCTTTGCTTACTCACTAAACGAACGCGCAGTATCGTTCCTTTATCTAGCGAATCGTTTCTTAGAACTGCCGTTAGGTTTGTTCGCCTTCGCTATTATTTCCATACTTTTGCCTAAACTCTCTCTGCTGACCGCTCAAAAAGACGTGTTTCGCTCCCAACAATTACTGTCTAACGGAATCAATTTAATGCTACTGTTTTTGGTACCAGCCGCCATGGGATTGTTTTGCCTAGCCGAACCACTTACAGACCTCTGTTTCTGCTGGGGACGGTTCTCGTTACAAGACACACAGGCCATCGTACCGCTTCTAAAGATTTTTGCGATCGGCTTGCCGCTATTTGGCCTCACTTCGCTCTTGACGCGTGTGTTTTATGCTCACAGCAACACCAAGACGCCTGTAAAATTAGCCATGGTTACGCTGATAGTTTATGTAGCGTGTATTTTTGCCTTTGTCCCATTTTTCAACGTAAACAGCCTTGCTTTGGCTTCTGTCGTCTCCTCGTTGGGACAACTTTTTCTACAAATTAAGCTTATTAACCTAAAATACCCTC
>CALXMI010000110.1 GCA_944389435.1 uncultured Opitutales bacterium
CTTTAAAAATAGTAGCTTCTATGTTAATGGTTTTTGCCATTATGCCCAGCATGCCATTCTTGCCATTTTTTTGCTTGGGATTATTTTTAGGGATCATTGCCTTCCACTTAAAAAATCCTGAAGAAAACACCGATGCAAGCTTTGAACAGGCCCTTAATCATCAAGCAGACAAACTAACAGACGAAAAGGCTGCCGAAACGACGTTACCTTTTAACGATGAAATCATTACATTAGAATTAGGTTATAATCTACTCGTTTTTAATACACCAGCTAACGGCGGTGATTTGGCTGAACGCATCAGCAATATTCAAAAAAAATTAGAAAAAGATTTGGGCTTTTTTATCCCTAAAATTACCATCAAAGATAACATGGATATTCCAGGCAACAACTATCGTATTTTGTTGAGGGGCAAAGAATTAGCTTCACATTCGCTTGAAGTAAACCGATTGCTTGCGATGAGTGGAAGTGACGAGAATAATCTGATTCCCCTTGAAAACGCCACAGAGACAAGAGAGCCTGTCTTTAATCTACAAGCTTGGTGGATCCGCAATGAAGATCAAGACAGCGCGGAACTCAAGGGATATACCACGGTCGATCCGATTTCGGTCCTCATTACCCATCTGTCAGAAATTTTACGACAAAACGCACATTTATTGTTAGGCCGAGAAGACACGCAAAAGCTTTTGGACGTTATAAAGATCAAAAATCCGACTCTGATCGCAGAATTGTTGCCGGACCTTGTCAGCGTAGGACTCATACAGCACGTATTTCAAAACTTATTGAAGGAAGGCATTCCTCTAACCCATGCGCCCCTGATCCTGGAAACAATCGGGGATTTTGCCTCCTTTACCAAGCATCCGGACGATCTATCCGAGCAAGCACGTCGTCGTTTGGGGATGTATTTTGTCGGAAATTATATACACGATCATTACCTCTCAGCCGTTATCCTGGACCCAAAGCTGGAAAATGAATTGGTTACGCAAGTAAAACGTACACAATTTGAGGTAGGCCTTTTCATTACACCCAATGTTTCACAGGAACTTTTGAAACATTTAAGCGTTTTTGTCAATCACATGATCGAACTATCCTTGGAGCCTATTGTGCTTACCTCAAGCGAACTGCGGTTGCCGTTTAAACGGTTCTTTGAGCCTTCTTTCCCTAAGTTAATCGTCCTGTCATATCAAGAATTGCCAGCGGATATTCAAATCAGAAATTTTGGTATTTTGAAGCTCAACAACGATGATTTGAAGGAAGTCAATAAATAGTCATTGCAAAAAGCCTTGCGCCTCACTTTGTTCTCTCGATCGTATTAAATCAGCCTGCAGACTTCCGAAAAAGAACTTTTCTTCTTGACTAAAATTCTTACAGAGAGCATCCTTTCCTTCAGATTGCCCGATAGTGTAATGGTAGCACAAAAGATTCTGGCTCTTTTTGTCGAGGTTCGAATCCTTGTCGGGCAGCCAATTTTGCTTTAAAAATCCCCGTACTTGCGGGCTTTTTGTTTTTAAAGAACACCTTTTTTGGTTTTTATGGGCTCGTTAAAATGATGGTCACCATCTAGTCATTTTAGCCTATGGTAACAGTCATTAAAATTAGAGCAACCACTCTACCCTTCTGCCATACATATTGAGAGTTAGCAAGCTTTGTGGCCCTTAAACGGAAGGTTCTTGGTTTTAATCCAAGATCTGTACCAAATGTTGAGACCGGATAGCGCAAGTTGGCTTCTGCAGGTTGTTGTGTTTTTACAACATCTGTTTTCAAATTATAACTAACATTTAATCAGCAATATATTTTGTAATCTTTATCTGCATTTAAACTTATCTCACATCCCTTCCGACGAAGTATTAAAAGAAAACTTTTCTGTAAAGGACAGACCTATGACCCAAAAGCAATTCATTTCCATGCAGGCTGGTTTCTACAAAAAATGTGAAGAAGCATCTAAGGTAAATTTTCTAGCAGAAATTTTAGCTGAGTTGTAGGCCTTCCCTTGAGAAAGCTACCGATGTCATCAGTCTTAAACCTGTTGGTAGAGCAAGGAACCAAGGTAAAACGTTCCGGCAATAAGCGAACGGAAGTAGGTGCATTACGCCCCCATAATTTAAAAAATCTTTACCCCTTTTACACCGAATTGATCAAGAAGACATCGGGCGCATCGGTATTTACCCAAGGATGCTGTGGTTTCAGTATCGGCAAGACATCGTTTAAGTCCAACGTATACGTTTCAAGGCCTTGCTTGAGGCACGGATGCGATACCCATAAGGCGTCTGTCTCTTCGGCTGCGGAAGGTGTATGGAATCGTCTGTTTTCGCGACTTACACAAAGGCTTTTCGTTAAATTGATCCGCGCACAAATCGGCTGCAAAAAGGTTGGATTTTTAGCCAACTGGCAAGCTTCTATAAAATGCATCGCATCGCTTACAAAAACTTGCGAAGGTTGGATTTTTTCGAGCGCCAAAAGCGTCCGTATGAAGGCACAAAAGGCACGAATACCCAATGTAGAACCAGGCCCATTGACTAAAAAAATAGACATCTGGGGCCAGTGGCACAGATTTTTAAAGGGCGCAATGGCCTGCGTTAAATGTTCGATTAGATACTCAGAACCCTCTGCAGTCTTTATCCAACGATACTCATCCGCAAGACCCACGGCATAATTCGAAAATCCCGCATAAAAGAATAAACGCTCCTTCATAAACAGCAACCGCTTCTATTTGTCGCTCGAAGGCGCTTCCTCTATGGGATCTAAGCTAGGAACAAAACGGTCAAACAAATATGCTTTTAAGCCTTCAAGCCCATCTCCACTTTGGCAAGAAATCGGTAAAAGGGTCAACTTGGGATACTTTTTCTTAAAAGTCTTAACATGCTCCGCAAATTCAGGCAAGTCGCATTTATTGGCAACTACCACAAAGGGCTTTTCGGTCAAATGCGAACCATAGAGCTTCAATTCGCTCCGAAGAGTTTCAAAGTCCTTCCAAGGATCACGGGCATCTGTGCCAGCCATATCCAGCACCATTAGCAGCGCTTGACAACGTTCAATATGCCGCAAGAAACGATACCCCAGGCCCTTGTTTTGACTGGCTCCTTCAATCAGCCCAGGAATATCTGCTATGAACAGGTGACGTTGATCTTCATCGGTAAGCACC
>CALXMI010000111.1 GCA_944389435.1 uncultured Opitutales bacterium
AAGTTAATCAAACTATGTTTTGTATGTTGCCTGATCTTCAGAGCGACATTTGTTGAAGCGGTTATAGATCCAAAAGAAGCGTATGAAGCGTTAAAGGATTTTGACGCGGAGTTTTGGGAAAACACAATATATCCTTATTATCAAAATCAGTTATATAGATACCAGAATACATTTGCTTTTTTATTTGATCCTGAATGTTCAATCACACAAAATGTATCTGAATATCTTGAGCCAATTCACAAAGATGGTCTAACAGAGCTATTTGATCCTGATTACGAGAATTCTAGAATCGATTTTAGAAATGCTGATCGAAATATAAATTTTTCGAATGCTTCTATGTTGGATATCATTTCCTCATTTTATCGTATTCTACAATGCAAAGTAAACAGCAGAGATGATGAGTATGTGACCAAATATATTGGAGATATTAGTACTATCAAAACAACTGAACAAGAAACGCATATAGACCCATATTTTTTAGAAATATCTATCGGTAGAAATTTATACCATTTTTGTTTGGATTATAACGGAGCTGAAAGATCAGATCAGCCTGGTAATTGTGTAATTAGGAAAGTTCTTATAGGTAATGGCAAAGAAAGTCCTTTTGTAGCAGAATATTGGTCATCTTATGCCGATCTGAATAAATCAAGAAAATTTCTCTTCAACCTTCTGTTATGTTTAGAAGTGTCACGTAGAAAAATTGAGGATCCTGAGAGATTCTCCGTGTTTGAAAAAGATGATGGTACTAAATTAAAAATTCCAGGCTTTAAGGATATTTATTTCAATCTTCCTATTTTAGGGGCTATTGTAATAGGACTTGAATTGATGAACGATCAAATCATTGGCATGGAAGAATTTTTTGTAAGTACAGGTAAATATTATTGTTTCTCCGGAACTGATCGTGAAGAGCCTATAAAAAATCTTCTACAAACTTATTGTTACTATAAAAATTTTCAAACCGTGGATCAGTTTTTAGAAGAGATCCAGAGGTTGTATGAGCAGTTTGCTGGGTTAAAAATTACCGACAGAGTGTTGTATTCTCAAGATGGGGAGAACTTTACCCCAGCAATAACGCAAAAAAAATAAGAAATTGAAAATTTAAAAAGAACAGTTAACATCTTTTCTTCTATAAGAACCGCTATAAATTATGCCAGTGATGTTCACGTTGTAGATATCGCTGATGATGATAATAATTTCTTTTATGCTATTTTACAATGTTTGCAACCTAATGTTAGATACATCAACATTGTTCAAGGTGATGGAAATTGGCAGGTAGCTGAAATATTAAGGAAATTTTTATCTCTATTGTCAGAAGAAAAAGACAGGATTGTTTTCCCTTTCCCAGAAAAGTTTTGGAAAAACTTGGAGGAAAAGCTGAATCGTCAAGTCGTTGTGTTAGATGCAACAAGTCGTGATGCCAATTGTGTAAAACATTTATGCCCTGATTCCGGCTCTTGGTTTTTGCATAATATTTCTAAAAAATATAAACAAGCAATTATTTTTCTTTGGCGTGGCAATCGTTGGCAAGCGGTGCTTCCTGATTGATTGTTTCTATCTGATGCAAAGCGAAGAGGACCACGGGGCACACCCGTGGGTATCTAATTAGTCCTCTGTGACAATTGTGACAATCGTCAAAAACGCTCTCCATCCTGCATAAACACTAACAAAACGCTGTCACAAAACAAAATGTGACAGTTGTGACAAAAAAGGTTAAAGGGGGCATAAAATGATCGGTATACCTCTTTTTAGCATTCTCTTGCCTTAGTTGTGTCTTACGATATAAGCCTGCTTAACGGATTTCATTTCGGAGAAAAGCTTGGAAGATCCTTTTCGAGGGTGTCTTGCTCGATGGATTTTAGGGCATCCCATAAGCGCAGGTTATGTTTTGCTATAGCAACTTGAATGTGTGTTTTTTACAAATATTTTCCAGTAATGCTTTCGGAGGTAGATTTTATTTCTTGCGGTGTCCCTTGGGCTATAATTTTGCCTCCAGCTTCTCCGCCGCCGGGACCCATATCAATGATGTAATCGGCGTTGCGAATGACATCCAAGTCGTGCTCGATAACGATAACGGTTGCGCCATGATCTATCAATGATTGAAATACATGAATCAAAGATTGGACATCCAATGGATGCAAACCAATCGTAGGCTCATCAAAAACAAATATCGATGTGGATTGATTTTTCCCCATTTCACTTGCAAGCTTCAAGCGTTGCGCTTCACCTCCGGATAGCCCAGGTGTTTCTTCGCCCAATGTTAAGTACCCCAATCCCAACTGTTGCAATATTCCCAATCGCTGCCGGATCGTTTTCAAATCCTTACACGACTCCAACGCTGTATTTATATCTTGAGCCATTAATTCCGGCAATGAATAGCGCTTACCGCAGGAATTTTTATATCGAATATCTTCCGCTATTTTCGAATATCTAGAACCTCTACATTTGGGACAAGCAATGGTAACATCGGGCAAAAATTGGACATCGAGATTGATTTCTCCCGTTCCGTCACATTCGGGACACCTTAATTTGCCGGTATTGTAGGAAAAATCGCCCGATTTATAACCAAATTTTTTAGCATCTTCGGTTTTAGCAAAAACCTTTCTTAATTCATCGTGTACATTGGCATAAGTTGCAACGGTTGAGCGAACATTGATGCCAATCGGACTTGCGTCAATGAGTTTCACCTGCCGGATACCTTCGGCTTTAATTTGATGGATATGCTCGGGTAGTTTTTTGTTTTGAAGGCTGGTTTCCAACGCAGGAATCAAGCTTTCTAAAACCATGGTTGTTTTCCCGGATCCCGAAACTCCCGTCACAACTGTTAAGCGACCTACGGGTATCTTTACTTCCAATGGTTTTACCGTATGAATGGCACCTGTAGCAAGATGTATCATCCCCTTGGCAAACATAGCCCTTGCAGACGTTTGTTTGCGAATTATGTTGGTAGATTTTTTTGAAAGAAAAGGTGCGATTTGAGAGGCTTTGTTGTTTTTTACAGATTCAAGCGTCCCTTGTGCAATGATTTGGCCACCCTTCGCTCCCGCCTGAGGCCCCAACTCGATGAGCCAATTGGATTCCGACAAAATTTGCGCGTCATGATCCACTAAAACAACCGAATTTCCATCGGCTACCAAATCATGAATGACACCGTTCAAGCCAACGATATTGGAGGGATGAAGTCCGATGGAAGGTTCGTCCAAAACGTAAAGAACCCCCGTCGTACGATTGCGAACCGCGCGAGCCAATTGCATCCGTTGTCGTTCTCCGGTAGACAAGGTAGAGGAAGCTCGATCTAACGTTAGATAGCCCAAACCTAAGTCCATAAGCCGTTTTGCGGACGATTGAAAAGATTCGCAGATGCTTTCAGCCATAGGACGCATTTCTTGCGGTAAAGCTCCGGGCACGTGAGCAACCCAATCGATAAGTTCCGACAATGTTTTCTGACAAACTTCACCCAACGAAATCCCTTGCAGTTTGGGAGCACGTGCGGCTTCCGAAAGGCGTGTACCTTGACAATGCGGGCAAATTTCTTGTTTCAAAAACTTCTCAACCCGTTTCATGCCTTGCTCATCTTTTACTTTAGACAAAGCATTTTCGACGGTATACGTCGCATTATAATAGGTAAAATCAAGCTCGCCAGCGAGGTTGGAGCTTTTGGCTTTATAAAGAATATGTTTCTTTTCCGCAGGACCATGGAAAACGATGTCCTTTTCGCGATCCGTTAAATCTTTGAAAGGAATGTGCGTACGAACCCCCATAGCTCGGCAAACATCTACCATTAAGGACCACATCAAAGAGTTCCATGGAGCAACCGCGCCGGCTTCGATGGATAACGATTCGTCCGGCACCAATGTCGTTGGATCTCCGGTTCGAATGATACCCGTTCCATCGCATTTGGGGCAAGCCCCTTGGCTATTAAATGCCAATTCTTCCGCACCAGGAGCAAAAAATTCCGCACCACATTCTGGACAAACCAATTTTTGTTCCGCAGCGACCGCCAAGGTTGGCGACAAATAGTGACCGTTGGGACAACGATGGTTGGCAAGCCGTGAAAACATCAGACGAATGCTATTGAGCAATTCCGTGCCGGTCCCAAAGGTGCTTCGCATGCCAGGAATACCCGGCCGTTGATGCAATGCGAGTGCGGCTGGAACGTGTAAAATCTCATCCACCTGAGCTCTAGTGGCCTGTGTCATACGACGCCGCGTATAAGTAGAAAGCGATTCCAAATACCGTCTTGAACCTTCAGCATAAAGGACACCTAAGGCCAAAGAAGATTTGCCGGACCCCGAAACGCCCGCTATTCCAACAATCTGATGTAAAGGAACATTTACATCTATATTCTTTAAATTGTGAACCTTGGCACCACGAATCTCTATTTGCTCTACCATCGACTATATCATCACACCTGAACCGCAATTATCTGTCAAGACTCTTCACATTTTAGATGGCAATCTCAGCCTTGAAGCGCAATCGAAGTGATACAAAAATATGACAGTTGTGACAAAATAGTGATTAATACCACCGAAAGGGCATGAAGGAAATACGCTTGTCTCATTCGATGGCATCCTCGTTTTAGTCGTGTCTTACGATGCAAGCCTGCTTGACGGATTTCATTTCTGGGAAAAGCTTAGCGAGATCCTTTTCGAGGGTGTCGTTCTTGATGGATTTTAGAGTATCCAATAATCGCAAGTTATCTTTTGGGATGGGAACCGAACTATCAAATCCGAGGATGTAGTTTTTTGCGATTTTATAGATGATTTCCGTGGGGGCTAGGCCGTAGACTTGATGTTCGAAAATATGTCGTAAGCGTGCCTGTTTGTCGGGGAAGAGGGCTTTGATTTTTGGGCTATTGTACAAACGTTTTACGATTTCGGTGATGTAAAGGCCCGATTTCATGTACAGATCGATGAAGGTCTTTGTGGGATCATCGAAGCAGTCGGGGCATTCCTTCTCTAAATTATCCACCATTTCCTGAACCAGCTTTTTCGGCGTAAAAATTTGGTTCGTTTTTTGAGGCGGAATGTAGTCAAAAATATCTTCCTTCGCAATGTCTTCGAAATAATTGGCCAAACGCAGTTTCAAGGCCAAAAATTCCTGAACAGAGTCGTTGAAGACGATAGGATCAAAATATCCGTAAAAATGTTCTTTCTCGCCGGTATTTTCGTTGATGAAGTCACCACCATCACGTAACATCCTGAAATCAGCCGGTGTAATAGAAGTAACTTCTTTAAATACCTGCTCGGGTGCAATCATATCAAAGTTCTCTAATTTCGTTTCCTTGGTACCGTAAGCCATTAAAAAAGACGGTATGGTTCGGCAAAATCCACGCAAACGATCACGGATCGCATCTTCATAAACTTTGTTATCTTTTTTCTCTTTATAATCTTTCTGCTCCTGAATGAGTATTTCTATTGCTTCTTTTACCAATGGTTTCGTTTGAGCTTGGACGCTATCAAAAAGTCTTTGTCTTTCTAATTCGATTTTATCATCATATTTTTGGTTGATTGCTTGTTTTGCCTCAGAGGTTGTTGTTTGTTTTAAATCTTCCTTACGTTCACGTTCCAACTTATTACGTTTTATCGTAAAATCTCCGCAGGATTTACCCAAAAGCTCTTCTGTCTTGTTGTTGATTTTCTTCAAGACAGCGTTCTGTACTGATTTCGGCAGATTTTCATCAAAAGATTTTTTAACTTTGTTAATAAGTGGATCAATGACCTTTTTACGAATATCGCGTTTTATTTCGATTATCACATTTAAAGGGGGATCCCCTTGGAGTGACTCGCACAAAGCTTCCGTTAGTCCTTCTTCCAGCTCATTATACATTTTCTCTCCAAAAGGAGAGTTCTGTCCTATACCTATTATTTCATTACTTTTGTGTTTAGGCTCAGGCAACGGTTTTGTTGGATTAATCTTAGTAATAATATCGCGTATTTCCTGCGCCATACTGAAAATATTGCCAATATTTTGGTGGAATAAGAAGTTGCTCATGAAGCCACGCTTTACAACTTCCTGGGCATGAATCGTACGCGGAATGGATAGGACTTGTTCCGCATCGAGAGCAACCATTTCGCCGTCCTTATCTTCGCCATAGACCGGGAAGAAATTGATCAGTTCGCAAATATGTTTCTTGCGTAAAGCGGTATCGCCGCGTGCACGTGAGGTGTCGAAGGTAAGTCCGTTCGCTAATTCTTCGAAAATAACCAGCGTTCGTGCAGGATCGAAGTCGAATACGTAAGCGTTTTCTTTGCGGTAAAGCGAACCGTTATATTTAAACCTGCACGGATTTTGAGCGCGGAATGCGGCTTGTATGTAAAGCGAAGAGCTCTTTACGTTGCTTAACATCAATACGGCCGTCCATTCAGGAATCGTAATGCCGGTGGTTAATTGCCCGACGGATAGCGTAATGGTTTTGGGGTATTCCTCAATGGCTCTAACGACTCTATCGTAAGACTTCTTGAGCTCATCGTTATCGACTTCAAAATCTCCGTCGGCACGCTCTTTGCCCGCCGCCAAAATGATTTTGTAGTCTTTAAATATAGGATGATTCTTCAATTTTTCCTTCAAGGCTTTGGCGCTGCTAACGCGATTCAACAGCCAAAAGGTATGCTTTAATTCATCCCGTAATTCCGGTGTTGAAAATGGGAATTTGCTACCATGTGTTAATGCGTTCAGGAATTGATCAACCGCTTCATCGTACTTGAAATTACCACTTTTATCGGTCGCAAAGAATTCGTTTAAATCGAAAGCGTATTCTTCATTTTCGCCATTGTGGTCAAAATCGGCGCCCTCATCCAATTTCGCCTGGATCAATTCCGACATTTGATACGTATAAAGATTTAATTTTGGCAAGTTTGCGTAAGGGTTTTCACCTTCTTGCGAGTAATCCCATTCCTGCTTGGCTTTCTGTTCGTCGGCATAGGTCCAATTGTAAATCGCTTTCGTTTCGAATTTGTCATTCGCTAAAGCTTTAAACGGCGTTCCGGATAAGTGTAGCGTGTATTTGCGTTGAATCTGAGAAAAAGCAACATCGGTCTTTATGGTATCAATAGCTTCATGGGCTTCATCAATAACGAGAATGTCCCAATTAATTTGTTTTTCTGCTTCCAGTTTGTCATACTTTCCACCAAATTCGCTGGCTCCTTTCAAATCTTGCAACGAAACAAATTCGATATAGCCTTGAGCGTCGGTAGGAAGATCCTTACGCGCAATAACATGCGGTTTATCTTTTAATGCTTTTACTGAACTAATGAAGTAATACCCCGAGTCGGTTCCTAAATATTTTTCGTAATCGTCATACCAAGAATTGGCAATAGCCGGCCGATTGGTGACAATAAGTACGGTTTTTGCATCCAACCTTTTACATAAATCGTATGTCGCAAGTGTCTTGCCAAAGCGTGGCTTTGCATTCCATAAAAACTCGGGGTTTTTGTCACGATTTGCCAAGAAATACTGCCGTGTTTGTTCAACCGCACGATCTTGTTCTTTTCGCAATTGATATTCGAGACAGCCCAACTTTTTTAAAATTCCACGATTCGCTTTGAAATCTTTGAACTTCTCGTGCGCTACTTCCGGTAAAATACGAAACCATTCCGTGTTTTCCGTATGCGTTTGCCCATACTTATCTTGATAGTGTGTTTTAAGGCGTTCAACGGATTGTTTCCTCAAATAAGCATGAAAATCTGAATCTCGAAATGCTTCGCCGGAATCATAAATTGCGTTTTCCCACCATTCCAAATGATACTTAACATCGGCCGTTTGTGTCTGTTGCCGTATCCGCGCATGCACATCGTCTTGTTCGGTAAATCCTATCTTCGTCCAACCATCATGCTTCCTTATTTCGGGCGTCGTATACGCATAACACTTTGGCGTAATTTTCTTTACGGCTTTAATTCTTATGGGGGTCATGATTTATTCCATTGCTTGGAAATTTTTAATATTTGCTTCAGTTCTTGTTTGAATGTTCTTAAAAACAAAATCCTGAATGTTTTGTGGAACATTATATTTTTGCATCAAACATTTATCTATATCTTCAATGGATCTACTCCACCACGATTCTTCGTAGGTTTGTACAGGGATAGCACCCCAAGCCCTTGTGCTATGTTGCGAAAATTTGTTGATATACAGAAGTGCTCTTAAAAATCTTGTCATTAGATATTTTGAATGACATTGTGCCATGTAAAAATCTTCAAAACATCCTGTTTCTAAAAAATTCTCAGTGCAAATTTCATTTGGTTTTCCAATAATAATATCTGCATATGCACCACCTAAACCTGCTTCAGACATATTACCCCAAGCGTAGGGAACAAAAACTTTGTATTTTGACATACTGGGTGTACGTTTAGGGAGAGGATAATCGAATGGCATATAACATGGTGATAATCTCCTTTTCTTTAAACCATAAATTAGAATATCACTGGCTTGTTTTTTACATTCTTGTATTTTGGGCAAGCCATATTTTAAAGGGTTATCTAAAAAATCTGTACAAAGACCGTAAGGTTTTCGTGGTGAAATATAATGAGAAATACTTTCAAAATTTCCTTTGTTTTTTACATAATCGAATAACACTAAGATTTCTTGGGGTTTACCCATTTGCGAAACATCATATTTGAGTTGCTCTATACTTTCATTTTTGGAATCCGTTAATATCTTCTGTTTTCCATTAAGTCCGTTGTTATGACCTTCTTTCCACATTATGATATTCGTCCATTCTGCCCCTGCCATGTTCAAAAATGCGTTGTGTTTGTTATTAATGAACACAATTTGCGGATCCTCTTTTATCGATTTATTATTCAAAACTCGTAAATTGTTTGCATTTTTTGGAGCTTGCCAGCCAGTAGGAAAAATCATTTCCAAGCAACTTGCTATTTTCCTTCCTGCTAAGTAAAAATCTGGATAAAGCTGTGCATGGTTTTCTCCTTGATACGGCGGATTGCCGATGCAGAAATCAAATTTTATCATCACAAACCTCCTTTCAAATCCTGATATGTAAGGATAGAATTCGTATCCCAATCTTTGATTTTACAAAATTGTAAGGAAGGTCTGTCGGTATGCTTTCCAAATAAATCCAGTTGTGTCTCTGCTTTGCTGAAAGGTACGCAATCCTTGAGTCCATCCATCTGCCAAAGATTCCAGGATATGATATCAGCGATCTGTTTTAGGGTATCTTCATCAGGTTCTTCTTGGGGGAATTTTTGCCGGTAATAATCCCGGAATGTAAGCAGTAAATTTTCTCGAGCAATAAGTAAATTATCTCCCTGAAATTCAAATCCGTAAGTGCTTTTATAGGCCTTTAAAGCCCACTTTAACCAATTCTTTTTTGAGGTGTTCTCCTTAACTACACGCAATTTGCGATCCAATACTCCGATACGCCTTTCAATTGGCAAAGCCTCCCCCGTCGTCGTATCATAGCGCGAAACCAAATACGGAGCCTCTCCGCAGGTAATCTCCAGGTAGCGCGTTTTTACATATGCTTGCCAATCCTTATCGCCTCCCGGGAAATCAATTTTTCCCTCACAGGGTGTCCAATTTTTATCCTGCGTTGTATTAAAAACATCCGGCCTGCCAAACCACTCTGCGTCGCAGTTGTTGTTCATCTCATTGCAAAGCCACGACGGGGTAAAAACTTCAGCCTTCTTGCGCGTTCGGTTCTTCTGCTCCTCTTTCGTCTTCTCCGTCCTCGGTCGAATAAGCTTCGTATACGCCCCAGTAATCTGATGTGGAAGTATTTCACATTCAGCTCGATATTGTGTTCCATACTTCACATAACTATCGCATGCCCAAAGGATATTCTTCCCAGTCGTCCTATCCTGCAACAACAACGCCAATATTTTCGGATCCAAATCGTAAATGCTCTGCTCAAGTACATCGATATCCGCTTCATCGTTAAATTTTAGCAACGAAAGCTGATAGTGTTTCGGCTTGTTTATCCGATTTTTATGCGAAACGATACTTTTGATGGCATACGAACAAGACATAGTCTCCCTTACCCTTAAGAATTAAACTTGCTATACTTATATATCGACTGTTTTTTGAAACAGCTTAGGGATTTTTTTAAAAAATGTTCTTTTTTTGCAGAGTTTTTAAAACATACTTTAAAAACATTGACATTTTGCAAAGTTTTTAAGCTTCATCTAAAAGTTGTTGCAAATTGCTAATTCTCTCAGTTACAGAAAAATTGACGGCGGTTTCGTCATTTTTACTTGATTTTTGACGAAATCTTAGCCCTAAAAACCTCGAATAATCTTTTGCAATTTCCTGCCATTTGCCTGATAATAACAGACATGGGAACACTATCTTTGCAGAAAATATCAGCAAATCGGAGAAATGCGCAATTATCAACAGGGCCGAAGACGGAAGTAGGAAAGGCTAAATCAGCTTTAAATGCGGTAAAACATGGGATTTTCACGAAGGAATGTTTGAAGCATATTTCCGATGAAGAAGCGCGGGATTACTCTAAAGATCTTAAAACAGTTCTTACCTTCGCTTGCTCTATTAAAAGTATCCTTAGGTGCGGTATATCCATATGAATTTCACGTTTTTTATGTTGTATAAAAACATTTAACACACTAAGAAAGGCATTTATTGCATTTTTATTTCTCGGTAGATAACCAAAATCATAAAACTTGTAAAGCAAACCAGAATATCGTTTCTCTGGGTAACCACAGAGCATATCATAAAATTTTAAAAGGCCTTCATTTTCTCTTAAAGCATCAACATCTATTGCAGGTATATCGTTGTTATCCACAAAATCATTTTGTTGAATTACGGTTTCTAAATAATTTTTTATATTGTAATCTAATTCAATATCTTGATTCCAATAAATCCTATAAAGAACATATATTTTTTTTGAAATGCTGTCAAAGACAGAATCAAAGCAAAAATTAGCATTTGCTATAGGATTGAAAACAAAGCATAAAAATAATGGATATATTTTCTTCATGAGCAATACACTATTGTATTGACAAGCAGATGCAAACAAATTACACTAAAAAATATGGGGACTGTATCATCAAAGGGATTAACTGAAAGTTCTATTGAACAACCGACTCATGTAGCAAGTGAAGAAGATCAGCAAATTGCAACTCCATTATCTAGTATTAGCCACGAAATTTTCGAAGAATTGAACAGATCCCATCTCTTCCAAGATGTAAGATTATTGGGATTTTTAGAAAAAATTTGTATTGCAAAAACTGTGTTGTTAGAAGAGGAGTTTCAGATGGTTGAACTAAATC
>CALXMI010000112.1 GCA_944389435.1 uncultured Opitutales bacterium
GCCGCAGGCGCCATTGGCGCTGCTGTCGCTGAAACGGTCGCAGAGACGGCTCATGTCCCCGGCAAAAATCCCCTCACCACTTCCAAGCAGGCCCGCTTCGTCAGTTCCGCCCTCGCCTTCCTCGCCGCCCGTGATCCCGTTTCGGCCAACGATGCTGCCCAAAATGCAGTGAAAAATAATTGGTGGTGGACTTTGGGCGCCACTCCATCGTTCGATTCGTGGACGAAAGATGACGATTCCAAAGGCTCGTTGCTGAAGAAAATTATTGCCCGTTGGTTAGCTTATCATAGGGAGGAAATTAAGGAAGGCCTCAATGAGACCGAGTGGATTAATCAAATGGCACAGGATCCGGCTTTTCAGGCTGCGGTCTTGGGATCGGCTACTCCATTGATGCTTGGGGGAGGTACCTTTGGATCCTGCCTGGGTGGCACGCTTGCGGGTCTCGATCTTGCCACCACGACCTACCATTACGGCTCTATCGCACATCGTGATGGCGTAGCGGGTCTTAGGCAGGAAGTCCAGGAGCACCCGGTCCTGGCTACCTTAGATTTATTCCCATTTGTACCTAAGGTTAGGGTCTCCAACATACTTGCCTCTGTAAAAGGAATGACTCATGGTTCCAATGTGCCATTGGTTAGGGTGGTTGCTCAGGATCTCGGCCAAGGGACGAAGAGAGCCGGTAAGGCCGGTAGTAGCGGGGCAGTTAAGGCTCAAAGAATTATAGAAACAAAGCAAACGCAAGAAGCTTGTTGGCAACAAATGAAGGATTCAGGAGAATGGATACCTGTAAAGGGGTATGGCAAGTCAACATTGAAAAATGTAAAAACAAAACAATTAGCTCAAAAATCTCATGAAAAATTTGATATAGAAGTTTTTGATAAACATGGGAAACATGTGGGTGTTATAAGGCCTAGCGAAGGCAAGATAGACACTTCCCAAAAAGTAGCAGGTCGAGAGATACAGAAATGAACAAAGATACAGACAAAGAGATATTAAGAAATACAAGCACGGGATGGTTGGCTCAAAAATCTTCCGAAAACTATCGCATTATTGTGTATGATAGGTATGGAAGACATATTGGGAGTATAGAGCCCAGCCAAGGTGTGGTAGATGAAGCATTGCTGCAAAAAAACAGGAGACTAAAATGGTAAAACATTGTTGTGAAGATATGAGAGGACAGGTTGAACATGTATGCGATATCCATGATTCTCCTTTTGATTGTGCAGATCATATAATCTACTACAACAACGTTTTTGACGAGTATGGAATTATAATTCATGATGGCGGTAGTTCTTATATCTCAATAAGTCATTGCCCTTTTTGTGGTAAACGGCTCCCTGAATCTAAAAGGGAGCGCTATTTCAACATTCTTGAAAATGATTTAAATTACTCAGATGAAGCAATTTTGGATAATGAAATTCCAGAAGAATTTAAGTCGGATGAGTGGTGGAAAAAAAGAAATTTATAAAAATCAAACATTCTCTTCTTTGGTGGTTTTCGCGGTAAGGCCAGATTTTATAACACTAAACAGAAAGACCGGAAAAATTATAATTTACGAATGTAAATCTTCTCCTACAGCGCCGCTTACTAGAAAGCAAAGCGTAGGATTTTCAGAAATTGCCGAAAAGCGGGGCTTTTGTTGCAGGCCAAGGGAAGGGAGTGTTAAAGCCAGGAGCCAAAATACCCCCAACAAATGTTGAAATCGTTAGAAAAGGGGAATAAACATTTATGACTATTTGTGAAACGGGTAACGTTGATTTTTGTTGGCGTGATAAAACAAAAACGGATAAATTATTTTTAGCCTTTATTGATCACCTAGATTGGGAAAATGAGGACAAGCATTTAAAATTACTGCAAGATAAACTAAATACATATTTATCGTATTTAGACAATGATGCGTCTTATATAGAGGAAAATAACCGAAAAATATTCATAAAACAAAGTTTTCACAAATTCGAAATTAGAATTATTTTTGAAAAAAACCTACCAAGTGTTGTATCGGTTTTTTAAAAGAATATTTGGATTGGCTAAAGAACTATTTTAAGGTAGATAGTCATGAAATAGAAATAATTATGGGTTTTTCGCATATAAAAAGATCAAATTGGCTAAGGAGGTTTTGGAGGAAAATAAAACGATTGATAGAGAAACAATAGAAGGTTTTATCTGGCACCATGTGGGAAACTGGTAAATGAACGCATTGAATGAAAAAAATATATTAACCGATCACGGTCCTGTAAACAGAGAGGTGATTGCACTCATAGAAAGAACATTAGGTGTAAAATTGCCGACAGATTACGTGGGTTTTATAGCAAAACATAACGTGGCTTTTTTGAAAGAGAAGAATTGTTTTGAATATTTTAACCAAAATATAAAACAAGTAAGTTCAACAAGTTTGCATTTTGATGATATAAGGGATGTGGTGACAAATGTTTGGATGCTTTCAAGTTTATCGACAGATTTTAAAAATGACCCTGATCCGAATTGTGGTTATCATTATTTCCCAAAGTGGCTAGTGCCTTTCTGTAGCGATGGTGATTGCATTTGTTTTGACTATCGGAATGATCCTATGGAATGGCTTCCGTTCGTAATGTGGCATCATGAGGCCAAAGAAGGCCAGGTAAATGTCTTATTTTTTGCCAGTTCTTTTGAAAATTTTATCGAAATACTACATGAATCAAGAGATCAATGATAGTAAATAGAATCATGATAAAAAACGTAAGAAAAGTGCGAAATAACCCCCCTAGAACTTATCGAGAAGCCTTGGCTAGAGAGCTTTGGGCGATACGCTCCATAATGAGAAAACAGGGGTATTATACGAGCGAGAAAAAGCGTCAGCAACAGGAAGCTATAAAACAACACATGGCCAAGTTTCCGGATTTGTATAAAAAGTTAACACCTCGACAAGAATTGGCGCTTGATCTTATAGAATCGACACGTATAGTCAGACGACAAGGTCTTTATAATTCAGAATACAGAAGACAGTTGTTGGAGGCAGTACAAGAACAAATAAAGAAGGATCCGATCTATAAGAAGGAGTGAAGCGAAGGAGGGAGAGGGAAAGGCCCCCCATAGATATGCGTCGAATAATCACAG
>CALXMI010000113.1 GCA_944389435.1 uncultured Opitutales bacterium
GAATTGCTGGCATAGCTTTAGCGGCAATGGTAATGTCTGCTTGCGTCTCTTCGTGATGTTTCACAAAAAGGCTCAAATCCATACGATACAGTTGATCTCCAGAAAGAATGATAACGGTCTGATCATCATTCAAAGGAATGTGGTTCAAATTTTGACGGACGGCATCTGCGGTACCACGATACCAATTCTCATTGTATTGAGTTTGCTCAGCCGACAAAATCTCGACAAAACCGTTTGAAAAATAGTCAAAACGGTAGCTTTCTTGGATGTGACGATGAAGCGATTCTGTATTGAATTGCGTTAGCAGATAAATCTGATTGTAGCCTGAATTAAGGCAATTACTAATCGGAATATCTACCAAACGATATTTCCCTCCTAAAGGTACGGCAGGCTTGCATCGAACATTCGTTAAAGGTGCCAAACGTGTCCCGCGTCCGCCACCCATAATGATACAACAAACTTTTGACTTTAAGCGACTCATGATTTTTATCTTGCAACAAAGAGCTTTTTACCACAGAATCACAGTTCGATGTGTGGTATTATCAGTTATATCGGAAAATCTGACGCATTGCAAGTCTTAATAAAGGGGTTGAAGTGTTTAGAGTATAGGGGCTACGATTCGGCAGGTATCGTTATCGGCGATGAAACGCATCCTTTTACAATTGTAAAATCGGTTGGACGCGTAGAGTTGTTGGCTCAGAAAGTGGCTAAAATAGCCATACGTGGCTGTGTTGGTATCGGTCATACCCGATGGGCAACCCACGGTGGTGTCTCCGAAAAAAATGCCCATCCACATGTTAGTTGCGACGGAAGATTTATTTTAGTCCATAATGGTGTTATCGAAAATAGCGTAGGCTTAAAAGCCTTGTTAAAGGAAAAAGGCTTCACGTTTTATAGCGATACAGATTCAGAAGTTTTAGCCAATTTAATGGCTTACCATTATGGTCGATTGAGGGAATTGCCTACATCCCAACGGTTTGCAGAAAGTGTCCGCATTAGTTTATGTGAAATCCAGGGAACCTATGGTATTGCCGTTATTTGCAAAGATTGCCCGCAGGAATTAATCGGTGCTCGAAAGAGTTCGCCGCTTATTTTAGGGATTCACCCCGATGGCTTCTATTTGGCAAGTGATGCAAGTGCCTTTGCGGGTCAAACCAAAGATGTCGTATTCCTTTCTGACAACGAAATGGTCCATATCCACGACCATATTTACCAAGTCCAAGATTTAAGCAATGGTCTTATCAACCCAACGGTTGAAACGATTGATTGGGATATGAATGCGTCCGATTTGGGCAACTATAGCCATTTCATGCAGAAGGAAATCTTTGAGCAGGATGTCGCCTTGAGAAATACCATCTTAGGTCGTTTTTCTAAAGACGGCAGCTCAGCCCACTTAGGAGGTCTGCAAATGACACCGCAGGAATTACGACAAATAGACCGTATTTTGTTGTTAGGCTGTGGAACGGCATCGTACGCGTGCAAAGTGGGCGAATACCTCATAGAAAAGTACGCACGCATTCCGGTAGAAGTTGAATGCGCATCTGAATTTCGTTACAGCAATGCACCATTAGATAAAAACACGCTGGTTTTTGTTGTCAGTCAGTCGGGCGAAACGCTGGATACCCTGGGGGCTCTTCATGAAGCCCGGCGCAAAGGATTTAAGTCGTTGGCAATTACCAATGTTGTGGGCTCTACCGTTGCAAGGGAGTCCGACGGAGGTGTCTATCAGCGTTCTGGCCCTGAAATTGGCGTAGCATCTACCAAGGCATTTACGGGGCAAATCTGCGTGTTGGCGATGATAGCCCTGTACCTGGGCCGCATGCGAGACATGAGCTTCTCTGACGGCTGTGAATTTGTGAGAGCCTTGCAAGCCTTGCCTGATTGTGTGCAAAAAACTTTGCAGGGTTGTGAATCTACCATGAAAACAATCGCCCATAAATACGCTTCCTATAAAGATTTTTTTTTCTTAGGGCGTCAGATTTTGTATCCGATAGCCATGGAAGGGGCACTAAAATTGAAAGAAGTGTCTTACGTTCATGCCGAAGCGTATCCTTCTGGAGAATTAAAGCATGGACCCTTGGCACTTATTGATGAAAATGTGCCTACTTTTGTATTGGCTTCAGATCCATCCATGCTTCAGAAAAACATCAGTAGTATGATGGAAATCAGGGCTCGAAACGGTAAAGTGATTGCTGTAGCCACAGAGGGGGCTCATGTGCCAGAGAAGGCCTACAACGACATTGTTTACATTCCTAGTGTATACGAAGCGGTTTTGCCTATCGTAACTACATTGCCCTTGCAGTTGTTTGCCTACTATATGGCATTGGAACGCAATTGTGATGTGGACAAGCCCAGAAATTTAGCAAAATCGGTTACGGTCGAATAAATGATGGAGTTGGACGCATTTGTTCATTTTTCTAAGTGATACTTTTCGCATAAGTCAATTGCAAAAATTTTTGAACGCTGAACGCGTAGAACAGTTTACTATTTGGCATTTACAGCCTTTACTTGTCTTTGGTTAGTTACTCCATCTAGGGGCACAAAAAGCGATTACAGACGCTCTGGACTTAATGGTAAGCGATACCTTTGTTCATTTCATGCAACAAACTCGTGAGCTGGTATATTTACACAGCTCCCTTATGCATTTATGGATCATGTTGTGAACTTTAAGAATAATAATTATTTGAAAAAATATTTTACTTTTAAAAAAAATATATCTAAAACATTGTTTTGATGCGAGGGGCTTTAAAAGAGGTTTTTGTTTGGTGGCATGAGACAGGGCTAGATTTACTGCCCATACGTAAAGAATTTTTAAGATATACAAGTCGGTATTTATTGCCAGATTTGTGGGCTGGATTAAACGTTTCGCTGTTGGTGTTTCCTCAAGCTTTGGTTTATGCTTTATTGGCAGGTTTACCGATTGAATACGGGTTGTATGGAGCCATCGTAGCGACGATTGTTTCGGCTATTTTTTCAGGTTCACGCGTCTTGAATTTAGGTCCAACCAACTCTACTGCCGTACTCTTACTAAGTGCGTTTTCGGCCTGTGGAATTGCCGCTTATAATTTCACTTATTTCTTGCCGATAACCCTTGTGTTGACCGGCACCTTTCTGCTGATTAGTGCTGCCTTGAATATTGCGTCTTTGGTGCGTTACGTTTCAAAGAGCGTTATTTTGGGGTACATGACGGCTGTTATTGTTATCATGATTGTTAATCAGCTACACAATGCCTTGGGCTTTGATTTAGAAATTGTGCAGGATGGTTCTATTACTTTTTTAGATATCACCAAAGCAACGCTATTGGGATTGAAGAATATTCACCTTTGTTCGTTAGGAATTGCTCTATTAACGTTTTTTTTGTGTTGGTTCTGGAAAAAAGTAGCGCCCCATGCTCCGCAAATTGCCCTTGTAATTTTTTCTCTGTCTTTGATAACTTACTTTCTGATAAAAGTTTGTCATTGCCCTATATCATCTTTAGAAAAAATTTATGTTACAACTTGGGAGGCTTCCTTGCAAGGGTTTTCGTGGGACAATGTTAGCTTGATGGCCAATACGGCTTTTGCACTTAGCTTTATCTGTTTAATTGATGGGACAACTATATTAAAGGCTTTGGCCGCTCGAATGGGACAGAGGGCCAACATCAATCAAATGGTATTTGGTATGGGTATTGCGAACATTTTATGTGGTATTTGTTCTGGTATGCCGGCGTCGGGCTCATTGGTTCGATCTTCCGCTAATTACATGAGTGGCGCAAAAACTTCCATAAGCAGCCTATTTTGCGGACTGTTCTGTTTGCTAGGAATTGTATGTTTTGGACCGTTTTTTAATTATATTCCCAAAGCCGGCTTGTCTACGCTTATTATTTTGTTAGGTATTCAGCTTTTTGAGCGGCATTCTATAAAAGTTATTTTGCGGTCTAATCGTTCCGATGCCTGTGTATTTATTATAACCATTTTGGCTTCGTTCTTAATGCCTTTGAATGTATCGATTTTTTTGGGTGTTTTTCTATCTATTATTTTCTTTTTACGGAAAGCAGCTGTACCTGAGTTTTTTGAATTTACTTACGAAGATGGGCAGCTCCGTCAAAATGAAATCGGGCATGGAGGCCATCAATCGGAATTGTCTATTATTCATGTTGAAGGGAATTTATTTTTTGCATCAGCTGAACTTTTTAGAGATCAAATTCGTGAAGTTTGCAAAAGACCACAAATGAAGGTCATTATTCTTAAGCTTAGAAATGCTTTCTATATCGATGCCTCATGTTTATTGGCTATAGAAGAATTGCTAAGGTACATGCATAGTTGTCATCGACAACTTATCTTAAGCG
>CALXMI010000114.1 GCA_944389435.1 uncultured Opitutales bacterium
ATTGAAATCACAAAAAACAGGCGAGTGTATTCCCTTGTCAAATCGTACACTCAACATTATAAAGGAAAAGGGGAAGTGGGCATACCAATGCGCAGGTTACGGGGGTAATTATTCTGTTTATTTTTGGCATGTTGTTGAGGAGTTGATACCGCCAGCGGTACCTGAAGACTAACCCATCCCGCTTATGAGAAAAAGTGTTCGAGAAAAACTTTATGCGCGCCTGTCTACGCTGGATAGGGTTGAATTTAATGAATTGTTCCAGCATCTAGACAAAGAGTGTGCTTTATTGAGTGCAATATTTAATCTCTTGAAGGAAGCGGTTTTGCTGGTTAATGGCGATGGGGAAATTGACTTTTGCAATGAGTCGGCTGTGCAATTGTTAGGACTTCCAAAAACTTATAAACAGATCGCTCCATTATGGCATTGGATGCCGGCATTAAAGCATTTTTTTGAAGCATCAAATTCTAAGACGCAGCCGGATGTGGTTTCAAAAGAGACACAACTGATTTATCCAGAAAATAAATGGGTGCGTATTCATATTCAAACGTTTCCAGAAATGGGTGAAAAGCACCGTTTTATTGTCCTATTATATGATATTACAGAGGAAAAGCAGGTAACTGAGGAGCGGTTGAATCAGGAACGTGTTGATTCGGTTGTACGATTGGCTTCAGAGGTGGCTCATGAGCTTGGAAATCCGCTCAATTCTATCGGTATTCACTTGCAACTTGTTCAGCGAGCTCTGAAGCGTGTAGATGTTCCTGAAAAACTTACCCGCTCACTGGAAGTTTGTCAGAATGAAGTAAAGCGCTTGGATGAATTTATCCAGCATTTTTTACAGGCCGTACGGCCTAAAGAAGCTGTTTTGACAAAGGCAGATATACAGCCTGTTGTTAAGGGTGTTTTTGATGTCTTGAAACCTCAATTGGATAATTTGTCCATTCGTCTTGAGATAAACTTTCAAAAAAATTTGTCGCCCATATTTTTAGACCCATCTAGGTTGCATCAGGCATTCTTCAATGTTGTCAAAAATGCAATAGAAGCCATAGGTTCCAACGGATGGATTCGCGTTTCGTGTTACCAGAATGATTGTTTCTTGGTGGTTGCTTTTGCGGATTCAGGGAGTGGAATTTCGGGTGCCCAAGCAGCTAAAATGTTATCCCTTAATAATGAAACAACTAAGACAACCGGTCATGGCATTGGCATGCTCATTATACGGCGTGTTATGCAGGAACATCATGGTTTTGTTGAGATCGAGAGTAAAGCGCAAATGGGCTCCATTCTGTATTTAAAATTTCCGCTGCCCGAGCAATCGCTTCGTAAACTAGAGCAGGGGAAGTCCTTGTAGCTACAGCGAGAAGTTTTCTCCAAATAAGCAAAACAATTGACGGCGAAGGGTTTTTCCGATGAAGGGTTGTCCATCACTTTTGAACTCAAGGGTGTGTCGGTTACCATGCCGCGTTAGTTCGTTTTTATCGTAAGTATGGAGTACAATAACCTTTGGGTTTGTTTGGTATAAAGCTTCCCAGGATAAGGGTAGACCAGCCCAATTAAAACCGATACGCCAGCCTGTTTGGACTTTTTTTGTTTTACTGGAAGGCTTTAAAAGAGCTTTGTTTTGCTGAATAAATTTAGGTTGTTTGCAAGTGAAGATGTCGAGCGTGAAAGCAATAGTTTGAGTTCTTAAGAAATCCAGGAACGACAAATGGCTTTGAAAGAAAGCAAGCGGATCGATTCCAAACAAGTTCAAGCCATTCCAATCCCTGTGCCAATTGGGTGTCGAAAATTTCTGAGCGTTGTACCAAGCTTGAAATGTCTCTATGGACCCAAGTTTGAGCCCTAGTTCAAAATGTAGGTGAGCACGAGCGTTGGGAATACGCGTGCAGTTGGACGAAGTACCGAGTGTGCCCAATCGATGGCCAGCCTCAACGCTTAGGCCTTGGCGTAGTGTTGGATCAATAGAAGCTAGGTGTGCATAGGAGGAATAAAAATGAAGGTTCTCTAGGTAATGTTCTACCACAACGTAGCGGCCAAAATTGCTACGAACAGGATCGGTATTGAGGTACACGATGGTTCCAGGAAGACAGGCAAAAACGTTATCTTGAGGGACTTGTTTACGGTTTCGGTGAATGGATTTTATGTCGATGCCGCTATGGAACCGATTTCCATTGTTACGTACACAGCCGTAAGTTCCGGAAGTAACATCGCCGGAGACGGTAGGCTGTATATAGGCTGCTAAAGGCTGATTTTTCGAAAAAGCAGGATTGTCGGTAGGCCACACGGGTATTGTGTTTTTTTTTGAAGAACTGGATGCTGATTTTGCTGTTGTTTTATCGACTGAAAATATGCTACAAGAAAAACATAAGAAAATAAAAATTGACGACATTCGTATTTTGTTGCAAAAATTTAGCATAGATTCATCAACATCATGACTTCATTGGATAAAAGTCAAATCAATAATGTTTTATATGCAGTTTTTTGCTTAAAACAGTTGGCCGTAAGCCTTTGTGATGGGTTAGGGGAGGATTTTTTTGTTAAAGAGTAATTGACACGCATGTTAGAAGATAGGTCAGCTTTATTTATGGATCGAGATGGGACTCTGATTGTGGATTATGGGTACTTGGGAGATCCAGAAAAGGTTGAACTGCTGCCTGGGGTTAAGGAAGCGTTGACGCTTTTGCATCAAAAACATTGGATGTTTTTTTTATTGTCTAACCAGAGCGGTGTCAATCGTGGATTTTTCACCATGAAAGAGGTCGAGGTTGTTAATCAACGCATGGTAGATTTGATAGGTTTGGGAAACAATTTTTTTACGGAAATACGTTGTGCGGTTGGTACGCCTGAGGCTCCTTGCCCTTATCGGAAGCCTTCGCCGAAATTTATTTTAGAGTGTTTGGAAAAATATCGTTTGAATCCAAAAAAATGTTGGATGATCGGCGATCGTACAACAGACGTTGAAACTGGCCACAATGCGAATATAAATTCCATTTTATTGACACAAGAAAAACTAGGGACTTGTACCTGTCCATGTTGTGCCAATTTTATGGAAGCCTACAAGGTAATGACAGAGCAATGAACGTGTTTGTTTCCTACTGTTGCCAAATTTTTACTGTTTCCAAACCTTTGATTAAATTATAAATTTCATTTGTTAACCGGCTCTTGAGGCGATCATACATTAAGGCTAAGTCGCCAAATTTTTAAGTTTCTGGTAAAAATTGGCTCAAAAAATGCTGTTAAAGGATAGTATGCCAACGTTACCTGGATCATTAGGCCCGAATTATACGCTTGCTAAGAAGCAAATGGAGGCGGTTGTTTTGCGACAAAGAGCGTTAAGTGCAAATATTGCTAACTCCGAAACGCCACATTACAAACGCCAAGACGTAGATACAGGCTTCGAAAGTCATTTGGCATCATTGTTGGAACAAGGTGCAATAGAGGAATTTGAGTCGGCCCAACCGACCCTAAAAACAGATTTATCGGGCTCAACGAATGCGTCAGGTAATAATGTGCAGTTAGATCGCGAACTGTTACGTATGAATGAAAATAATGTACGGCATCAATTTTTACTTAAAATTGCAGAGGACTCTATCAAAACAATCCGCAGTGCAATTACCGGTACAGCTTTTTAATTATCATGTCTCATTTAATTCCAGGTCTAGAAACGTCAGCCAATGCCTTGGCCGCCCACAAGTTACACATGCGCCTTATTTCAGAAAACATTGCAAATGCGCAAACCACACGCGGCCCTGATGGCAAGCCTTATCAAAGGAAGTATCCCGTGTTTGAGAGTATTTTGGATAAATCTGGTGTACAAACGATTCATGTAAAAGAAATTAAAACCGACAAGACGCAAGGGAATGCTGTGTACAATCCTGGACACCCTCATGCCGATGAGCGTGGAATGGTTACAATGCCGAACGTTAAGGTGTCGCAAGAGACCGTTGATATGATGCTAGCGTCTCGTTGTTACGAAGCCAATTTAAAAGCATTTAAAATTTCGCAAACTATGGCACAAAAAACACTTCAGTTGGGGAAATGAATAATTAGGTTAATATAAAGGATTGAATTATGAGTATCGGGAAACTTGGAACAAATTCGTTACTACAAACAGGGTTACCCCTTCGACCTTCATTAAACAATATATCTAGCCAACCCATAGAGGAAGCCAAGCGGCATTTGGCAGAAGTTTTGGGTGCAGAAAATCCTTCGGCGATTAAGTTGGGCCGCGACAAAGCTGTTCAAAATGACTATCGTGCGAATTTAGAGAAACCGATCGATAAATTTGTCAGTTGGGTTGATGAAAAACAGCATGTGGCGCAAGAGGCTACGTTTGATGTTTTAAGTGGTAAAACCGATAATTTGAATCAAAGTATTTTGGCCACACAAGAAGCTGGAATTGCCTTTGGATTATTGTTGGAAATGCGTAACAAATTAGTAGAAGGCTTTCGTGAACTAACTCGCATGTCTATTTAAGTAAATGCAAACATTTATCGAGCAGATTAAAACCTTTTGGCAACAATTGCGGACCGGACAAAAAATGTCCCTTTCGGCCTCTGTATTTGCGATTATATTGGGATTTTCTATTTTTCTTTACTGGATTAACAAACCTCAAATGCAGTTGCTTTATGGAGGTTTAGATTCAAAAAATATGGCCGAAATCGTTGCGCTTTTAGAAGAGCAGGCTGTCCCTTATCAACTAACTGACGGTGGACATTCCATTTTGGTGCCGCAAAAGTCGGTCTACACCATTCGGATGAATTTGATTGAAAAAGACGTGCCAGCTGGCTCGGGAGTTGGATATGAAATTTTTGATAAAAATTATGTAGGTGTCAGTGATTTCATGCAAAAAACAAATTACCTGCGAGCCTTACAAGGGGAATTGTCCAGGACGATTTCTGAATTAAATGGAGTCCGTAGTGCTCGTGTAATGATTGTTCTTCCAGAAAACAAATTACTTTCCACACAGGCCAATATTCATCCAACGGCTTCCGTATTTGTAGACACAGGCGGCAGTATTTTAACCGAAGCGGCCGTCAATGCCATTCGTTCGCTTGTTGCTAATTCCGTTGAGGGTTTAAAAATAAACGATGTAAGCGTGGTTGATAAACATGGTAAAGTTTTATCAGAAGATTTGAATCATACCTCTGCGACGGGCTTAACCAGTTCGCATTTGCGTATGCGTGAAAATTTGGAAAACTATTTTAGCCACAAGATCGAATCCATGCTGTATACCGTGTTAGGTATGGGAAAGGTTGTAGCACGTGTTTCGGTGGATTTGGTTACCAATACGACGACTCTTGTTGAAGAAAAATATGATCCTGAAAGCCAAGTCATTCGTACGCAAACTTATCAGGAAAATTCTTCCACGAACAATGAAACCAATGCTACGCAAGGGTCAACGGTTGACCGTGAAGCGGTAGGTGGGCAAGCGATTGAAACCAATTCAGCGGAATCTCGTAAGAACAAAACAATTTCTTACGACATCAATAAGGCAACAAAGGAAATTGTTGAAACCCCAGGTGCTATCAAGCGTATGTCGGCAGCGGTTTTTATTGCGGAACAAGTCGATCCGAAAGATCCGGAAAAGGCAAAGCCGCGTAGTGAAGCAGAAATGGCTTCCTTGAGAAGCATGATTGCAAATGCGCTGGGTATTGATGATTTGAAGTATGTATCCATCAAAGAAGTTCAATTTAATAACGCTTCCATTTTTGATCCTGCAAGTGAAAAAGTGGAACTTGAAGATAAAATTGCGACTTGGGCGCCATGGATAAAGAACATATGTGTACTGATCTGCTCGCTTACGTTGTTTGGTGTCTTTTTGCGGATGATTAAGAAAACCCAACCCAACTTTACCAACAATGCTTCTCAAGATGGTCATGTGGCCGCTCCGGTTATACCAACCCCTGAAATGTTAAACTTACTTATCCAGCAAAAACCAGAAAATGTGGGTAGCGCTCTTCAAAACTGGGTAAGTAAAGAAAATACACAATCATGAGATACAATGACTCCGAAATTAGTTACGAAAACTTAACTAAGATTGAGAAATTAGCTTACTTTTTTGCGGTATTGGGTCCAGAAACGTCTGCACCTCTATTGAAACAATTTGACGAAGAAAGGGTCGAAGAAATCTGTCGAGAAATGTCAAAAATCCATATCATTCCGCAAGAGATAAGGGTAAAGATTTTGAAGGAATTTTCTTCCTTGTTAGAGACAAGAATGTCTGATACGATTAATGATGCTTCGCTTATAAAGAAAATGTTGGTATTGGCGCAGGGAGAGGATCGGGCTAGTACAACCTGGGTAAACGCCTTCCAAGATCCTTTATGTATCCAATTATCCCGATGGATTGAAAAATTAGAACCTGTTAAAATTTTTGATAATTTAAAGCATGAACAACCTCCAACCATTGCACTCATTTTAGCCTGCATTCCACCCAAGCAAGCCACCTCAATTCTGACTTTGTTTTCCCCAGAACAACAAGAGGTTATTTTGATTAATATGGGCACTTTACGGCCGATACCACCTCAACGGATGAATGAAATTGTTCATACTTTTATGCAATCTTGTGCCTTTGAGTCCAAAGACACTATTCAAAAGCTAGAAAACGTAGATGCGCCTACATTCGCGTGCGGGCCGGCCTCGGTTGCGGGCATTCTTAATGCATTAAAAAAGAAAGAAAAGACCGCCTTATTGGAAGGTTTGACCAAAAAAGATGAAGAT
>CALXMI010000115.1 GCA_944389435.1 uncultured Opitutales bacterium
TGAAGCATTACTTACAGCAGCTTAGAAACTTGACGCCAAAAGAAGTTAAAGCGGTTGTACGTAAATATTTTAAGGATGTATCTTGCACGTGTGTCTCGTTAGAGCCCAGAAGTTGTTGCCCTAAGGATAGCATTGTTTTGGCCGATTTGAAGGTTGGATCGGTGGTAACTGAGACGGAAGTGAAGGGCGTACGTGTGCTGATTCAGCACTGTGATCATCTACCCAAAACTCACATACAGGCCATTTTTTCCGCAGGTGCTTTTTTTGAGCCTCCACAAAAACGGGGCTTAACGCAATTGTTGGCCACATTGCTTACAAAAGATACGCAACAACGTTTGGCTTCTGAAATTGCCCTGCAAATAGAAGAGGTGGGCGGCCAATTGAATGGATTTTCGGGTAACGATTACCTTGGTTTGTCCTTAGAGGTGTTGGAGGATGATACGCCTTTGGCTTGTCGTATGCTGGAAGAAGCACTTACACAGCCTGCTTTTTTGTCTAGTACGTTTGCAATCGAAAAGGATGCTCAATTAGCGGAATTGCGCGAAATGCAGGATGACATTTTTTATGTCGGATTTCAGAAGTTACGTCAGCAGTTTTTTCAGGATCATCCTTATAATACTGGTCACTTGGGAACTGAAGAATCTTTGCTGTCAATAACGTTGGATGACGTTAGAGCATTTTATCAGAAAATTATTTGCAAGGCTAACGGTATTATTTCGGTCGTTACGTCTTTAAGCGACGCGCAAATTTTGAAGCAATTGGAGCCTATTTGTGGTCGCTTGAGCGACGCGCAATCTTCTATAGGCCAGCAAACGGAGAATTTTTCATTTAAGCCATCGATGTTTAAGGAAGAACATTTGTTTAAGGAGCAATCCATGGTTTTTCAGGCATATCCGATGGCAGGTGCTGAATCGCAAGATTTCTACCTAGGTGAAATTTTGGAAGAGCTTTTTAATGGCTTGTCCAGCTCGTTTGTAGAAGAAGTCCGAGAGAAGCGCGGCTTGGCTTATACCGTAGGCGCCACACGATTAACAGGCAAGCAACAGGGTATGTTTTGTTTGTTTGCAGGGACGCAAAGCTCTCAAGTCAAGATCGTTGAGGCAGAAATGCGCAAAGGCATTCAGCGGATTTTGGATAAAACTGTTACGCTACAGGAATTTGAAATCTGCCGCAGATGTTTGAAGGTTAACCATCAATTACGCTTGCAGACAATAGGACGCAAGGCGTTTTACATGGGTTATAACCGGCTTCTAGGACTATCTTTGCAGCGTTGTTTGGATTATGAAAAGTTTATTGATGAATTGACATTGGCTTCATTTTTTGAGCGCTGTAAAACTTATCTGCAGCCTCAACAAGTATGTAATTTGTTTATAACTCCTTACGAAGAATAATCGCATGAAACTCCAAAAAATATTCTTAATGCTCATAACATTGGAGATCTTAGAGATCCCAAGCGTTACATGCGCAAAGCCAAGACGCGCGCACACAGACTTACCTAGCAGCTCTCTTGTAAAGCTTGATCAGCCCCTTGTACCCGCTCCAGGACTGACAACGTTTGTGTTGCCAAATGGCTTAACGTGTTCGCTTTATCCTTTTGGAGATACTAAGCGCATCAGCTTAAGATTGTTGGTCAATGCTGGCTGCCTCATGGAGAAAGATGACGAAGATGGACTTGCACACTTTATTGAACATATGACATTTAATGGGACGAAACATTTTGCGCCCGGCACTCTCATTCATTATTTCCAATCCAATGGTATGGGTTTTGGCAATGACACCAATGCCTTTACGACCAGCTTGCATACTTGTTACCAGATTGATTTGCCCGATAACACTTCCAAAAGTTTAGTCAAAGGCCTTGAAGTTTTGTGGGACCAAGGGTTTGGTTGCTTGTTTCTCCCTCAAGAAATAGAGCGTGAGCGTGGAGTTATTTTATCGGAACTAAGGACAAGGGATTCTGCTTACGTGCAGGCTTGGCAAGCGATGATGCGCTTTATGTTTCCTCAATCCATCGTATCAAAGCGATTTTGTATTGGGACGGAACAATCGATTCGTTCATTTCAAAGCAAGGACTTTTTTAACTTCTACCATCAGTGGTATACGCCTCAGCGGATGACCGTTTTGGTGACAGGTGATTTTAACCTCGAAGAGATTAAAAAACAACTGACAGCCGTTTTTTCAACAGCCCAAAAGAAGTCTACAAAGAATCCTGACTTGGGGAAAGTTATGGCCGACAAAAATGGTTTTAAAGCGGATTGTTTCAAGCACCCTGAATTGCCAGAAGCGGCTATAACCTTATCAACGGTTCGGATGGTGAAACAGCCCTTGATTAAAAATTTGCAATACGCACAGGAAGATTTTGCCTGGCAACTGATTACGATTATGCTGGAGCAGTATTTACAAGAACTGCAGAACACAACCCCTTTGACGCATTTTGCCTTTGGACGCGATATCGATGTCGAAACGTTTGAATCGTGCGTGCTTCAGCTTTTTTCAAAAAAGGAAGATTGGTCGGCTATAATTCCCTTGGCAGAAAAATTTATTCGGCAGTTTTCAACCTTTGGCTTCTCGCAATCGATGCTTGAAAAAGCTAAAAAGATCCTTGAAGGTCGCTTGGAGCAGGTTTGTACACAACAAAAAAATGCAAAGCCAAAAGAAATGGCAGAAACCATCATAGGGGCTCTTGTAAAACAGTCGATTTTCTTATCGAGTGAACAAACATTGGACTATTTTAAGCAGTTGACGCCTACGATTACGCCGGCATTTTGTCTTAAATTATGGGAACAGTTGTGGAATTCAGGGAAATTGCTTTTTGTAAGCGGACCCTTAGATAAGGATGTTTCGGTTGATCAAATAAAAAGCCTTTACCTTCAAAGTAAAAAAGACGTTTTATCGTTACCGAAAGATTTGCAGGAGCATGTCTATCTGCTGCCTTTTCCGCAACCCCATGAGGTTAAAATTGTGGATCGGACGTTTAATGAGGGCTTGCAATTAGAAAGCTTATGTTTAGACAACAATGTTCGGATTAATTTGAAACAAACCGATTACGAAAAGGATCGTATCTTGGTTTATGTAGGTTTGGGGAAAGGCTTGATGGCGTTAAAAGATGGTTCCTACCCAGGCATACAATATTTGCTAAACACGGCTTTCGTGATAGGTGGATTGAAGCAGTGTGATCGAAATGTGCTTAATCGGATCTTTGACGGCAAAATGATTAATGTGGATTTTGATGTAGATGAAGATTGCTACGCGCTTAAGTGTGTAACGAATCGTAAAGATTTTTTACAGCAAATGCAACTGCTTTGCTCTTACATGATAGAGCCCGGTTATAGGCAGGAAGCCCTTTCGCTTTTTCAGAAAAACCTTCAGGGCGCGTATGAATTTTTTACAAAAACACCTGAAGGTATGCTTATGTTTAAAGGGGCAATGTTTCTTACACGTGGAGATGGTCGTTTTGGGTATCCCGAAAAGAATGTACTCATGCAGCGTAATTTAGATGAGGCTCGCAAGCTGTTGGCGCCTGTTTTTAACAAAGAATATATGGAAATAACTATCGTAGGTGATTTCGATCGAGCCAAGCTAATTGAGCAGTTGTTGGCAACCGTTGGCCAGCTTGAAAAGCGTGATGAGCAGAAGACGGTCGATCCAGAATTAAGAAAAGTTTCATGGCCGGAACCTCAGACAAAGAGGTTTACGTACACCTCAACGCTTGATAGGGCTATTTTAAATGTTACCTGGCCAACAGAAACGGCAGACAATGTAAAACACATGCATGCCCTGATGCTATTAAAAAACATTTTGGCGAATCGTTTGCTGCAGGAGATCCGACAGGCATGGGGCGATACCTATTCACCAAAAGTTACGTCTTACCAAAGCGTTTGCTTTGATCGTGGTTATTTGAGTGCAACGTTGGTGTTGGCCCCTAAAAGGCTTGATTTTATTACGAATAAGACGGTAGAAATTGCGGATAAAATTGCGAAGCAGGGGATTACACAGAAAGAGTTTGATTGCGCCTTAAAGCCTCTGTTAACCGATGTTGGACAGCAGATAAAGACGAATAAGTTTTGGCTGGAATGGTTAAAGAACTTTCAGCAGTATCCGCAAAAAGCGGCTTGGGAACTCAACCATCTTGAGACCTTCAAAAATATTTCGATCCAGGATGTAGAAGAGGTTGCAAAGCTTTACCTGAACGCCAACTCGGCCATATGTATTCAAATAAAACCAGAATAAAATGCTTTATCTAGGTTCAGATCATGGAGGTTTTACGTTAAAGTCGGCGCTATTGTCTCTGTTGCAAAAAAAAGGTATTCCGTTTTTTGATGTAGGAACGTATACATCTGAATCTTGCGATTACCCGATTTTTGCAAAAAAAGTATCGATTGCGGTACAACAGAATCCCTCGAATCGAGGGGTCCTTATCTGTACATCCGGTGTGGGTATGTCGATTGTTGCCAATAAGCACGTGGGTGTTTACGCAGGTTTGGTAACAACGCTTACAGGCGTACAAAAGGCATGTCAGCATAACGCCATTAACGTACTTTGTTTGCCAGGGGAGCTTGATTCAGAGTTTGCGCTTCAACTCATAGAAGTTTTTTTGAATACGCCAGCCGATAATGCGGATAAGTATCAACGTCGGCGTGCACAAACCAAACAAATCGAGTCAAAAGCTTAACTTCAAAGGCTGCTGCTAAGAACTCTTAAAGTTTATCGATTTAGAGTTAGGCTTTTTTAGATATTTTCTTTACATGATTTTATTAAGACGATACCATGATAAAGACGCAATAGGAGGCGTTATGAATGACACAGAGGATACGCTAGATGTTACACAAAAGAAACTTGAAGAAATTTTTGGTAAACGACCGATTCACTTCTCAGAGATACCATTTATGACTACTTTTCATCCACACCCGGAGCCTACTAAGGATACACAGGAAGAAGATGCTTTTATAAAGCAAATCGAAAGTTTTAATCTTAAGCCTAAGGATATTAGCGATTATCTCGATCAGTATGTTATCAAGCAAAATGAAGCTAAAAAAGTGCTTTCGGTTGCCATTTGTGATCACTATAATCACGTGCGGCAGTGCATACAGCATCCGGAGAAGGCTGACGAGTTGTATCTTAAGCAAAATGTACTTGTCCTCGGGCCTACAGGCGTTGGAAAGACTTATCTTATTCGTAATATTGCCAAACGTATTGGTGTTCCTTTCATTAAGGCGGATGCAACAAAGTTTTCAGAAACAGGTTACATTGGCGGTGATGTTGAAGACCTTATTCGCAATTTGGTAAAAGTTGCTAACGGTAATGTAGATTTAGCGCAATATGGAATTGTTTATATCGATGAAATTGATAAGATCGCATCCTCTTCTTCTCATGGACGTGATGTTTCGGGTCGTGGCGTGCAAATCAACTTACTGAAATTGATGGAGGAAACTGAGGTTAGTCTGCTTACACCTACGGATATGTTAGGTCAGCTGCAGGCAGCCATGCAAATGCAACGTGGACAAGGCAAACAACAGAAGACATTCATTAACACGCGCCACATTTTATTTATTTTCAGTGGAGCTTTTGATAAATTATCCGAGCAGGTTAAGCGCCGTATGGATCAAGGCTCAATTGGTTTCAATGTAACGCCAAGTGCCGATGCTGAAGATACGCAACAATACCTCCATCAAGCTCAGACGCAAGACTTTATACAGTACGGTTTTGAGCCGGAATTTGTTGGCCGAATTCCGATTCGTGTTGCCTGTGATAACTTGGATAAGAAAGATTTAGCTCGTATTTTAACGGATGCAGAATGCTCTATATTAAAACAGTACAAAAATGACTTCATGGGGTATGACATAGATATGGATATTACCACGGAAGCCATTGATGAGATTGCGGCGCGGGCAGAGCAGGAAAAGACGGGTGCGCGTGGATTGATGACGGTTTTTGAAAAAATATTGCGAAACTTCAAATTTGAGTTGCCTTCTTCCGGCATTCATTTCTTCGAAGTCAATACCGATACGGTCAATGATCCGAACAAGGCTCTCAAGCAATTGTTACTGAGTAACCAATCGTTATTGAGTGAACAACGTAAGGCTGATTTGCACGCTTACGAAACCGCCTTTTTTAAGGAAAACAATCTCCATATAACCTTTACTGAAGATGCAATCCAGGAGCTTGTTCGCCAAAGTATTCTTTCGGATAAATCTATGATGGCTCTATGTAACAGCCTTTTCAAAGACCTTGCCTATGGTCTGAAAATTGTGGCTCGCAACGAAAACAAAGATGCTTTTTCTCTCGATAAAGACTTTGTTACAAATGTATCCACAACCATTTCTCAGTGGATCGTAAACAGCTTCAAATCTAACCCAGCCCCGCAAGCAACTCAGTAGAGGTGGCTTAAGGTAGTTAGCCGGTAGAACCATCTACAAGATTGCCGCCTTATAAAACGCATGGAACAGTAAGTGGATAGGAGTTGAGGCCCGTAATTCCACAAAAGGTAGGTTAGTTTTAATGTGCTGGCAATCGATAGAAAGGTAGGTGATTGGCGATAAGAGTCGATAACGTGTCGCTTGCCTGAGCTAGTCTTAGTAGCGTGTTGTCTTGTTGTTCAGGTTGACGTTGTCCTCTGCTGATTTACGGGCTGTTTACTTAGTTTTTTTGCCATTTTCACTCATCAGAGAGCTTTATTGTCTTGGGTCGTTTCAGCGACTTTTTTCATAAATTTTTCAAAAAAGTAAAAAATAAACCCTAAGGTTTTTCAAAAAAGTGCCGATTTATTGAAGTGACATGAATAAATTGGCTACATTATTAATTTTTTCAATTTGGAATTTTATCGCATATGGAACGCCTATTGACGTATCTACTTTGGTTACCTATGAGGGAGAAGTAAAATATTATGATTTAGAACATAATTCCATTGTCAATCGTGCGCCAACAGAAAAAACAGATTTAAGCCGGGTGTCGGTTCTTTTAGAAAAGAGCAATATACGCCGAGAAGGTTCATATTTTCGTATTCTTCCCCTAACATTAGATAAAACATTATGCCCTATAGTTCTCGAACATCGAACCCGATTTATAGATACTGAAACTTTCGTTAACAGTTTCTTTAATCATGTTTATTTTTCAATAGGAGACACAAAAACATTAAGCGCCATTCGTTCGGTCATGTATCATATTGTAGACAATCCTATAGGCTGTACGCTTATTTCTAACATTATAGACTCTATTGGCGACAAACAGATTTTATTTAAAGTAGAAGGTGAAGAGTTTATGTATCTTCCGTATTCAGAACGTAATCCTATTGAAACCATCGTTATCCCTGATATAAAATTTTCCGAAAACATAGCTCAAAGACAAGACATAACATCGTATGGTCCTCAACAAGATGGCACAGAACTAAAATTTTCCACACATTATCGTCCTTTTTATATAGGTTTAGTACATGAGCTTATTCACTTAATGCATAATCTAAAAAATGAAATGACAGGTGAAGCAAAACAAGGTAGTCTACTATATTCAGAACTTTGGGGTGGAGAAGAGTTTTGGGGAACAGGGGACGATTTATATACAATTTGGGGTGTATACAGTGTCGATAATGGGCCAGGTGTAGGTCAAAGACTGACCAAATACAACTTGGTTTCCGAGTTGACATTTCGAATATATGATCAAATTCCCATTAGAATGTTTTATGAAGTGGTCCAATATACCTCAGTAGGGGAGCAAATTTCACTTGATGTATACGTCAAAGAAGGGTATTCTTTTGAAGATTTTGACACAAAACCTCTGGCAACAATAAAAAAGATTTTAAAAGAAGTTAGCTTAGAAAATTTTATCACTATTTCTGTAAAAGAGGCTTGACATTAAACCTATTTAAGCTACCAAAGGCACTATGAAGAAAATTATTTATCTATCTCTAATCGTACTGAACCTTACCCTAAACGGTTTTGGCGATTTTCATGAACCATTCGTTCGATTGTTTGCCTCCACGAGAGCTCGCATTTATCAGGAAGTTTATGAGGGTAAAATTACAAGCAGAGAACAACTAGATGCAAGCTTGAAGGATTTTAAAGACAGGAAATTGAAAATACCCCTGAAAGATATCGAACATGACATATTTGTTGCCAATATACTTGGACATATGTTTCAGGCCAGACTTTATTTAAGGGATTTTGACAAAGAAGCGTTAATCGAAAAATTGAAAGAGCATATGCAAAGAGCGATAAATGCGGGCAGCGAATTTGCTTTATCCGATGCTTGTAAAATAAATCGAAACACATCACTTGCTGTTTGTCTTAAGGCAATGCAATTGATGCTATCAAACAATATACAAGACTGTGTTATCTTAAGAAGGGTTTGTGAGCAAGCTTTTGAAGGACAAAATTATAAAGATATTTTGAAAGATATTTTTGCAAGAGATGTTGACATTCCCGATGTTTACCCTGAAGCCGATCGTGGAATTTTCATCCCAAGTCCGGAAAAATTGGAGTTTACCAAAGATACAATCAATCGTCTGGTAAAGTTTTTGGAAAGCCATGTTGAAAAATCAAATCCCTTTTATGAAACCATAAAAACAGCGTTGGAATCTTGGCGAAATCAATGTGAGTCTTGAGATTTATTGCATGACCTTTTAAAGTTTTTAACGCATTTTTTCATAAAATTTTCAAAAAACTAAAAGCAAACCCTAAAGTTTTTCGCAAAAGTGCCGTATTATGTTTATGTATGGAAACATTATACAATATAAAAAAATGGGCTCTTATAGGGGCATGTTTTGTCACGCAAGCGTTCTTGCTAGGCGAACCAGAGTTTAACTTGCCAGAAGGAACACCGGGGTTGCAGCCTGGTTTTAGGACACCTTCTGAAGTTGCGGCTGGGGAATTTGTATGCGTTCGTATTCCCAATGCGGGATGCGATCTATATTTCCCAAGCGATGGTTCTCAGCCAACCACCCAAGATGCAGGGGCCTGGTCGGGTGCAAGAGGTGTAGCACCTGCGGATAACGATGCCGTAACCGATTGGTGGGTTAGGGTCTTTGGAGGAGATAGAGCGGTGGAATTGTCGAAAAGATGCGCTGCACCTGAAAGAGATAATGCGACTCAAATGGGTTTCAAAGCAAATGGTGAACCAACCCATATTATTCGTGTTAACACTGGTATTGCAGGAACGCCTGCAGGTTTTGAACAACAATTTTGGCAAACCTTCCGTACGATAGCTGCAGATCCAGTTGGCCGGGTGTTGTTGTATCGTTTATTGATTGAAATCAGGAGAGTAGATCCCGATAACAGGAACCAAGGGTGTTGCGGGGCGGATGTTTTATTGCCTATGCTATTTGATATAAAAGTACGAAACAATGTCAGAAGTATAACAATTTATTCTGACAAAAAATGTGCTTTTTGCCAAAAAAACAGTTCAATAAAATTTATGTATGACAATGCAAAAACAACAAGAACCTTAAGTGTTGTATCAAAAGGCTTAACAACTCAACTAACACAAAGAACAACGGACATTGGTCTATTCCATGAAATGCTACATTGGTTCCATCTCTTAAGGAATCCCATCAAAAAAGGTGACAATAAGAATTACGACAATCAAGGATTTTCTTATGCAACGCGTTGTTACTATGGCGTTCCGACAACAGCAACCAAAAGATTTAGAGATGCTTTTACTTGGCGAAAGAAAGCAACCGAACCCGATTCAAGAATAATAAACGGAGAGGAAATAGCAACCATTCTGGGAAGCCCTGATTTAAGAACAGATCCCCATGCTTATGTTTTTTATGGGCGAGACCTGATACATCCTAATGCTTTTTGTACATCCTTAGACGCGAAGGATGATACGAGGAATTATGATACGATAACAATAAATGGAGGGCGTCAGTATATTCCTAAAGAGTATAATTTTCTAAACGGAGAAGATTTGTCCGAAAATGTTTATCGCGCATCTAGAGGGTATTCTATGCGTTGGGGGCATGTTTCTACTAAGCCAATAAGGTCTGTGTCGTTACTTAAACCTCCTAATCGTTTCCGTTTAGCTCATAAAATTGCGTCCAATTGCTATCAAGCAATTACGGGAAATCCACCGCCTAATTGGTTATTTGTTCAAGGGCAAGCAATAAGATAAATAATAAACTTGACATCATTAAATTAATTAAAGACACAGTAATCATGAAAATAAAATTTTTTATACCGTTGTTTTTTATATTGACTTTCCTTAGAGGTGGTATGCTGGAACAAAAAGAAGCTGAAATTACAGAGGCTATCCTCAAATTAGAAGAGGGGGAAGAGAAAATTACTAGCGAAGACATAGATCAAATTATAAGATTGATAAACAATCTGGAAAAACAGGCACGAGAAGAGTCTGTTTCGTCCGCTAATGAAGATGAAGAAGATGAGGAAGGGGAGGAATACGATATTCAGGTATTTCAAGAATGGCGGATGCTGTTAGAAGCCTTGAAAGAATATATTGCTTTACCTTCAGACGAAATGTCTAAGAAATTAGATGAATGGGCAGATTATAGGCCTGGAGATTGCAAGCTAATTGAAAAGGTAAAGAGACAAACCCCTTCTCCAAAAAAAGACCTTCAGGAGCCTGCCAAGAAAAGGGCAAGAAAGGCAATATATTAAGTTAAGCGTTTTCGCTTGCGGACATTCAACCGGATGTTTAGAGGGTGTTTGCGTAAAAGTCCCTCCATCCTTTCCCCAGAAACGAGAAACCATATGGTTTCTCGTTTCTGTGTTTTAACCGTTAGGCTAATCCAATTTTTGCCCTTTCGGGATACAAATAGGATTATTTTTCGGTTGTCAACTGAGAGGTTGTTTTCAGATTTTTAGAATGTACAAAAAGAGATTGAGTCATTGTATAGAACAGTGTGAGGAAGCTTTTTGTTTTAACGCCTGAAAATGATTTACGCCATTAAAATATATGAATAAAACTCGCGGATCATTTTTTAAGATTTGTTCTGGGCTTAGAAATGTTACTTGTTCTTCATTCCCTTCTGGCGTAAACTTTACCATTTCATAGGGAGTCATAATTTTTGTTGATGGTTGTACGAGAACGATGGCTCGTTGCATCGCTCTAGCAACAAATGCTAAATCGTTAGGCGCGATCATAGAGCCCAAAGTTCCTAAGCGATTTGCAATTTCGGTTTTATGGGTATGTTGCAAGGAGAGGATACTCTTTGCTAAATTTTGCCGTAAGTCAGAAATCGAAGAGTAGTATTGTTCTGTTGACAAAATTGGACAATCAGTTGTCGATATGGACCGTAAGAGTCTTGGATCCATTTCTCCGCTTGCGACCAAAAGAGCAACAGGTCCACAATTGCCATCTCTGGGAACGTCGATTAACGAAAAATTTAAAAATTTGTTGTCGAGAATGGCTACAGCGTCTGTGTCTGGAAGAAGAGGACATTCTGGAAATTTTATCAGAAACAATTGCTGTAATAGAGGTTTAAATGTTTTTAGGGCAGTCGGCAGAGAATCACAATAAAGAGGCAATACTCGCGTATTTCTGGAAAGTGAATTTCTGTATAAAAATGTTTGCCAAAAAGTAAATTCGCCTATGCTTTCTTCAATTCGTCCGTTAACTAAAATGTAGCTTAACAAATTTCGGCCTTCTTCTCCGCTAATAAAAAAAGGCTTTAGTTTAGAAGGTATAGGGAAAAGTAACTGGGATTCTTGATTGTGTTTTTCTTTGGCTGTGAATGATGTGTCAATTTTTCTACAAAACGAACAAACATGATAAAATTCATGAGCAGCAATAAGTCCCTCTACGGGGTACTGCTCTGAGGTTGTAATTTCTAAAATTTTGAAGCTAATAGTTGCTGAGGACAAATCCATAGAAGCGAAATGTCGCGAGAACGTTGTTGGCGCAGTTTTAGGTAAGTATAGTAGCAGTAAAAAACGATTGTCGAAATAATTACATTCGGTTTGGGTAAATTTGAGATCGTTAAGATTTTGTAGAGTTAGGTTTAGACTTGGATCGGTTTTATCACAACAAGCAAGCACAACCTTTTTATCTTTCAAAATAGAAACCATTTCTTTGAAAAGTTGACGGCCACACGGCCATTGGCATACATTAGAAATGATGCGACGCACCACGTTTACATCTAAAGGGTGTTCAAAATTGGCAATTTCGTCAGATAGCGTGCAAACTATATTAAAATTTTGTAAAAGAAAAGCTTGCGTGCAAGATTCGGTGGGTGAACGAACCGATTCGATTGCGTCATCAATAGGTGGTGTCGTTTCTTCTGATTCAGAGGAACCTGAAGAAGGATAATGTAAAATATTTTGCGTTGGGCCGACTGACATAGTATTTAAATTCTACGATAATAAATTCTATAATAAAAATGTTGACATGGCAAGAAAAACAATTCAAAAGGTTTGGTATGCATTTCATAAAAAAATTGTCTGTTATTATGGGAGTTACAATCATTTGCTGCTCTGCAAATGCGCAAAAGGTTTGTTTGTGCTTTCGTGATGATTTTATGGATTTATTGAGAGTACAAGAGCGTCGTTATTTAACTGAGGTTTCTAAAAGTCGTATAAATGGTGAGATGGAATGGAGCGGTGACCCTAATACATACATGATTGAAGCAATGTGTCGTGCTGTTTTTTCTAAGAATTTAGGGTGTGAGTATCAGCTTGGAGAAATGGCATATGTATATAGGAATATTCAAGATGAGGGTGTTGTTTTTGATGAAAGTTATTGTGACTCAATTTTAAAAGTTTTAAAAGTATTTTTGAAAAAAACAATCATTGAGTATAGAAGTAAAATTTTTTACTATGAGCTTAGTAAGGGAATATCGGAAGAAGAGTGTAAAGAATGTGTACGTTTTATGAAATTTTTTAAAGATTATGAAGACGACCCTATAAAAAAGCTGGGTACTATTTTTAAAAGGGTTAGCAGTGTTTGTTTAATTCAATAAATAAATAGGATAAGATGGAATATTGGTAACGGAGCAACCCAATAATAGTGCGTATTGGGCAAGGAGGATCATTTCATTGCATAAAATTTTCAAAAAAGTAAAAGCAAACCCTAAAGTTTTTTAAAAAAGTGCCGATTTATTTAGGTAGTACGAAATACATACAAGCGTACTACAACTTTTTTATGAATTGCCAAGAGCTTTTTATGAGTGTAGGACCGGTAAATTCAGAAATGGCAAGCATTTGGGTAAGAAAAGCCTGGGCTTACGAGATCATGCTAAAGGGCTTGCTTCGGCCTTTGCAGAAGAGCAGCTTGTCTTTATGGTTGCTGTTTGATTAATGGCAAAGGGTGTTCCCTCTCTGTCAATTTTTCATCGGTTGGAGCAGGAGACGTGTTTTTCGGACACTTGAATGCAAGCTTGGCCTGTATGTTTTTATGTAGAAGGCAGTAGGTCGGTTTTAAAATAGCAGGATTTTTTTGTCGTACAACGTTCCTTTTTGTAGTATACATAAGGACATGGATACAAATGAATTAATTGCGAATGAGAGCCGTGGCCTTTGTCTTGATATGGTGAATCAAGCTCAGTCGGGTCATTTGGGTCTTCCTTTGGGATGCGCCGATTGTTTTGCGGTTCTGTTTGGAAGCTTTTTGAAATTTTTACCGCAAGATCCTCGTTGGATAAATCGCGATCGTCTAATTCTTTCGGCAGGCCATGGAAGTGCACTACTGTATGCTTACCTGCATTTGGCAGGTTTTGATGTATCCATGGAAGACTTGAAACAATTTCGTCAATTTAAGAGTCATACACCTGGGCATCCTGAGTTTGGTGTAACACCAGGTGTGGAAGCAACCACAGGGCCCTTGGGCCAAGGAATTGGTAATGCGGTGGGCATGGCGGTTTCACAAAAAAAGCTGGCTGCGTTTGTCAATACACCCGATGAGGTTATTGTAGACAATAAAGTTGTTTGCGTTTGTGGCGATGGATGTCTGCAGGAAGGTGTTGGGTTGGAAAGCATTGCCTTAGCGGGATTGTGGCAATTGGATAATCTTATTTTAATTTATGACAATAATCATGTGACCCTAGATGCGCCTGCAGCAAAATCCCAAAACAGCAACGTACGTATGACCTTCGAGGCTAACGGTTGGCAAGTTTATGAGGTCGATGGTCATGATTGTGCTGCAATAGAGAAAACCCTGGAGGATTGCCGTCAGCAAAAGGGTAGGCCTAAGGCTGTTATTTTAAATACAATTATCGGTAAAGGGCTTTCGATTGCGGGAACACCTAAAGCGCATGGAGCAGCTGGTATCGCAGAAGTGGCTCAGGTAAAGCAACAGTGGGGGTTGGATGCCGATAAAACGTTCGCTGTTTCTGAAACAACGCGACGTTTTTTTGAAAAACGACGGGCGCAATTGCAAAAACAATACAATGCTTGGAGCCAACGTTTTGAGCAATGGTGTCAAAAATATCCGGAGAGGGCTCGCCAATTGGCTAAGCCTGATGTTGTAAGGCTGACAGACGATGACTTAATCGATTTGCAGAAGGATCAGGCAACCCGTGTAGCTTTGGGGAAACTTTTAAATAAAATAGCACAAAGAACATGGAGGTTGCTAACCGGCAGCGCGGACTTGTTTGAATCGGTTAAAAACTACATAACCGACGGTAAAGACTTTTCTGGACAGAATCCTGATGGGCGCAACCTATTCTTTGGAATCCGTGAGCATGCTATGGGAGCTATTTTGAACGGTATTGCCTATGATGGATTTTTTCAAGCTTCTGGTTCTACCTTCTTTTCGTTTTCAGATTATCTCAAGCCAGCGGTTCGTTTGGCAGCTTTGAGCCATTTGCCGGTGTGGTTCTTTTTCTCGCATGATTCCATTGCGGTGGGGGAAGATGGACCGACGCACCAGCCTATTGAGCAGCTTGTGAGTTTGCGTAGCATCCCGAATATACAAGTATTTCGTCCGGCGGATGTGGATGAATTAGCGGCCAGTTTTAATGTAGCCCTTGTGTATCGTGAAGGTCCTTCTGTGTTTGTTTTATCGCGACAAACCTTGCCATACTGTAATCAGCTTCCGGCTTTCGATAAGTTAAATGATGCAATGCGAGGGGGTTATATTCTAAAGAAGGAAGTTGGCACACTGGATACAATATTGATTGCTAGTGGAAGTGAAGTCGCCTTGGCCCTGAAAACAGCAGACCTTTTGGGAAATGGCGTGCGAGTCGTTTCGATGCCATCATGTGAAGTTTTTTTGCATCAAGATAAGGACTACCAAGAGCGTGTGCTTCCTAAGAATTGTCGCAAACGTATTGCCATTGAAGCCGGTTCGAGCCTGTCCTGGCATCGCTTTGTGGGAATGGAGGGGGCTGTTATCGGCTTGGATCATTTTGGCATGAGCGCTCCAGCAGAAAAAGTGATAAAATATTTTGGATTTTCGCCTGAAAAATGTGCTGAAGACATAAAAAAAATGCAAACGAAAAATAGGCTATAGCGCATAAACAATGGGATCTAGAGGAGTGGAGGGTGTGGGGGGAGAGAAAAAAGTGAAAAAAGTAATTGACAAGGGAGCAAGAGATATGAGTGAATAGAGGAGTTGTTAGGAGAGGTAGAGGT
>CALXMI010000116.1 GCA_944389435.1 uncultured Opitutales bacterium
CCTGGTTTTACAAAGATCTTGCCTCGATAACCAGCCCAGCCGTTATCGATGGAAATCGATTTCGATACAACATTAGAGGTTGTGTTGTCGGCCAAGTGTAAGATGCGAGCGCCTGTATCTTGACGTTGATCTTTATGGGCCAAAGCAATGGATAACACTTCTCCTTTTGCACCTTCTCCTTTTAATAAGATTCCTGGGTATTTTACCGTAATGCCGGAGCCGATGTTGCAGTCGATCCAGCGAATGCTTGCGTTTTCTTCCGCCCAGCCTCGTTTCGTAACGATATTCATAACGTTGGTGGACCAATTCTGTACCGTAACGTATTGCAGCTTAGCGCCTTTTTTGGCTACCAATTCCACAACGGCTGAGTGTAAGTTTTGGGTATCAAATGCTGGGGCCGTGCAGCCTTCCATATACATAAGCTCAGCACCTTCGTCAACCACGATAAGCGTCCGTTCAAACTGACCCGAACGTTCTGCATTAATCCGAAAATAGGCTTGTAACGGTTGCTGAATTTTTACACCTTTGGGCACGTAAATAAAACTGCCACCGCTAAAGACGGCACTGTTAAGAGCTGCGAATTTGTTGTCTTGTACAGGGACAATTTTTGAGAAAAAGGGCTCAAATATTTCACGGTATTTACTAAGACCTTCCCGAGAATCGGTAAAGATAACGCCTTGCTCTTGAAGTTGTTGCCGCATCTTTGAGTAAGCAAATTCGCTATCAAATTGAGCCTCAACGCCTGCTAAAAACTTACGCTCTCGTTCAGGGATTCCTAAGCGTTCAAAGGTCATCTTAATTTCTTCCGGTACGGCCTCCCAAGTTTTTTGGACCTTATGGCCTTCAGCAATGTAGTACTGTAGGGCTTGAAAATCGATGCAATTCAATTCGTCTGGGACCCAATGAGGTAGGGACATGTTTTGAAAACACTGTAAGGCCTTTAGGCGAAAGTTTAACAGATCTGTACTTTCTTTTTTGGCTTCAGAGATGTAACGAATGGTTGCTTCGTTCAGTCCATAGCCCGCATTTAAACGATAGGGTGTGTGGGTATAAAAGCTTTCGCTCATAGATTAATAAACCCTTGCGCTTCTATTTTTTCGAGGCAATCGATACCCTCGGTTGCCAACTTCCCGTCTTTCAATAAATGTAGCCGATTGGGACTCAATTTTCGGATAAATTCAGTATCGTGAGATACTACTAAAAACGACGTTTGGCAGTCTGCCTGTAACTGTTTTATGGTTTTGACCACTTCTTTCTTGGCGTCTACATCCAAGCCGCTATCCAATTCGTCCAGTAGCGCAAAACGGGGCTTAAATAGCAACATTTGTAGCAATTCAAAGCGCTTCTTTTCTCCACCAGAAAATCCGCAATGTACACACCTTGAGGTAAAGGACCTGGGTAATCCAACTTGATCCAAAAGTGCGTATAAATGCTGATAGAAGACCGTTGCTGACCATGCATGTTCCGGGTTGTTAGCAAAGTTTTTTAAGGCAGTTCGTAAAAAATTGGCAACCGTTAAGCCTTCGATTTCGCAGGGGTTTTGGAAGGCAACAAAGAGGCCCATACGTGCACGTTCTTCTGGGGTTAGGGTTGAAATTTCCTGTTTGTTTAGCCATAATTGTCCCGAGGCCGCTGTGTAATGAGGATGTCCTACGATCCACTTTAACAAAGAGCTTTTACCCATACCATTGGGTCCGATCAATACATGAATTTCACCTGAATTGATTTTTAAACTTAGGTCTGAAAATATACGCTTGTCGTCAACAAGCAGCGACAAATTTTCTATGGCTAGCCCCAAATTTTTCATGCCTTTACACTCACGTTAAACGTTTTCAAAGTCAACGTTTTTAAGTGCAAAAGTAAGAGAATGGAGCAATGAATTAGATTCAAATGTTTTCTCAAGTTTAGAAGGCCGAGAGTTGTTTGTTTGAATAACCGCCTTGACAAATGCGTAGAAAACGTACAGGGTTCTCCTTTCTAAGGGGATGTAATGGCTCACTTTTCAGATTTACAACTTAACGCAGATATTTTAGCAACATTGGCTCGTTTAGAATACAAGGAGCCTACGCCGATACAAGAGCAATCTATACCGCATATTTTGGCCGGAAAAGATTTTTTAGGCATTGCACAAACAGGAACAGGAAAGACGGCGGCGTTTTCCTTACCTATTTTGCAAAAGTTACAGGAAGAACCTGGAAAGTGGAACAATGTTTTGCCTAAAGCCCTTATCTTGGTACCTACTCGAGAGTTGGCGATACAAACGTTGGCCAACCTAAAGCAATACGGCAAGCATACGGCGTTAAAGTTTTTGGCTATATTCGGCGGTGTCAACGAAAATCCTCAGCTGCGTGAACTCAAAAAAGGCGTGGATATCTTAATCGCAACACCAGGACGTTTGATGGATTTTTACTTTAGGAAGCAGATTTCTTTGAAAGGCGTCCGTTTTTGTGTTCTAGATGAGGTAGATCGCATGCTAGACATGGGCTTTGAGCCCAATGTTCGCAAGATTATGGGAGCCCTGCCGAAGTCTTATCAGACGTTGTTGTTTTCGGCTACGTTGCCTAAAGAGATTGAGAAGCTTGTTGGTGAATTTTTAAAAGATCCTGTTACAGTTAAGGTGACGCCGCCTGCTCAAACAGCTGGAACGATTCAGCAGTCTTTGTTTTTCATTCCTAAGGGACAAAAGCAAGAAATGTTGGAGCATGTGTTAAAGGATAGCGCATGCGATCGAGCCATTGTATTCTCTCGTACAAAATTTGGCGCCGATAGGATTGGTAGGCATTTGCGAAAAGCCTGCATCGACAATTGTGTTTTGCATGGCGATAAAAGCCAGAAGGAACGTCAGAAGGCTTTGGATCATTTTCGTGAAGGTGATGTTAGAGTTTTGGTGGCAACGGATGTGGCGGCTCGAGGTCTTGATGTTAGCCGCATTACACATGTTATTAACTTTGATTTGCCAGAAGAGCCCGAAAGCTACGTTCATCGAATTGGTAGAACCGGCCGTTCGGGTTGTGCAGGTGAGGCGTATTCGTTTTGTGATGTCTCTGAAAAGCCATTGCTAAGGGCCATCGAAAAGAAGATACAGGAGCGTATTCCGGTGGTTTCTGCGCGTAAGTTTTGGCCTGATTTTGAGCCCAAAGAGACGCATCAAAATTCGAAAACAGGCAAAGTGACTCAAAGGTCAAAGGCCGGCAAGTAAAAGAAAAAATCATTTCGATTTCAGAAGAGACGCCACTAACAGAGCACTTTAGAAGAAGGGTTAT
>CALXMI010000117.1 GCA_944389435.1 uncultured Opitutales bacterium
TTTTTTTTAAACACTAATTGTTTTAATGAGGCGGATCCTTGGGATAACTAAAATGGATTAAAATTTTTCTTGTTTTGTGTTACGTAAGGCCTTGTTTAAACAAGGCCTTACGGTTTTCTTTTTATTAAATTTGTTCAATTTTTAGATTTACAAAGAATTGTTCTTTCAGTAAAAAATCAACGTGAATGTGCTAATTCAGCAATTATTAGACCTACAAACGCTGGAAAAAGAACGATCTGTTTTAAAAAGGCAATGTGATCAGTGCGACGTCCAACTTTCAAGCTTAGACCAGTTAAAGCAAAAAGCTGAAAACAAATTGCAGGCCTTACTTGAGGATTTAAAAGCGCGTGAAGTGGCTTATCATGCATCTGAAGTAAAACTCATGTCTTCGGAAGATTCGCTTGTACAGCAGAAAGCAAAACTATTATCGGTCAAAAAACCTGAAGAATTTTCCGCTTTAGAAACTTCCATAGCCTTGTTAACGCAAAAGATTTCAGATTTACAAGATCAACTTTTGGAAGATTTAGACCAAATAGAAGACTTGCGTAAACGCTGCGATCAAGCCAAAAAGGAAACCGCACAAGAAACGTTGGCTTTGTGTGAACAAGCGAAACAAGTGAAAACGAACAAAGAAAATGCGACCACTCAAATGGTTGCAAAAGAACAAGAAATGCAAGCATTCGAGTCTAAGATGGAAGGTGCGTTTTATCAGGCTTATTTAACCCTTCGCCAGTGCAATAAAGCACTACCTCGCGTTGTTTCTGTAACAAAAGACGGCAAATGTTCAGGCTGCTTTTTAACCTTGTCGACCCATTTAGTTGCAAGCATAGCAACGTCAACCACCCCCGTATTTTGTGAACATTGCGGCCGAATCCTGTATCGGGACACAGACAATGAATAAGATCTCTATTACCATCCCGGCTCGAATAGCCTCGTCTAGGCTACCTGGGAAAATGCTAAAGAAACTGGGCGACAAACCTGTCATCCAACACACCATCGAGCGTGCAAAATGCGTACGGAATTGCTATCAAATTTTTGTCGTTACCGACAGCCCTGAAATTGTTCGGCTGGCAGAATCGTTGGATGTCCATGGATTGTTAACCTCCCCTGAATGTCGTTCTGGTACAGAGCGTATTGTATCGGTTTTGGATAAGATTTCAGGCGATTGGATCTTTAATCTACAGGGTGACGAACCATTTGTGGATCCTCGGTTGATCGAAACACTTATGGACAACTCTAACCTTTATCAAACCGACCTTATAACCGCAATTTACCGCATTCATGATCTTGAAGAGGTCTTTAATCCAAACGTCGTAAAGGTCGTTTGCGATCATGCAGGCTATGCGCTTTATTTTTCACGAAACCCGATCCCTTATTGCCGAGATGTTCCACAAAATCAGTGGCTAACGAAACAAACCTTCTGGGGCCATTTAGGCATCTACGGTTACCGTCGTGATGTATTGGAACGATATTACCAACTAAAATCAAGCGACCTGGAACAGGCGGAATCTCTAGAACAGTTACGCTTTTTGTTCAACGGTTATCGCATAAAAACCTACGAAACTAAAGGTAAATCGGTCGCAATCGATACCTCTGAAGATCTCGCCAAAGCAGAAGCCCTGCTGCATCTATCGACAAAGTAATCTCTTTAGAGTAAAGCAATCCTTAAAAACGAGGTTTGCCAACGCCGTACGCCTCGAAGCCCAACTGCGTAAGTTGCTGCAAGTTGAGTAAATTCCTGCCGTCAAAAAGGAAGGCTGGACGCTTCATAGACGAAAAGATTTGCGCATAATTTAAGTTTTTAAATGCTTCCCAATCGGTCAAGACAACAATCGCATGTGCACCCTGGGCAGCCTTGTAAGGATCATCAACGACATGAATAAGGTTATCATCAAAACCTTTCAAATCGTCCTTTATGGCCTTTTCTGAAACTTTCGGATCGCAGATAAACAATTGAGCCTTCTCTTTCAACAAATCTTGACAGACGGTAATGGCAGGCGTCTCTCGGGTATCATCGGTATCTTTTTTAAAAGCAAAACCAAAGACCGCAATTTTCTTTCCATTTAGGGTATCAAATAACTTTTCAACAATAAATTGCGAAAAACGATGCTTCTGATACTCGTTCATTTCAATAACTTGATTCCAATAATGCGCCACCTCAAAGAGCTTAAAATGTTCGCATAAATAAACCAAATTGAGAAGATCTTTTTTAAAGCATGAACCTCCGAAGCCTACAGAACTTTTTAAAAAGTGAGGACCTATGCGCGCATCTGCACCTATGGCGATTGCAATCTCATCAATGTCGGCGCCTGATTTCTCACAAAGAGCTGAAAAAGCATTAATAGACGATATCCGTTGAGCTAAAAAAGCGTTGGCTGCCAATTTTGACAGCTCTGTAGACCACAAATGCTGCGTAATGATTTTATTCCTTGGAACCCAATGCGCATACACGTTCACCAGCGTTTTAACGGCCTTCTTTCCCGTATCGGTCATGTCGCCACCAATTAGAATGCGGTCAGGACATTTGAGATCTTGAATGGCGGTACCCTCGGCCATAAACTCTGGATTAGACAACACCTCAAATCGACATTTGTGTGCATTAGACTCTAAGATGCGACGAATTTTTTCTGCGGTCCTTACCGGAATCGTTGATTTTTCAACGATAATTTTATCCGTATCGGCCACTTCAGCTATACGACGGACAGCACTTTCAATAAACTTCAAATCGGACGCTTTGCCGGCCCCTTCGCCATGCGACTTTGTAGGGGTATTAACGGATAAAAAAATGATATCCGACGTTTTTATAGCCTCGTCGATATCCGTTGAAAAAAACAGGTTGCGTCCACGAATAGCCTGCACAATAGAATTAAGCCCAGGCTCATATACCGGCAAATGATCTGAATTCCATGCAGCAATCCGATCTGCATTCACGTCGGTTACAACAACATCAATATCTGGACATTGTTCTGCAATCACAACCATGGTAGGTCCTCCTACATATCCCGCACCCATGCTACAAATCTTCATGATTTTACCATGTGTCTTTTTGCTAAAAATTTCAAGCCAAAACCCACAGAAAATAGGCGGTCTCCACCGGAGCAGCTCATAACCTATCCTTGATGCGACAATCGTTACACAGGCCTGTAACGATAGCGCTTGCCCACAAGCCCCTACTTTTTTTATCGAACCTATATAATTTCCATAAAAATATCCTTTGTTTTTTACCTGAAAAGATTTACATATAGAGCATATGTTCTATTATCTGTGTCATTTCGAGTCCATCTGGGGACCTTTTCGCTTATTTAAGTATGTCACCTTTCGAGGAATTTTTGCGCTTATAACAGCATTGCTGTGGGGCCTATGGATTGGCCCAAAGATTTTCGCATGGTTACACAGAAAAAATATGAAGGATATTGTTCGCGACGCGGCAACCATAGGTCAGTTAGCAAACCTTCATGCTAGCAAACAGAACGTTCCTACCATGGGCGGCCTAGCCATTGTATCGGGCGTACTATTTTCTAGCTTATTGTGGCTAAAGTTTAATGTGTACTGTTTAGGAACGCTTTGCGTAGGGCTTGCTTTTGCATGCATTGGCATGATTGACGATGGCCTAAAATTAAAACATAAAAACACCAAAGGCATCTCCAGTATTTGGAAATGGCTTATTCAAGGCGTGACCACTTTTGTATTACTTTATTACCTCATTAGCACACCGTATGTGAGCGACAAAATCACACCCATCTATGTGACTTTTATAAAGATGCCTGTATGGGTTTTTGTACCCGCAAGCATTCTGTTTTTGTTCTGGTTCTTGGTCATTTCCGGTACAAGTAACGCCTTGAATCTGACCGACGGTATCGATGGGCTTGCCATAGGTTGTACATTAACGGTATCACTAACCTACGCGGTGTTCGCCTATGTAACAGGACATGCCAACTTAAGCCATTACCTGCATTTACCATATCTAACAGGAGTAGAAGAATTGAGCGTCCTTTGCTTTGCAATCGTTGGTGCTGGCTTAAGCTTTTTGTGGTTCAATGCCTATCCAGCAGAAATCTTTATGGGAGACACCGGCTCTTTAGCCTTAGGGGGATGGATTGGCTGCATCGCATTAATGACACATCAAGCCTTTACCTTGATCCTTGTTGGCTTCGTTTTCTTTCTAGAGGCCTTGTCGGTTATCTTACAGGTAGGTTCCTTCAAAATTTTCAAAAAACGTTGCTTCAAAATGACGCCGCTACATCACCATTTCGAGTTAATGCAAATCCATGAATCTAAGATTATTGTTCGCTTTTGGATTATATCGCTCCTGTGCGGTTTGCTGGGTCTAATCACCTTGAAGTTACGTTAAGGAGGCTTCTGTTGGACAAAGGTCGGATAGGTATCTTTGGCAACGGCTTATCAGGACAAGGGGTCGCAGCCCTATGTCAAAAGCACCAATTGATCTACGAGATTGTCGATGAAAAGGACGGTCTTTTACCACACTTTGACACTTATTGCTGTTGTGTGTTCAGCCCTGGATTTCCACCTTCACATTCCTATTGGCAACAGGCAAAAGCTCACGGGTTACCTTGCTGGAACGAAATTGATTTCGCAGCACATTTTACCAACACCCCTGTTATTGCTATCACCGGTACTAATGGGAAAACGTCCACAGTTCAGTTGATAACAGCCCTGCTAAAGAATGCCGGCCACTCGGCTTTGGCAGTTGGCAATAATGGTCAGACGTTTTCAAAAAAACTAGCTGAGTCTTCTTGCACAGATTTGACTTACTTTGTTTGCGAGATAAGTTCATTTCAGGCCTGGTCATTACGGTATTTGCGTCCGGTTTGCACGCTTTGGATAAACATAGCTCCCGATCACCTTTATTACCATGGGTCTTACGCAAGCTATATCGAAGCCAAACAGCAACTGTTACACCAAACGCAAAGCTTAAAAATTTGCGGGCACCCCCTAAAACCATACATAAAGGATCCGACCGTCCACTTTTCACCTCCCCTAGAAGCGATGGAAAAAATGTTGCGCGATTTCCCTGCTTGTTTTTCTCAAGGACAACTGGAAAATTTTGCGCTTGTTCAGACCTTTGCTCAAAAGTGGAACATCAACGAAGGTGTTTTGAAAAAAACCATGACTGAATTTGCCCCACCCAAGCACCGCTTATACTGCTGTCATCGATCATCTAACCTAGAATTTTGGAATGATTCCAAAGGTACCAATTTGCATGCAGTACAGGCTGCTTTAAAAAGCATGTCACAAAAGCAATCAACTGCTTGGATTTTGGGCGGACAAGACAAAGGTGAAGACCTAAACTCATTTGTGGAAACGTTTAACGATTACCCATCAATCGAAGTCATCTACCTCATCGGTAATACTGGCGCACAACTCGCTCAGAAAGCCCACCTATTCCATGCTAAGGTTATCCATTGCGAAACCCTTGCTAACGTATTTCGACATCTTCAACAAGCTCCATCTATTCGAACCTGCGTCCTAAGCCCTGGATTTGCCAGCTGGGACCAATTCCGTTCGTTTGAGGAACGCGGTTGCCAATTTGAAACATTGGCCCGAAGCTTTCCTTCCTTGTGACAAATTTCTATCAAACGATTTGCTTAAGCATTCCGTTACCACGCACAAGAGCTCTAAAAGGCAATTCGTATTTTTATAGGTGGATTCTGCTCAATGGACGTATGGTAATTTCGTCCGTCAACTCTTGGTGAGACAAAACAGGAAGCGCATAGATTTCCGTCTCGATAAGCTTACGAACATAACGTCGAATGTCCATAGACGTTAGCAATACCGGACGATGATCACTAAAGCTCAGGTCGCCAACTTCTTCTTTGACCGCCTTTACAATCTTTTTGGCAGTCGGCGGATCAAGAGCCAAGTAGCTACCGGCTGAAGTTTGCCGAATGGCCTTACGAACGATTTCTTCAATTTGAGGATCCAGTAGATACACAGATAGGACGTTGTTTTCGCCGCTGAACTTGAAGCTGATATAGCGTCTCAAGGTCGAACGTACGTAATCGGCCAACAATACCGGCTCTTTTTCCTTTTGTCCCCAATCGATAAGACATTGGAAAATGGTCCGTAGATTGCGTATAGAAATCTCTTCCTGCACGAGGCGTTGGAAAATTTCCGTAATTTTTTGAATAGGCAAAACACGTTGAACTTCCTTGATAATTTCAGGATAATCTTGCTCCATGTTTTCCAGCAAAAACTTACACTCTTGAATACCCAAGAAGTCGCTTGCGTAGCGTTTCAACACGTACGACAAATGATAGGTCAAGATTTGCGGCGTTCGCATGTAAGCAATATTGGATTTATCAAGAACTTCCAAGTTATCATTCGATACCCACAAACTGGCTATGTGCGGCAGTGAAGATTCCTCCTCAATAAATTCGACGCCCAGCATTTCAAGATTTTCTTTGGTTTCTCGAACAATAACGTAGCCCGGCAACAGCTTGCCCTTCGCAATCGGTACCTCATTGATAAGGATTCGGTAAGCATTCTGAGGAAGTCCACCGTTGAATCGAAGGTGAATGCCAGGAAAAGGTACGCCCAAATCGTGATACAATGCTCGACGTATTTGAATGAGTTGCTCGTTTAAAACGTCCGGCTCAATGCAGTCTTCAATCGAGCGTTCAACATCCAAAAGCAAAGGTATTGAAACTGAAAACTCACTACCAGATTCGGTTTCAATACTCTCTGGAACCGCTTCTGGAGCTTTATGCTTTTGAGGAGAAGCCTTCAAAGAACCGGCCTTCGCCCGAGATTTCCCTTTGCTAGCATTCAACGCATAACCGATTCCAATGCTAACAAAAGCTAAAACAAAGAAAGGCAACTTTGGGAAGCCCGGCATAAGCATTAAAACTACCACCATGCATCCAGCAACCAGCAAAGCCTTTGGTTGACTTAGGAATTGAGAACCGATATCTCGGCCTAAAATAGCACCTTCGTTTGAACCTACCTTGGTAACGATAATACCAGAAGTAATTGAGATCAACAGGGCTGGTATTTGAGAAACAAGCCCATCACCAATAGTTAGAATAGAATAGGTCGTTACTGCCTTACCCCATTCCATATTTTTCTGAGTAACACCAATAATGATACCAGCAACGATGTTGATAGCCGTTATAATAAGGCCTGCGATAGCATCTCCCTTCACAAACTTCATCGCACCATCCATGGCACCATAAAGCTGACTTTCGCGCTCCAAATTAGAACGTCGACGCTTAGCTTCCTCCATATCGATGGTACCGGCACGCATATCGGCATCAATACTCATCTGCTTACCTGGCATGGCATCCAATGTAAAACGCGCAGCCACTTCAGCCACACGTTCAGCACCTTTGGTAATAACCAAAAACTGGACCAACAGCAAAATAAGGAACACCACCGCACCTACAACAAAATTTCCGCCGACCACAAATTGACCGAACGTGAAAATAATCTCACCCGCATCCGCATGAAGCAGAATCATTCGCGTCGTAGTAATGTTTAGAGCCAATCGGAAAAGGGTTGTGAACAACAACAAGCTTGGAAACGTTGAAAACGACAGTACATTCGGGATGTAAAGCGACATCATTAATAATACAATCGAAATCGTTAAATTGAGCGACAAAAGCGCGTCTACCATATAGGATGGTACCGGTATGATCATCAATCCGATGATCATAATCACCAAAACAGCTAAAAACACGTCATTGAAACGTGAGTATTTAGCTACTAAACGCTCTAAGGACAAAACCCAATTCATTTGATTTTACGAACTTTCAAATATTGATGTAAAACTTCTCGTGAAGCCTCAACTTCCTTTAGATCCCAAAGAACCTTGCTCATGATGTAAAAAAAGGCAACGTGTTGATCGGCCGAAAGCTGATGTTCATCAATAGATTTCAGGACCTTCAGAGCTTCTTCAGGCCTCTTGGCTTTGTTCAAGCAGGAAGCTAACGCAAGGGCTACCTTGATGTTATCGGGCGTATGAAGCCGTAAAATCCTAAACAATTGGAGTGCCATATCATACCGTGCCTGTTGCATATACAGATAAGCTAACAAATACAAAAACTCAGTCTTTTGCTCATCTAGACCATCCATACTTCCATTCTACAAGGTTTGCACCAAAATGTAAATATAAAATTGAACACCTACCTAAAAGCTTTTTTCAAAAACGTTCGAATAGAGGAGCAAAAAAATTTTAGTAAACGACTTCTTTCGTTCAGTTGCATTTTTTTAAAGAGCAATTACCCACTCCAGCAATTTATAGGTTGCCATTTTTTTTTAATACGCTACAATATAGGACGTATGGGTAGTGTGGACAAAGCAATAAAGAATCATGTCAAGGACGATATGGTCGCTGAAAAAAACGTAGGTTCTCTTGATAAAAATGCTAAAAAATCTTCTGTAAATACAGAAAGTGCGCCAAAAGAAACAGCAACATTCTTTTTGGACGCGGCCGGCGTCCGCAAACCAATAGAAGGTATACATATCAAACCCTACCATTTCGCTCACCCTCGCTGCTTTTCACATTCCGAAATGGATTTTTTACAGCAAGCTTATTCAGATTGGTTGCGCTTTTTTAAAACCTACGGGACGCTTACATTAAAGACAGATTTTCAAGTTAAACAAGAATACTTGAACGTACAGACGTATGCTAATTTTTTAACCGAAAACGCAAAATCTGTAATCATCGTTTTCAGTGCCGCTCAAACAGACAACCTAGGTTTTATCGCACTTCCGATCGCTTTCGCACTTAACTTAATTCGCAAATTACTTGGAAGCATACAGAAAGAAACCTTAGAAACGCGTGTTATTTTAACCCCCATTGAAAAAAATCTTTTGCGACAATTTGCTGAAGGCTGCCTACAGCATTGGTCTCAAAACATTGTCAACGACATAAAGCCCATATCCTTACAAATTTTGGGTATAGAAACCGGAACACGGTTCATTCCAAAACCCAAGCAAACCTACATCCCCTACTTAGTCCAAAAACAAACATGGACCTTTGGTGAAGAAACCGGCATATGGACTTTGGCCTTCCCTTGTTCATTGTTAACGCCTATTTTAGAGAAATTCAAGGCGGAACAAGAGAAATTCAATCAACATACATCTGAAGATAAAAATTGCGTTTGGCGTGGTATCTATTCCGACATTGACATTCCAGTTACAGTAGAATGGCAACAAACCGTTACCTTAAAAAGCATAATGGACTGGCAACCAGACACCGTTTTAAACTTTCCCATAACGACACTAGAGCAAACCATATTAAAAACAAACGGCATTCCAAAAGTCAAGGGACGTCTCGGGCTTTCTGGGGAACATATAGCATTTGAAATCAAAGGAAATATCGATGAGTGAATCCAATAAAAACTTAGACTTACTGTGGGATGTAAACGTCAATGTTTACGTTCGCTTAGGCAGTTGCTCTTTATCAATGAAAGAAATCGCCAGCTTGTCGCCAGGCGCTATTGTTCAACTCAGAGAAAAAACGGATGATCCCGTTAGCATTTTTGTAAACAATAAAATGGTAGCTCGCGGTGAAGTGGTAGCTATTGACGATCATTTAGGGGTCCGAATTAAAGAAATGTTGGGGGCTGAAAAAGAGGAAAGCAAATGAATCCGTTCTTCGCACATGATTCTTTAGGTACCGCCTATCCATTGCCCCTAAACAGCATGGTTCAATTGGTTGGGGGGTTTTTATTCCTAGCGGCAGGTATTTACGCCTATTTTCATCTAAAAAAGGCTACCTCTCTTTGCAAAAGACGAAACAAATCTACAAACCACCTGAATATTCTGGAAACACGCCCCCTAGGCAATCGCCAGTTTCTCTTGGTCGTTACCTACGAACAGGAAAAATTTCTTATTGGGGTCAGCCCTAACGGCCTACAGTTTTTAAGTCGTTTAAAGGTATCCCCTACGAAGTCTCCATTTGGCATAAAAGACAAATAGGTTGGTACTAAGAGGTACAGGTGGAAATTATTGATTTAAGAAATTCTTCGAGTTTTGTTTTAGTTTTTCCAAACGCTTCTGCTGTTTTTCAACAAATTGCTCGTACGTCAACATAGTACGCTTCATTATCCATTGATGAATCCAGCAAGAAATTTTTCCAAAAATAAGCCCTAAAATCAAAGCTCCCACGCAAATGGCTAACGTCGCTTTTATGAAGGCCATACCCTTCCCGCCTGAGGATATAACAGTATCTGCAATAGCACTTTGATTGATCAATTGATTTCGCATAGGAAAAAATGATAGGAAAAACTTCCCTATGTGATATTCCATTGTCCAAAGGAAGCCAATTGTAAAAGGATTTGATATCATTTGCAGTGCCACCAGCACCATTACATTACCCTTAAAACAAATTGCCAGTAATATAGCCAAGGCGATCTGCATACCCATAACCGGCATAAAAGTCAATATCCAACCGGCATAGTAAGCTGTCTTCATAGGCTCATAGGAAAAGGACCACAACTGTGGGCATTTATCCAATATTCCTTTACCTAATTTTTTAAAAATAAAATTTTTTCGAAGAAACGAACGTGTTGGCAAGTATTTCAACCACTTTTTAGCCAAACGAAAACGCTTCGCTTTAAACTCGACCCACTCTCGTTGATGCAAATCCATAAGGTTCTTGGAGGCACGGGTCGGAATTGAACCGACGTATAGAAGTTTTGCAGACTCCTGCCTTACCACTTGGCTACCGTGCCCGATTTTTGAAACAGTCTCAAATTAGATTTGAAAAAGCAAGCTTATTTTTCCGATTTTTTACCATCGTCCCACTCGTCCCACTGCATGGTATCATCTTCTTCAAGTATTTCTGCGCCTTCTTCAACCTCTTCCGTCTCTATATCCTCGTAATCTTCTTCATTCGAAGACTTCTTCTCTTCCATATCAAGCTCAAAACCTTCAGGGACATATTCCAAAATATCCGTCAGTTCACGATAAACATGCACTGAAGAGCCTTCGAAATACTCCAAACGATATTTCTCAGCCAGCTCATCGGAAACGTTTTCTGCCGATAAATTTTTCTTGAAATCGATACTATCGTTCAGCAACCTTACTCGCAATTTGGTTATGTAATCTAAAAAATCAACGTAAGGACCTTTTTCCTCGTCGATCA
>CALXMI010000118.1 GCA_944389435.1 uncultured Opitutales bacterium
GAGACTTTGCGGTATTGGTATGTGACGACGAGACTGTTCTTTCGGTAAGTAAGGATATTTTTCATGACCTTGATCTGCGTGAGGGAGATGTCTTTTCCGCACGTGAGAGTATGGGTACTCTGGAAGACATTTCGCCCATGCCGGAGGAACGCGACAGAAGAAAGGCGGAGGCTAAAAGAAGGCTTGAAAAACTTCTTGACCGCGGTAAAAATAAATAAACGCAACAATATTTCATTTTCTCGGAGTATTTCAAACCGGAGTATGTAGTTTGACAGTATGTTGTTTTTGACGTTTTGTCCGATGTTGTAGTTTCCGTAAGTTTTTATATATTTTTATGCCTCGGGCGGATATTGCCGATGGCGGGAAGATGGGGATTTTTTGATGTTTTTACAATTGGCTGAAACCGTCCAGAACGGCGGGGAAGATACGGTTGTCAGGATTAGCTGGAATATATACGCGTGGTTTTGTGAGCAGATAGGAGCAAGTACGAATCTGAGAATGGTGCTAATGGTGGTGAGCGCCGTGCTCTGTATTGTCGTTCCGTATCTTTTGGGAAGTATTAATCCCGCGATTATACTTTCAAAGCTTTTTTATCATGAGGATATAAGATCATACGGCAGCGGAAACGCGGGCACCACCAATGTTTTGCGTACTTACGGCAAGAAAATGGCGGTGGTCACACTGATATGCGACCTGCTTAAGGCAGCGGTAGCGGTTATCTTCGGAATGCTCATGCTTACATTGCAGTACGGAGGCGCGATTGCCGGATTTTTTGTGATATTCGGACATTCTTTTCCGGTATTTTATAAATTCAAAGGCGGCAAAGGCGTTGCCTGTACGGCTATGGTGGTACTGCTGCTCAGTCCGATAACTTTTGTCATACTGTTGTTTATTTTCGCAATCATTGTAATATTTACAAAGTATGTTTCTCTCGCGTCGGTGATGGGCGTTGCGCTCTATCCGTTGATTTCGACTGCGTTTTTACAAGCCCGTGAGGACAAAGGGGGATTTATACCCGCTTTCGCGGTGCTTACGGCGATTCTTGTGATATTTATGCACAGAGAAAATCTTAAAAGGCTTTTCGCGGGTAAGGAATCCAAAATTTCATTCCGCAAGACGGATAAGCATAAAAAAGGCGATGACGGAGAAAACAATGAAAACAAGCCCGAAACGGTTACGCGGGAGTATAAGGACTCGGATTTTACAAAATGTACCGGATGCGGTCAGATTATTCCGGTAAGTCGCGAAAAATGCGTATACTGCGGTGAGAAAAATCCGAAATATGTGCCCAAAAGCATAGACCCGGGAAAGGATGTCAAGAGCAGAAAACATGGCGGAAAAAATAAATGACGGCGCGCAGAATCTGATTGCGGAGCTTTTGCTTAAGTCGTCCGAGCTGCTGCTTCTCAAGAAAGCGGTTTTTTCAAAGCCGGTTGACAAAACCTGTGTAAAATGTGTTATGACCCAAAAGCGGATCGGTAATGAAAATATGCTTCAGGCGGAAAGCTTTTTCGCGGACAATAAGGCAAGACAGGAGAATATTTCATTAAATGATTTTGACACTGTGAGCAGTTATATAGAAAATTACTGTCAGATCAATCTGCTGACAACCGCCGGGGACTGTGAGTACAGAAGGTCGAAGTCGGGTAACAGCGTGGTTATAGGCGGGAAAAAGCTTGAACAGGCTTTGTGCGCGGACAATTGTTCGGGTGCGGCGGAGTATGCAAGGATACTTCCGGGTTCAAATAATAAGCGTAAAAATTATATATTGAGCGGAGAGGAGCCGTTTCTGAAGCTTTTGGGAGTCAGCGACAAAAACGGACGTGTTTATGATAAAAAACAGGCTAAATTCAGACAGATAAACAGATTTCTTGAATTGATAAGCGATATTGAGGATAAGCTTCCGGAAAACGGGACTCTGCGCATATGCGATCTGTGCTGCGGCAAAAGCTATCTTTCCTTTGCCGTTTACCATTATTTTTCCGTAATAAAAAAACGAAGTGTAAAAATGACCGGAGTTGACCTCAAGGAAGATGTTATCGGGTATTGCTCCGAAACGGCAGATAAGCTTGGTTTTGACGGTCTCGAATTTATATGGGGCGATATCGGGCTTTATGAGACGGATGAGCCTGTCAATCTGGTTTTATCCCTGCACGCCTGTGATACCGCGACCGACAGAGTGCTTGAGAAAGCGGTAAGCTTTCGGGCGGACGTAATAATGTCCACCCCGTGCTGTCACCATGAGCTTAACCGTATTTTAAAGTGCCCTGAGTTGAGTTTTATTTCGGAATATTCAATGCTCAGACAAAAGCTGTGTGACGCCGCTACAGACGCGTTAAGACTCAAATACCTTGAGGCAAACGGATATGATACCGCGGCGATAGAACTTATAGACCCCGACCAGACCCCGAAAAACATTCTGCTGCGGGGTGTCAGGCGCAGAACAAAAGACTCGCCGGAGTCTCAAAAGGCGGCGGGTGAATATAAAATCGCATATGAATTTTTGACGGGCAAAAGTCTTGGCAATTGAAATGCAACAGCGCGTATATGGATCTCTTGGGGCAGGAGTTGGTGACGCCGTGCAGACGCAAATGCGCCATGTTCAGGTGTCGGAGGAATGTTTAAGCGGTTTTGCATATTCCTTGCTCTGTGTTAAATCTGAAGACTGTCTGTCGTGGAGGTTTAAGGATGGGTATATTTTCAAAGAAAAGCAAAAATCCTGACAGCAAGCGTTTTAAATGGGATATGGCTGAGCGGATTTGCGGACATCATGTAAAATATGTCACCGAGAAAAAAGACGGGGTCGATGAAGTCATAGGCAGAAGCGGGGGGCTGAATATAAAGAATGACGAGCTGCTTGTATTTGCCTCTTCCGAAGTCCTTATGAGGTGTAAAATTGAAGAGATGCAGGCGTGGGAGCTGCTGTCAAAGGACGGTGTGGTAATAACCGCGCCCGATCTTGAGCATGACGGAAAAGAACGGACGGTCATAGTTTATTACGTATATTACCGCTGAGGCGGAAAAGATATTTTCAGAAAAGAGGATTATTTTCGATGTTTATCAAGGAAACGACAAAAGGAATGAGAGATATACTTCCCGCCGAAATGGAGATAAGAGAGTATCTGCTGAATAAGCTGAAGAAAACGTATTCGTCATTCGGCTTTACTCAGATAGAAACTCCCTGCGTCGAGCATATTGAAAATCTGACCGGCAAGCAGGGGGGAGAAAATGAAAAGCTGATATTCAAAATACTCAAAAGGGGAGAAAAGCTTAATGAGTCGGCGCAAAACCCGGATATTGACTCGCTTGTCGATTCAGGTCTGCGTTATGACCTCACCGTTCCGCTTTCGAGATATTATGCCGGCAATTCGGCGAATCTTCCGCTTCCCTTCAAGGCGATGCAGATAGGTCCGGTTTGGAGGGCGGACAGACCTCAGAAGGGCAGATACCGCCAGTTTACCCAGTGCGATATAGATATTTTCGGAGACGCGTCAAACAGCGCCGAAACAGAGCTTATCTGCGCGACCTCGGCTTTTCTGAAAAGCGTGGGAGTCGGAGGCTGTACGGTCATGATAAATGACAGACGTATCCTCAGCGCTATGGCGAGAGCTTCCGGGTTTGACGAGGAGGAATTCAACCGGGTATTTATTATACTCGATAAGTTTGACAAGATAGGCAGGGACGGGATCGAAAAGGAGCTTGCGGATTCGGGTTACGCTCGGGAATGTGTCTCAAAATATATGGAGCTGTTCGACGGAGTGATGAGCTCGTCCGACAGATATGATTTTCTTTCGCGGGCGCTTGACGGATTTGTTGAGGACGGCGTAATTGAGAATCTTAATGAGATATGCCGTGCGGTAAGCGTTATATCGGACAATGGGTTTTGTCTTGAATTTGACCCTACGCTTGTAAGGGGAATGTCGTATTATACCGGGGTTATTTTTGAAATAAAGTCTGAGGACTTCAAGGGGTCGAGCATTGCCGGAGGGGGCAGATATGACAACATGGTGGGCAATTTTACCGGTCAGAATACACCCGCGTGCGGATTCTCAATCGGTTTTGAAAGACTTGTGGGAGCGCTTATGGACAAGGGCTTCAGACCTGAGGACAGCGCCCCGAAGACCGCGGTGCTGTATGATAAAAAATTAAGCGCCGAGAGCTACGCCCTGATACAGAAAAAGGCTATGCGCCTGAGAGGGGAAGGCAATACAGTGCTGGTTCAGAGAATGAACAAAAACCTCGGATTTCAAAAGCAAAGACTTGAGGGCGAAGGGTATTCTGTGTTTGTGGATATCCGTTCCGACGCGGATATTGATAAGTTTTAATATTTTGTTTATATGTGTTTGAAAACAAAAAGAATCTTTGTACGTACATCTGCCCGCTTGTATGCGTATCATACCTCAAGCTTTGGTAATACAAAGATTCTTTTATTTTATTATAAATTAATTTAAAATACTTTATTGACCCTGACGTTAACTCTGCTGCTCTTTTTGGCTTTGTTCTTCCTGCTGCTGCCCGGTCTGTTCCTCTCCGTCTTCCTCTTTGCCTTCCTCATCGCCTATAATTGCCGACAGATATTTCCAGACGTCTGGGTGGCTTTCCTTGTAATAATCTTCCATATAATCTACGCCGGACAGCCTTTTTTCAATATAATTGGGCTGACTTTCAAATTCCGAGGCGAGATACGCGGCGTATCCGTACATGTTTTCATATTTGTCCATAAACTCATCCGAGCAGGATGTGACGGTGTTGAGAAGCTCAAAAGTTTTTCCGTCTTTCATCTTTATATTGAAATCGATCTCACCGTACCTGTCGCATGAAAGTGAGTAATATAGTACGTTCTGCCAGTCGTATTCTTTTGTGGTGACAAAGAATTTTTCGGAGATGCCGTCTTCTCTGTATTCTGTGTAGGTGTTGACATTTATGACGGCGAACAAAATAATCGCGCAAAGACAGGACGCGCACACTATCCGGAAGGTTTTTGCGGATTTCATCCGTGAGGCTTCGTCGGATTTTTTGCTGTCGTTTTTGGCAAGCTTTATCTGCCATGCGAAGAATATAACTTCAAGCAATATGAAATATATCAGAATGACAAACAGCGTCAGCTTGAGTACGGCGCATATCGGCTCTCCGGAGGAAAATCTCACACTGAATATGACGTTTGCAAGCAAAGACGTAAGTACGGTGGCGACAAGCACGCCGACAAGCACCAGCAATGTGCCGAGAAATCCGGAGAGAAAACCTTTCTTTTTCAAATCTGCATATTCCTTTCAAAAAACGCTCTGCACGGAAAAGTCATTGTGCGGACTCAGAGAAGCCTGTACATTTTAATAAGCTCAAGCGGACATTTGCCTGAAAGCTCAACCGCTTCTTTTTCGCTCATCTCATCGGATATGAAGCAGGTCTTTCCGTTTTCAAACACAAACCCGCTTATGCTTCCGAATACATCCGAAATCTGTTTTACCGCACCGGCGCTGTCAGCTTCCGGAGACCTGAAAATAAACAGTCTGCGGCAACGGTATTTTTCAAACTCAAATAAATCGTCTTCCGAAGCCTTTTCCCATGCGGGAAGCTTCATCTGAGTTTTGCGGTGTATGACTATGTCCACAATGTCGGCGCATACCGCGCTCGCGGTCGGCAGCTTGCCGGCTCCGGGTCCGTAGAACATAACCTCTCCTACCATGTCGGCCGAAACCAGAATTCCGTTAAACACATCGTTGATTCCCGAAAGCGGATTTGCCTGTGAGACAAGTCTTGGGCTGACCATGCAGAGAATTTTTCCGTCGATGACGGATGTATACCCTATCAGCTTTACGGCGTATCCCATTTTTTTGGCGATTGAAACGTCGTCAGACGTGATTTCCGTAATGCCCTCCGTGTGTATTTTTGAAGGGTCGGCGAGCTTGCCGAACGACAATGCGGCGAGAATTACAATCTTTCTTGCCGCGTCAATTCCCTCAATGTCCGCTGTGGGATTGGCTTCGGCATAACCCTTTTTCTTGGCGTCGTTCAATACGTCTTCAAACGCGGCGCCCTCGTTTTCCATTTTGGTAAGAATATAGTTTGTGGTTCCGTTCAGAATTCCGCTTATGTTTATTATTCGGTTGGAGGACAGGTCATTGAGGATGGGACGTATGATCGGAATTCCGCCTCCGACGCTTGCCTCAAAGAGATAAGCTGTTTTATTTTTTGCGGCGGTTTCAAGCAGTTCGGCGCCGAAATTCGATACCACTTCCTTGTTTGAGGTCACGACGCTTTTGCCGGCTTCAAGACATGCCTTTGAAAAATCATACGCGGGGTGAGACCCTCCCATCATTTCTGCGACTACAGTGACCTCGGGGTCGCGAAGAATTGTCTGAAAATCGTGAACCACAAGATGCTCGAACGGACTGCCGGGGAAATCCCTGAGGTCGAGGATATATTTGATATTTATTTTTTCTCCCGTTTTTTCCTCTATTAAAGCTTTGTTTTTTGTTATTACTTCGGCAACTCCTGAGCCTACCACTCCAAAGCCGAGAATAGCGATATTTGTCATGTACTGACCTCCGTGTAACTAACCTTTTACTTTTTTTGACCGACGGGAATTTTTTATTCCGGTGGTTTTATAAACCCGTTAAATACAAAAAACATATATTTGCGTATAAAAGCAATGATATTACAATAAAATATAAAGTCAATGCCGAAAATTTTGCCGTGCGATACCCGGCAAAATACTCTTGCACGTCATTTGTCCGAATATCGCATAATATATATTATAACATATTTTTCCGAAAATTGCAACTGTTACTATTGAAAAAAATTTAAAAATATGGTAAAATGTATAAGCGTACAACGTAAATTACTTGCTTTGTATACGGCACAGGCAGTCCGGGTTGTTTTTCAAATCAATGTAATGCGTGAGGAAAACTATATAACGGTGTCTGCTTGTTGTATTCATCATAAAAACAGTTATCGGGAAAGTTTGTACGGACAACGGTGCGAGAGACTTTAAAAAAGCGGAACCGTTTGACTGTAATTATATACTGATATTTACAAATAATTAAAGAAAAGGAGAACATTTATGGGTTCACTCGTCGGCAGCAAAAGGAATGTCAAGATATTTGTGCTCTATCTTATGCAGAATATAAATTATCCGCTTGATTATATTACCCTTAATGATATAGTCATGCAGAACGATTATGTAATGTATCTCGATTTCGCGGAGTGTTTCCACGAAATGCTCGACGGGGGGCTCATAGAGGAGTTCTGCAAGAACGACGACGGGGACCCCATGTATATGGTGACCGAAAAGGGACGAATTATCGCCACCGAGCTTCACAGTGAGGTGCTTTCGTCGCTGCTTGACAAAAGTCTTGAATGCGCGCTTCGATATCTTGATTTCAAGAAAAGAGGAGTTACTGCAAAATGCCGTATAGAGAAGCGCGATGACGGTATGTTTGACCTTATATGCGCGCTTACGGAGAGAGACAGGACGATTCTTGAAACAAAGGTTGTTGTGGATACGCTTAACCGCGCGCAGAGAATGGAGGACAATTTCAGAGATCACCCGGAGGTGGTGTACAAGGGGGTGCTCTCTCTGCTTTCGGGAAATATTAACTTTATTTTTAACTGAAATACACTTATCGGGTTTATTTGGAATATTTGATTAGTGAACATCTTCAGAGAACTGTGGAAAATCGTCAAAAACAGGCGTCTATGAAAAACGTTAAAATTCTTGTGCAATTTTTACAACCAAATGTGATTATCCGGGAAAACGATTGACTAAAAACTGGTTTAGGAGGTGGCAATTTCAACAAACATTTTTTTGATATAATGTTTATGTTGTACATTGTAATGTCAAAAAAATACATAATTGTACAATATATTAAATGACAATTTAGTAAAACGTGACAACATGATGCGGCATGTGTCGATTTTGACGAAGAATATGCGAAAAAAAAGTGTTGACCTTTGCGGTTTTTAATGTTATAATATTGTATACTTGAAAATGTCAAAAAAATCGGTCTTGTTGTCAGATTGACTTGAAACCGAGGTATTGATTTTTGAGTTTAGTATTATTAAGATGTTCCGATGGCTATGAAATGACAGGAGAAAATTATTTTGGGTAAAACAGGTAAAGCGCCGG
>CALXMI010000119.1 GCA_944389435.1 uncultured Opitutales bacterium
TTGAGAATAAGAGTTTCACCGGAAGTAAAAATCAGACTTGCCGACGAACTTGAAAAAATGTTTAAAGCAAGAAACAGGTACCGTTATAACTTGGCGGGAACTTTTCAATGTTATTTCAATCATCCGGCGGAAAGAAAAGATAAATTTTTCTGCTCTCAGTTTGTCGCGCACACTTTATGCACGACAGGAGCGATTAAGCTGTTTAAGCCCGCTTCGCTCTACAAACCAATGGATTTCTTTAAACAGCCCGAACTTGAGGTATGTTATGAAGGAACTCTCGGCGGATTATCGGCGTTTATAAACAAAAAGATTAAAAACAAACAAACAGTTGAAATATCTGATCAAACCGATGTAATAAGCGCGTAAAGCCGTTCAATATGGGCTCTCCATTCAATCTTTTAGGCGGGAGATCTGTACTCCCTACCGGAAAAATCAGGTCTCCCGCGGCGCGGCATCTTAATTCTGTTGATTTTCGGTTTTTATAAAAAAACAATTGATTTTTGAAAAAATCAATTCACAAATAAACAAAAGCCGAATATAATTGTTGGTAAGCATAACACCTCATAACAAGCAGATTAAAAATTCGCCGATGTCAATACAAAAGATAGGAAAAACCACAGAAATCATATTAAACGGATATCAAATACAAAAAACAGGGCAAAAAGTAATTTACACAAAATATTATGACTTTTTACAAAAGAAATGTTTTTTAAAATCTTTTTTAAATTCCGGATTATAAATCAAAACAAATTTATTCAAAAGGTTCGGATGTATAAGTTATGTATTATATATGCCGAAACCGACCGGTTTAGCATCAAAATCAACCTCTTTTATTGTAATTAGTCAACAATCAAGCCTGTCAAGGAATATTTATCCAAAATTTTCCTTTGTTTACATCATACAAGGAGGCTTCGAGCTTTTTGTGCAGTTTAACCACGAGGCATTTAACATTTACATAATCGTCACACAAGAATTAAATTGAGTTCACAAAAATACGATATGATAAGTACATCCGAAACAGCGTTTTTCAATGCTGTAAAATCATTTTACTTGGAGGATAAAAACATGAAAAAGGTTTTGACATGGGGTCTCTGTGTCGTAATGCTCATATCAGTATTTTCGGTATGCGCGTTTGCGGCGGACGAAGAGGCACCCGCAGGATGGGCGGCTTTCGGAGATATAACTATAACCTACGATAGCGAGCTTTCATCTAAAATTACATTTGACGGTCAGTTCAACGACTGGACGGAAGCCGGCATTAAATCAAACGAAATTGACGCGCTGAACATGCAGGCTTGGACCGGAACAATGCCCGACGATTTTTCCATCACTACATATTTTGCCGCTGACGCTGAATATCTTTATATCGCGTTCAACATTACCGACTCCACAAAGTCTATAGCGCCTTCCAGCGAGACAGAGGGAACCTACGGCTTTGACGCTTTCCAGATTCAGCTTGACTTCAATGAGAAATTTGCCGCCGAGGAAGCTTTCAACAGAGCTGTTTTCTATTCATTCGCACGCCGTGAAGACGGTCAGATGGCGGTAACGGTTAATGAAAGCGATGCAAACGACGGCGTTTACTGGGCAGGTCAGGAATACGATGGAGTCGTATACGTAAAAGGCGCTTGTACCGAACTTGCCAACGGTTGGGGCGCGGAGCTTGCGCTTTCATGGCAGATGCTTTACAATCAGGCTTTCGATAAGCTTGAGTGGAACGGATACTCCACTGATGGCTTTGAATTGAATCTCGGTCCCAACACCGAACTGAAGCTCGGCGCGCTTGTTTGCTATCTTGACCGCGAGCATGTTGAAAATGAAGACGGTACAACTGCTGAAAATCTGATATTCGCCGCAGGTACGATTGAAGAGTACGGACAGATGTCTGACGCGAGCACAGGATTCTGGCCTGAAAGCGCCGGAATCATTCTGAAGGTTATATCGGATGAAGATGTAGCTATTTCGGTTGAAACAAAAGAACCTACGACCGAAGCTCCGACGGAGGAGCCCACCACGGCTCCCGAGGGAGAGAGCGATACGTCCGAAGATGACGACGATGAAACAACCGAAGCTCCTACCACCGCAGGAACAAGCGAAGAAACCGATGCTCCCGAAGAATCCGGATGTAAATCGGTTGCCGGAATCGGAGCAATCGCGATTGTTTCCGCGCTCGGCGCCGCAGTTGTTATTAAGAAAAGAAAATAATTAATTGATATTTTCAGACCGGCTGAATTCAGCCGGTCTGCTTTAAAAATTTTGCCATCAGCCCATCAGCCGATCGCAATTGAAATATTACAATAACCGCAGGAAAATACCGCACAGATAAAATATTTTCAAAAAAACTATTGACAATACCGAAATTTGTGATATAATATATTAGTACAAATAAATTGCGCCGTTAGCTCAGCCGGATAGAGTGTTTGGCTACGAACCAAAAGGTCGGGGGTTCGAATCCCTTACGGCGCGCCAGAAATTATAATCTGAACTCTTTGCAAAGAACGGTAAAGTGTTCGGATTATTTTTTACATATACCGGAAAATCCGATTTTTAATTCAAAAGTACTGAAAAAAATAAGAAAGGATAATAGTCATGCATGACGAGTTAACCGCGGTTGATATTAAAAAAATGCAGGAAGAAATTGATTACCGTTGCACTCAGCTTCGTCCGCAGCTCTTGGCGGAAGTACAGCGCACGCGCGAGTTCGGAGATCTGAGCGAAAACGCCGAGTATAAAGAGGCAAAAAGAGAGAAAAACAAAAACGAAAGCCGCATCAGATATCTTAAAAACATGATAGCTACAGCCAAGGTCATCAAGGTCTCATCAAAGAATGACGAGGTTGGACTATTTGATACCGTCGCTTATTATATTGAAGAGGACGATGAGGTTGTAGAAAGAAAGCTCGTAACCACACTCAGACAGGATTCGTTAAAAGGACTCTTAAGCAAAGAATCTCCGCTCGGCAAAGCCATAATGGGTAAACATGTAGGCGACAGGATATGTGTTAAAGTCAACGACAGCTACAGCTACTATATAGTCATCAAAAAAATCACAAAGGGCGAGGACGACGAAAGCATACCGATAAGCACATATTAAAAAGGATTCTGTTCGGCAAATTTTCAGCCGCTTACCGATTGGCTTAATAGTAGGATTTTAGCTTATTTTTCACTGAAATTTAAAGACGTTTCTCATTTTATAACTAAGCTTTTTAAAGTCTGACACAATTATACATATTTATGATTTAAATAAAGGGGTTGTTTCAGATTGATTTTCAGGGAAATTTCCATGTAACGGCTCAACAAAAAACACTTGACATGCCGCTATGGGTAAGCAAGTGTTTTTTTACGGTCTGCCGTTCAGACAGAAACAATTTCTAAACTCGAGGCAACTCCGGCTTGTCAAAAAAGTCAATTCATTAAAATAATACAAAAAAAATTTCACCCGCCTTTTGAAAAAGGCGGGTGGTGTCAAGGAGAAAAGCTCCTGTCATCCTCCGCGGAGGGCAAAAGCCCTCCTTTTTGATTATTTTATCCGAATCGATCTTAAAAACAATTGTCAGCTAAAGCAGATCTTTTTCCCGTTGACCTCGACATGTATGTTCTCCCTTCCCATTGCAAGTATGCTTGCCGGCAGCTCTACTGTGTAGCCGTAAGCCTTAGGGACCGTAGCTTTCAGTTCAAATCCGTCATCCGAAACCGACCAGGAAAGCGACATTATCTCCCCGTCAATCTCATGTGTTCCTCTTGCCCAACGCAAATTACACGGGTGAGGAGCGATTTTTATTTGCTTTTCAAGCTTATTTTCCATACCCATTCCCAAAATATCCCTCATAAAATGCACTCCGATATGCGACATAAACCCGTGACATCTGGACGAAGTGTTTGAAACTTCATTCTCCCAAAGCGTTCCCGGACCTTCCCTGAGCTGAGGCATACATATCGCGCGGATATCCTCATACAGCTTGTCATAATACCCGCGTCTGGACAGCATGTCAAGCCTTATACACAGACCGATAAACAGTCCGCTCCTGCCTATATAGGGCGCGGGAATATACTTTGGCGCGGGTCCCAAGCAATCTCTTACATAAGCGTCAAGCGATTTGTTTTCACCGACCTCAAAAAGGTCGCACCACAGATCGGTATAAAGCGCCGCTTCGGAATATTTATCTGTCTGACACAGTTTTCCGTTGACATACCTGAGGTTATCCGATATGACTTTCACCTCGGAATTTGTATAGCCCACAAGCGCTTCTTTTAACGTATTCTTCATCTCCCCGGCAATCTTCAGCCACTCTTTATTATCATACAGTTCACCCAATGATTTTAAGGTATACGCGAACAGAATATTGGCGGGAACAGATATCGGTCTTTGATAGGCAGCGTTGTTTGAGCATGACCAATCTATAAACAACCAATTGAGATTTTCAATCAATTGATTACTTCCTTTTAACTTCAACATACCGTTTACAAAGGCTTCTACTCTTTTATAATATGTATTTGCGAAATTCATATCCCCTGTGCGATACACAAATTCGCAAAATTCGCACATGAGCCAAAATGACCAGTTTATAAGTCCGGCACATTCCCTGTAATCCTTTTTATTGCCGGGGTATGCCTCCGGAAAAATTGAATAATACATTTTATCCGGGTCAGTCAGCAAAAAGTTTTCGATAAACTCACGTTCTACCCTGTCGTCCGAAAGCATCAGAGCCGCCGCTCTCCCCGACCACAAAGAATCACACAGCCAGCCTCCGCGTTCTCTCTGCGGACAATCCATAAATATATCCATAGTATTGAGAAGCAAAGTTCTTTTTGCCGCGTCATACAGCCGATTTATATCGTCATCCGAACACATAAACGAAGATCTGTTCTCATCAGGATAAAAATACTCCTTGATGCCTGCGCGTATTATCTTAACCTTGCCGGTATTTCTGAAATATATCTTGAAATATCTGCAGAGCGTGGGTTCAAGCGCGCAAAATTCGGTTTTGCCGCTTTTAACATGAAGTCTCGTTATGCAATCGCTTCCGTAAAAATCTTTGCCCTGAAGCGACAGAAGCTCAGTGGGAATCAAATCTATAATGCCTTCACGTTCTGTCTCGACCTCAATATAGGGAAATCCGACGAATGACGCCCTCATATCAAACAAAATATATTTGTCCCCGTCGCCGCACAGTTCAATACCCTCTCCCCTCTTACAGGTTATGTCCGCCCCGGTGTGCTCAACCGTAGCCTGACATTCATAAAGAGTTCTTTCGGGAAGATTCTTATATATCTCCGGATATGAAGCCTCATAAAATGACGGTTCATATATATAATTTTTGTCAATCTCGCAGAATCCGAATTCAACAATATTTTCGGCGTCGTGCTCATAAAGAGTGGCGCGAAGCGCGTTATGGGGAAGATATTCCGCCTCCGGATCGACAATCACGGCTGACCCATACTTTGCTTTCCCTACTCTCCATGTCAAATATTCGCCGTCAAGATAATATACCTCCGCCGACTCTCTCGAGTGACTGATACGCTCGGAAACAGAAATCCTTTGTTTTATCCTATATACGCTCCAATTTTCATCGGTATGCAAAACAGAACGCATATCTATGTCATATAGCTCAAGTATGAAAAATCCGTCCTCAAGCGTGCTGTCGTTGGAATAATGACCGTAAGCCTCTCTCCCGTACTCCAGCACTTCACAGGCGATATGATTTACGCCGTTATTCAAAAATCCGGTAATGTCCGCCTTGTCCACTCTTGCGTATCCGTGCGCAGTGCGCGCAGGTCCGTGAAGAACCGTCTTTCCGTTTATATATAGCCTGAATATATTTTTCGCGGTTACACAAACCGTAACTTTTTTATCCTTTGCAGCGTCAAATACAAATTCCCTGTAAAAACCAACCTGAAAATTCAAGGAAACGTCTTTATTATCAACAAATATCGGCTTCGCAAATTTAAAAAAATCCATAATATAAATCCTCCCTTAAGCCGCAATTTTATTTATTATACACCATTGCATTTTTCATGTCAATGCCTTTTTAAAATCCTTCCGAGAAACTTTTTTTCAATTGCCGCAATATTCAGACAGCGCCGATCTCAGTCAGTTTTTTCGCCGGACAAACCGATGTTTTGAATAAATGTTTATGTTGATCAGTCAAGCAGTCAGCCGAAGATTGTGCCGCATTTGCCCTAAAACACTATCTCTATTGCTTTACTTAAAAAATTTACTGTAAGCACTGTATATGACCGTTTTTATCGGCATAAAAAATTCCTACGGCAGGTATTCCTACCATAGGATATCAGCGGTTTTTACGGACTTGCGCAATATTCACTTTTTTCTCAGAACAAAATAAAATGCCTTAGAACGTAATTACACTCTACTCGCGCAAAACCAACAGTCTGTCACCCGACTTGTCATATAAGACCCGAGATTTTTTCCTGTATACACTGTCAAAACAAATATCACTTGCGGTATGCGGTGAAAATATGCCGTTTGAATCAACGGAAAAAACAAAACCGGAATCATCCCTGAATTTAATCGTCAAATACATCCGTCTGCTAAAGGATGGATACATCTCGGCAGAGACAATGTTATAAAGCCTATAACTGCACGAATTTTTACTCACATACAAAAGCTTGTATACATAATACCCAATTAACGGCGCGCATAATATCAGCATAATCACAGCTATCATTATATTTCCATCCAAGTTTCCAAGCAAACCGAAAATGACGGTAAACAGAATGCCAAAAACAGCATACATAACCGAAAAAGTGACAACCCCTCTCCTGTAATACCTGAAATCATAAGACTTATAAATCAACTCTTTGTTGCTCATCGTGTGTCACCTCTCTGTTTGGTTTTTAAAAAATGTATCACTATCGAAAGGAAATGTCAAGCGGATAAATGTTAATTATTTGATAACTCAATAAAACCAACCGATGAAACAACATTCTAAGCAAACTTAACACAAATTTGCATTTAAGACTTTTATGGGAAATTAATCTGTAAGACAAAATAAGAGACCGCCTTATCCCGGCGGCCTCAGATATATTTAAGATATGAAACAATCTTATTTAAAGCAGATTAATTCCGGCTTTTTCACACTCTCTTACGGTATCTTCATCCCAGACACTGGATTGCACCTCTCCTATATGGGCACAGCCGAGCATAAGCATACAAAGTCTGGACTGTCCGATTCCTCCGCCTATTGTAAGCGGAAGCTCGTCGTTCAGAAGCATCTTATGAAAAGGCAGAGATTTTCTCTCTTCGCATCCCGAAAGCTTCA
>CALXMI010000120.1 GCA_944389435.1 uncultured Opitutales bacterium
GAAGCAGTATGACCGGGCTAAGAAGGGAGCGGCTTTCGGACTGATTGCTGCCATGGTGATCTCTGAGCTGGCCGGTGTATTTATCTACTTCACCGCTCCTCAACTGGTGGGCTTTTTCAACGATGACCCGGAGGTCATCCGTTACGGTGTGCTCATGGCCCGGAACATCGTCTTTGCCTACGCCCTGGTGGCCTATTCCAACGCCATGGCGGGCGTCCTGCGGGGCGCGGGCCTCAGCCGGGTGCCTATGTTCGTTATGGTGGGCTGCTGGTGTGTTCTCCGGGTAATCTGGATCCAGATCATGGTTCCTCTGACCCAGGATATCCAGGTGGTGTTCTGGTCCTATCCCATTACCTGGGCTGTCAGTGTCACCATTCTTACGATCTATTTCTTCAAGGTGGATTGGCTTCACAAGGGCCAGCTCCATTGATTACCCTGTATGGATGGAAAAGCCGCCTGTTCCCTTTGCGGGAACAGGCGGCTTTTGCTGCTTTCAGGTGCTCTGGAATATGTCTGTCAGGCCAGAGGTGATGTGGGTGGCAAAATCGTCTGTGACAAAGACGGCCTCTGCGCCCTCCGTGTTCTCGATCAAAGCGACACCTTCTTCCAGTCCCAAGGCGAAGCAGGCAGTGCTCAGTGCATCGCCGTCCACCGAAGCGTCGCTGACGATGGTCACCGACAGCAGATCGTTTTCCACCGGATAGCCGGTGCTGGTGTCCAGAATGTGGTGGTAGAGTTTCCCATCCACAGTAAAGCACCGCTCATACACCCCAGAGGTCACCACCGACAGATCCGAGGCGGGCAGAGAGCCGATGACGGTCTGCCGGTCCTCATAGGGATACTGGATGCCCACCTGGAATGAATCGCCGCCGGGCTTGGTTCCCAGACAGTAGAGGTTGCCTCCCAGGTCGATGATGGCGGAGGTGACGCCCTCCTGTCGGAGATAGTTGGCCATGCGGTCTGCGATGTAGCCCTTGGCAATGCCGCCCAAGTCGATCATCGTCCCAGGGTCGGAGAAGGTAACAGTGTTTCCGTTGAGATCCACTTTCTCCCAGCCCACGTGGGTCAGTCCCTCGGAAACAGCTGCCGGATCCGGGATTTGGGGCGCCTCAGCGGAGAAATCCCAGAGGGAAGTGATGCTCCCGGTGGTGATATCAAAGGCACCGCCGGTGCGCGCGGCGTAGTCGAGCCCCAGAGCAATGACCTCTGCCAGGTCGTCGGACACCTGGGTGATCTCCCGGTGGTTGAGGCGGTAGAGCTCGCTGTCCGGGTCGGTCCGGGAGAAAATATCCTCATAGCTGCGGCAGAGATCCAGGGCCCCCTGGGCCTGTTCCTCGTCGCCGTCATAGAGGGTAACAGAGACGAAAGTATCCAGGAGGAAGGCCTCCTGAACCACCGGTTGTTTGTTCCCGCAGCCGGGGAGCAGCAGAGACAGAAGTAGGATACAGGGTAAGAGCTTTCTCATAGGTTCTCCTTGCGCCGCCTTCACGGCGCTGGTATAATCGGAGGTAAATTGGCTGTGCCCCGGCGGCAGACCGGCTGCCGTTTGCTGGGGATAGCATCAGTATACACGAAATCCACAGCTTGGCAAGGGGGCGGGAAAGTGAAGCAACACAGGAATGATCTGCTGCTGGCGGCGGCGGTGCTTTTGCTGGCGGCAGCGGTGTGGTTCTTTTCCCGCCCGGGCGGCAGCGGTGCCTGGGTGGTTGTTACGGTAGACGGACAGGAAACAGGCCGCTACGCTCTGGATCAGGATCGGACCGTCACCATTGGGGAGGCGGACTACAATGTCCTGGAGATCTCTGGAGGGCAGGCTGCTGTGGTGGAGGCGAGCTGCGCTGACCACACCTGTGTCCGTACCGGCTGGATCTCACGGGAAGGGGAGACCATCGTGTGCCTGCCCCACCGCCTGGTGGTCCGCATCCAGGGTGCTTCTGGTGAGCTGGACGCTGTAGCGCGATAGAGAGAGGAGAGTGGATATGACTGCAGGGAAAAACAGTCGTGAGCTGGCCCGCTTTGCACTGTTGGTGGCCCTGGCTATGGTTCTCAGCTGGCTGGAGAGCCTGGTGCCCCTTTCTCTGACGGTGCCGGGGGTGAAGCTGGGCCTTGCCAATCTGGTGGTGATCTTCGCCCTGTACAAGCTGGGACCCCGGCAGGCGGCGGTGATCTCCCTGGTGCGGGTGCTGCTGATTACCTTCACTTTCGGAAATGCTTTCAGCTTTGCCTACTCCCTGACAGGGGCGGCGCTGAGCTTTGTGGTCATGCTGCTGCTGAAAAAGACGGGGAAGTTTTCCTTGCTGGGGGTCAGTATTGCCGGCGGCGTGTGCCACGACATCGGCCAGATCCTGGTGGCTATGGCGGTGCTGGGTACGGCGGAGCTTATCTGGTATCTGCCCGCCCTGCTAATCGCGGGGACTGTGGCGGGAGTCTGCATCGGCGCGGCGGGGGCCCTGGTCACCGCCCGGGTGAAGCTGTAGAATAAGAGAGCAAAGGACCTGTGCCGGATTCCGGCACAGGTCCTTTTGATCGAGAATACCACTCAGCTCCACAGGCTGCACAGCAGGTCCGTGTAGCCCGAGGGGTCGTCGATGGGCAGCCCCGCGATGAGCTTGGCCTGGTTGAGCAGCACCCAGGCGTACTTCTTGGCCCTCTCCGGGTCGGCGGT
>CALXMI010000121.1 GCA_944389435.1 uncultured Opitutales bacterium
TCCTGTATTATAACAATTTTTTATGATACATCCACTACCAGCAATACCACCTACTAAATCAGAAACATACTCTCTTTCATCTAATTGTCCAGCATTTACAGTAACTTTTCTTCCTGAAATATTTCCAGTGTTACCACAATTTAGGACGTTTGCTGTAGAAGAACCATAGCCTATTATACCTGCCACATAGTCAAATCCTTTTACAGAACCAGAAAAATGGCAATTGTTTATTATCACTCCTCCTCCAACACTTTGAGACTCTGCAACGATACCTGCCACATAATTATAGCCTTTTATTGAAGAATTTACTACTTTTATGTTTTTAATAGTTTGACTAGAATATCCAATTAATCCAAACAAAGCTTGATTTGAATATGTATTCAGATTATTATTTTGATTATTAAAAGCTGAAATTGGAACTTCTTTTGTAAAAATACCACTTATCGTATAATCGTATCCATCATAATTACCACAAAATTTATATCTTGCTTTTTCTGAAGAAGTATTTTCTTCTTGATAAATTATTTTACCTATTGGCTCCCAATAATATTTTGATAAGTCTATATCAGCTGTTTGTTTAAAATACTTTCCAGAATATGAATTTCCATTATTTACAGAATATGCAAGATATGCAAGTTGCTCCGCAGTTGCAATCTCATAAGCAGTTTCTTCTGTAAGTCCATCGCCTCCTGCAAAAGAATCTCCTCTTCGTCCTTCATCAGTCCAATAGCCTTCTGTGCTTTCTGTTGGACCTGTAAGGTCTTCTGCAACAGTTATTTCATTTACAATTTTTATTTGCCTATTCCCTACAAAAAGACTTGTCCCAATTAATGCAAAAATTAATGCGACAAGAACAAATATTATTTTACCTTTAAACAAACCTTTTTTCTCCATTCTTCTTCTCCAAACAATATTTCATTTTTAATAATTGTTTTGTTTTAAGCCTATTTCTTCTACATATATTTTAAATCAAAATCACAAAAAAAACAAATAAAAAACAAAAAAATTGTCGAAATGACAAAATCTTATATAAAAAACAGCCTTTAAAAAGACTGTTCTTTAAGCCTCTGCACTTATCCATCCAGAGTCTGGACTGGTAATCAACTCTGTTATATCTTGCGTAAAGTATTGACCAAGCCAAGTCAAAGATTTTGGAATTGGACATGAATTTTCATTTATCCACGCAAATTCAGCAAAACTTGTTATGTCATTGTTTTCTTCATCTTTTGCGCCAATATAATATTTTCCTTCTGAATTTATATATAAACAATTTGAAATCCCCTGCGTTTGCATTGCCAACATTTTTATTGTTCCTTTAGAAATAGAATAACAATTATAAATTTGACATTGATTGGCTTGATAAGAAATGCTTGCAATCTCAATCCCTTCTATATTACTTTCATTACCACAATTAACTATTAAACCTCCTTCAATACCATTAACAATACCACAAGATATTCCCGCATCAGATAAACAACCAATTTGACCAAAATTAATACAATTAATTATACTACACGACATAGCGGTAGAAACTATACCTGCAGACATAGTAGAGGAGATAACATTAGCATAGTTTACACAATTAATTATTTCATAATTTATTGCATATCCACTAATTCCAGCAGACATTGTACCATAAACATTAGAATCTGTAATCATAACATTTTTAATATAAGCTTTATCTTTGTCATTACAAACTGCGCCGAACAATCCGCTTAAATAACATGACAGGTCAGTTTTTAATCCTGTAATAACAAAATTTTGTCCATTATAGTTTCCCCCAAAACAAGTAAAATTACCAGTTTGCATATTAGGAGAACCTATCGGCTCCCAAATATGTGCTGATAGATCTATATTGTTAACTTGTTTAAAATAAACTCCCTCAAAAAAATTATATCCTAATGAACCCGAGCTTGCCTGAGTTGTATCTCCATAATTAACTTCGTAAGATAATAATGCTAATTCTTCCGCTGAAGAAATTTCATAAGCAGATTTAGGAGATTTACCATCTCCACCACTAAAAGAGTCTGCTCTAAAATCTGTCCAATAAGTTTTTTGTCCTATTATTACTGGAAGTCCATCATTTTCGCCATTTTTAAAACCCCATGTAAAATCAAAATCCCAACAGTAAGGAACCGCTATAATCATATCATCAAAATACCAATTAGCCTTATTAACAAAAAATTCTTCATTTTTAAAAGTATCAATGGTTATTGATTCATCAGTTGTTTCTGTGACATTTGGGCTTATATCTCCAAAAGAAGTAGAACCTTGTACTTCACCAATATTATAACAATTTTTAACTGATTCTCCTTCGCAAATTCCACCTACATTCGTTCCACTAAGATTGCCTACATTAAAACAATTTATAACTGTTGAATCTCCACTTAAACCTCCTAGATGACGATAGCTTTTATTTCTAAAAGAAAAATCAGAAAGATCAGCACAATTGTAGGAATTAAGTACCATTCCAACACAACCAGCAATACCTCCTATATAACAATTTGAATCAGCATTCCACTTCAAATATTGCGAATAATCAGAGAGAATAGGAAAAATGCTTCCATAATTTATACAATTTGAAATTATACCTTGAAAACCACAATACTGCCCTTTGCTTGCCGATAATCCAACAATTCCTCCTATAGCTCTAATACCATAAATGTCAGCATAATTTATACAATTTGTAATTTTACCATCAAACAATGAGCCAGCAATACCTCCAACAAAATCAAATCCCATAATTTTAGAATCGTTAATTGTTAAATTTTTAACTTCTGCACTGCTAGAAAATCCAGATGCATTACTTTTTCCATGTATGCAACCAAACAATCCTTGATAACGATACTTATAAAAAGATTCGTTTGTTTCGTTGTAGTCAATAATATTTGTAACTGTTTTTATGCCGGAAATAGAATGAAAATTTCCATCATAAATCCCTGAAAAATTTACTCTTATATCATAATCATAAATCACGGCGCCATTAGATTGATAACGTAAATAACCTATTGGCTCCCAATAATAATCCGACAAATCTAAATCTGCAGTTTGTTTAAAATAAACATCTTGATAATTAAACTCTTCTGTGCTTTTGTTGACAGTATAAGCAAGATAAGCAAGATCTTTTTCATCTTCAATCAAATATGGATCACTTTTAGACCCATTTCCTTTGGCAAAACCATTTGTTAATAATTCTTCTCCAATTACATTTTCATCAGTCCAATATTGAATATTAGATTCACCTTGAAAAAATGGAAATCCCATATTATTTTCGCTATTAATTTGCCAAATTAAATCAAAATCCCATTGATCAACTCTGTACCAATTTGTTGAATCTAAATACCAGTCTATATTTC
>CALXMI010000122.1 GCA_944389435.1 uncultured Opitutales bacterium
AACATTATCGCATTAATTATTAAAAAGGGTGTTGCATTATTGCCCCAAGGGTGTATATTGATAGTGCCCAGACAGGGCAGGAGGAAAAATGATGGAAAGAGGAATCACGTTCGCTTAAATAATCGAAGTTTACAATCTCGATGATGATTTCGCGTGCGATCAATACGAAGAGAAATTTTATTGCTAAGGAGAAACAATGAACAAGTACAGATTAGATATTAGGGGGCACGCTTCGGCGGAATTTAGCGCCCCTTCGATTAATGACGCTTTCGGGGAAGCCAAGGAAAGGGCTTTTCGGATATTGATTGAGCAAACAATATCGCGCGATTGGATTAAGCCCAGCGATAATCTGCAATGCGTCCTTTATATTCTTGATCCGGAGGATTCCGAGCCTTCCCTTCTTGTTGAGTTTGTAGTCGATATTGAGTTGAGTTTCTTAATTTCGAAAGTGGGGTTTTAAGACAATGCCAAACCAGAACCGCGACTGCTATATAGAGCGGTACGATCGCATCTATAAAGGCCAGATGTGCCTTGACCAGTCTTTCTATTATGACACCTACCACGCCCGCCCGATACCCGCTAAATATTTGTGGGTTTCGGGCTACTGCCCTATGACCCGCGAGGAGGCTATAGAGAAGGCTAAGCGCCTCCGCTATGAGTTTTCCTTTCGCGATACGGGCTATTTGGAAAGCCACATCAACGAGGCGGATTACGTGGAAATTGATTTCCGCGTTGTATCCGCAAATGGGAAAAGGCTTGTTAGGTCGGCCGATATTGGGTCGATTTGCATAACAAATTGCAACGAGGAAAGGAGGTGATAATATGCGCAGCAAGCAAAGGCAAAAAGACTTAGACAACCTTAACAAGGCGGCTATTAAAGCCGTAAAGGTCGCGAGCGAAGACTCGTTTACGATGGGCGTTTACGCTCTCATAACGGATTTTGTAAATAAGTCCATCAAGAGCACCCCGCGCGGATTCGCGATCGCTTCTGGCGATCTTTGGAAGGTAAGGGAAGAAGGCTTTTCGGATTTTGTCCCACAGGCTATCCTTTATCGCTCCCCCAACTCGTCCACGAAGGAAGGAGAGCCGATCCACTTTTTGACGCGTGGCGTAAGGGTAAGGCTCCTTACGGAGAAAAAAGCCTTGGAATTAGTCAAAGAATTTAAGGAGGATTAAAAATGACTAATGCAATTGTCTTGATCGGAAATCTTGCGAAAGACCCGGTTGCACTCACTGGCAGCAAGTCCGGTGCGAAAATCGCCGCTTGCCGCCTCGCGGTTGACGATTACCGCAACGGCGAAAGACTGGCCTATTACTTCGATGTGCTGGCCTTCGCCAAAACCGCCGAAAACGTCCTTGCCATCTGCAAGAAGGGCCACAAGTTAGCCGTTACCGGCAAACTTACCCAGCGGAAATACACCGCCAAAGATGGCAGCGAGAAAATCGCAACCGAAATCCTAGCCGACCGCATCGACATCTTGACCCCAAAGGCCAAAGACGAAAAGACCCCAAATGACAAAGGGGAGGACGTACCCTTCTAATTAGGGTAAGATAAAGAAGGCGGGGCCCGGTTGGCTTGGCAATATCGCACGATGCAGAGAGGGCGACAAGATTAGATTCTTCCTCCGTGCGAAAGTGGTTAGAATTAGTCGCCTAGCCCGTTGCCCGGCAAATCGTAAGCCCTGCCTTTTTTAGTAAAAACTATGGCTAAGAGATTAACAACGCGTCAGATAGTCGCGGAATTGCGAAAGAAAGGCCATCGCGTGCGCTTTCGCGAGCGCCCCGACGGCGGTTTGCGCATTATTAAGATAGACGGCCGCGATTATAAGAAATCCGCTGGCAACCGCGCGGCCCGCAAGATGGCCAAAGTATCGCTTTCGAAGCAGTTGTCGAATCAGTTGTCGAATTATAGGAAGGAGCACACGCGCAAGGCCAAAGAGAACAAACCCCCAAAGGATCCTTGGTGGAAACTCACGCCCAAGCAGCAAGCCGAATTAAAGAAGTTGAACAAGCAGGCTGAAAGGGCGGGAGCGAAGAAGATAAGCAAGAAGAAGGCTGAGAAGTTAAAGCGAGATAGGCGCGGCCGTGGCGGGTGGCGGCAAATCATCAAAGACTATAAGAAAACGATTGTAACGGCGCTCGGCATCAATTCAGATCGGGCCGAGCAAGTAGTCGCTTGGCTTGAGTCCGTCTTAGGAAGCGTCCCGCCGGGCGAGCAAGTCTATATACAATCGACCATCGATAAAATGCGCCGTAATCTAAAGTGGATAGATTCGGAAACGGCTAATCAAGTTTGGTCGCTCTGGTATGAAGATTGGTTTTTAAATCAAAGCATCGATACCGTAACCGCGAGCGTCCTATCCAACTTGGATATTGAAGAAGGCGTTAGGGAGAATAAGAGGAAGGCAAAGGAAGCGGGAATAAGGATCTAAGGAGGGCAATTCGTGGTAGTAAGGATTAATCGGAAAAACTTTCGCGTCTTCGCTTTCGACGTGGAAAGCCATAATGACGAGGAAAGCATAGCCAAGAAGGAAACGTCTATTTGGCTTTACTCGTTCATCGATGAGAATTCGACCGCCGATGACGAAAATAGTTACGGATATACCATCGAACAATTTTTAGATCGGTTGGAAGAGGAAAGCCGCATCGACACCCATAACCGCCGCCCGCCTAACCTTTATATAGCGGTTTATAACCTCTCCTTTGAATGGTCGTTTCTTTTGCCTGTGATGCTAAGTCGCGGCTTTATCTGGAAGCCGGGAATCGACCCAAAGAAAGACGATGGCTTATTGTTTAATTCGGTTTCTAATACCTCTTGCGCCTCCGTTTGGGAGGGCACGCTTTATTTTGGCAAGAAGCACGGCTTAATCAAATTCCGCGACATCGGCAAAATCTACAAAGGCGGCCTTCGAAACGTTGCGAAGCATTTTGGGCTTAAGACCCAGAAGGGCGATATAGACTATAGGTTAAACCGTCTACACGGGCATACCGTAACCAAAGAGGAAAAAGTCTACTGCTTTAAAGATACGCGGATATTGATTGAGATATGCCAGAGAATGATACAAGACGGCGATACGCTTTTCTTTAAATCACTAAGCGCCGCAAGTTACGCCGCCGCAACGATGATCAAGTCTGGATTCCCTAATTGCTATAAGCCGATAGAAGCCTTTAGAAAGCGTTATCCGGTTTTGCCCGAAGAGGTGGACGACTTTATTAGACAAGGCACAGGCGGCGGCATCTGCTACGTTCCGCCACGCTGGCAGTTTAAGCAAATAGGCCCGCAAATTCATATCGATATGCACCAAGCACACCCTACGAGCGGATACCTTAATTATTTTCCTAGGGGAAATCCGATCTACTTTAAGGGCAAGCCACCACGCGGCAAAATCTCTATATGCCATATTAAGATAAGTTACTCTTGGGTGAAATTGCATAGCGTTATTAAACTCATCGGAAAGGAATTCGCCTTTGACGAAGATTTATACATTTGGACGATTGAAATTCCAACGATCCTAAAATGCTATCAACATTGCAAAATCGAATACATAGATGGTTACGCCTTCGACGTCGCTAGGCTTCCCTGGCGACGCTTCTACGAGGACAATTACAAAGCCCGCGCGGCAGCCAAGAAACAAGGGGACGCGCTGGAAGCCGAAAGGCGGAAACTTCTTAATAATTCAAGTTACGGCAAACTGCTAGAACACGGCCACACCGAAGAATTAGAAAACGTTATCCGCCTTGATGGAGTTATCACGAGCGTTAAACACGAAGCCGAAAACCCCTCCCACGAAGCCAAATACACATATTTACCTATAGGATCGTGCATACCCGCATATACGCGGGTAAGGCTAATAGAAACGGCCTTGCTATTTGGGTATGAGAACATAACCTATTTTGACACCGACTCAATCTTCGTCTTGGACACGCCAGAAACGCGCAAGGCCCTAAAGAAAGTCAATATGGCCGACCAGTTAGGCGGCTGGGGAATGGAAAACGATATTACCCGCTCGCAATTCGCCGCGCCCAAGCGCTACAAGTTGCAGGAAATCGGCGCAAGGGGTCATAACTTTCTATTGCTAAACAATGTCATTAAGGCGGCCGGTTTCAACTTCCACGAGGAGGATTTCGAAACCGTCGATCTAGTCGAAGGGGATTACGATATCCAAGGCGTGGAAAAGGTCAAGGGCGGCACTCTGGTTATATTCAAAACGCGCGAAATGAAAATTCAGCCGAAATATAGCCAAATCTACAAAGAAAACGTAAAATTAATAAGGCGGTAGCCACGACCGCCCCATATTCCTCCGGGCGGCGTTGTTTACTCCTTCCAGCGCCGCCTTTTGCATTTATGAAACCAGACAATATCCACTACAACTTTAACGAGATCGACGGACACAACAAAGCATTTAATTTCATCATATCCCCTCGCCGCGATGGCAAAAGCACGCAGTATTTGATAACCAAGGGCGAAAAGGTGTTTAAAGAGGAGAAATTGCGCACGATCTATTTTCGCCGCGATAAAAATGATATTACGGATATGTACATCAATTCCCTTCAAGGCATCTTAAGGAAATTCGAAAAGCCACGCACCTTCCATTATGCCAAAACCAAAGGGGAGGGCTTTATAAACGTTTATGACGAGTCCGACAACGAAAATCCCTATTTGACGGTTGTTGCGCTTAACCAAGAAAAGGGCAATTTCAAATCGCTATTCTTCCCCAACGTCGCTAATTTCGTAATGGACGAATTCATCATAGACACGCGGCGCGGGGAAAAGTATGTCGATGACGAAGTGGGGAAAATCAAGGAATTATACGAGACAATGAATAGGGAAGCCGTCCAGATGCGCGGGAAACCGATTAAGTGCTACTTTCTCGGTAATCCTTATAGTATGTGGAATCCTTATTTCGTCGAATTCGGAATAGATCCAAAACTTTTAAAGAAGGGAACAATCGTAACCGGCAAAACGTGGGCAGTGCAGCGCCACACCCTGCACCCGGAATTACTGGAACAGATAAAGAAAGACAACCCCCTTTATGATCAATTCCAAGGGGACGCGTGGGAGCGTTACGCCATCGAAGGCGACCCGATCAACGACGATAACATCAACTTGGCTGAGCGGCCCGAAAACTACTTCATCGACGCCGTTATCATCTTCGAGGGTCGTTATTATGCTATCTGGAAGTATAGAGGCGTGGGCCTGCCTCCCTTTGATTTCTATGTTTCGCGCGAGAAGGAGTTAAGCAAAAGGCGCGTTGTTTATGCTTTCGATTTCAAGGATCTAATTTTAAATAGCCGCCTTTATTCGAAAAACGATAAAGTCTATTTGGCGCGTTTCAAAAGGTCGGTTACTTTAAGAAGGGTTGCTTTTGCCGATCTGGATTGCTCTTACACTATCGAAAGCCTTTTCACCGCAATATAATAAGAATATGGTTAGCGTTCAACTTAAATATTATCGCGTCAATATTCCCCCTAACTGCGTAATCGATGAAATAGACTATTACTTAAGTAGGGCGACTTTAGCGGGCTGCGAGATGCAAACAATCAAAACGCCTGCCCTTGATATGGTTATCCGCGTCTCTATGACCGATACCTATTCGATGTCGGCCGCCGATCCACACCCTAATACGAACGTAGTTAATTATGTGCGTATGGAATTAATGGCGGAAGGCGGCAGGGGTGCGCAGATATTGTATTACGCGGTAAAGAAGACTCGCCGCCTTGCGAACAACACGGCTGAATTGACGCTTCGCCTTGATGTGCTTAATACCTACTTCCAACCTGCCACCCATTACACAACGAATCCCCCTATATGGTCGGCAATAAGCGGTAAAAGCCGAATCAAAAGGCTTCATAAAGACCGGTTTAAGGGCAGCGGCTCCTATACCGCGAGTATTATTGACCGAGTGGCGGAGGGGATTTCCCCGACGCTTCGGCTAAAGACCGAAAGCGGATCCAATATAAACGATTTTAAGCCCGCCTTTAAATGCGGACGGACTGATCCAGCCGATTTTTTCGATTGTATGGGCTGGAAAATGGTTTTCATAACCCCCGGGGGAACACCTACTAAAGATAATCTGCCCCGTATGGTTTTGATGCCTTATGGCGTTACCGCCTCGGACGGTTTGCAACTGGAAGCCGAGGACGGCAAAACATATCAGATTGCCGAATATGAATTGATAGATATTTCCGATAGTCGGATTTCCGCGATCATCGATTGCCCAGTATTTCCGTTAGATGGCGGAGTCCCGCCTTCGGGAAATAGCCTAGGATCGCCCGAAACCGAATATAGCCTAGGACGCCGCTTCTACTTGAAAAGCGATTTTGTTAAGACGGTTGGAATTGTTGACGCGAGCACCCCCGGCTATTTAAAAAACTGCCTAGTATATTATCCAGAATTCGTCGCAAAGGACAAGGTAGAGGAGGCCCTTGTTAGGACGGCGCCGCCGACTTTCCCCTCGCTCGTGCATCTTAACGGCAGCGATGATCTAAACGCTTTGGCTAAGAGCATTTGGGAGCCGGATTTAGGGACGATTGCCGCCGGGCAAGAGCGCCATATCAAGGACCCGAAACTCAATGGAAGCGAATTCGGACGGCTTGATTTTGTTTTCGATTCGCAATCGATTTCGATAAACCCCGCCGATCTGGTTGTTGATACCCCCACCGCTTCGGGCGCTCGTATCGGGTGCAACGCCGTTTTCTCGCTGGACTGGTCGGGAGGCTATTATTTCCAAATCGACCCCGGCGGAGATCTTAAGCCACTTTATCAAGACTCCCCTTTCTCCTACGTTTTGCAACTAGGTCGCAAAATGCAGGAAACGTTAATCAATTCCGATTATATAAACTATATGCGCACTGGCTACAATTACGATCTCAAAAACAAAGATGTTAATATGTGGTCAAATGTCGCCGCGACTATCCTTTCGACTATCACCACGGTAGCCAGCGCTGCCCTTATGCTTGTTCCGGGCGCGCAAGGAATAAGCGCCCTTGGCATCGTTTCCGGCGTTTCGGGGATAGTTGGGAAAAGCACGTCGGCTATATTCTCGGATATTAACGCGCAAAACCAGATAGAGGCCAAACAGGCGGGTTACAAGGCCAAAGGCGCGGAAGTAACTTCGATGAATCAACTTGACCTTTTGCGCGCTTATCAAACTTGGATCGTTCCTCTTGCTTGCTGGTATCAGCCAAGCGAAGAGATGGCGAAAATGATAGATAACCTTTTCTATTATTTCGGTTACGCGGATATATCCATATTGAAAGACTACGAAGACAGTTTTAAGGATTTCCGCGCGGGAGCGCTTAGCAGCCGCCTATATTTCAATTACTGCGAAATGGAAATCGAATGGCAGGCCGTTAATATAAATCCATTGCCAAATCAAGAAATCTTAGACGAAATCAAGGCTAGGTTTATCGCTGGCGTTACCTTTTTCCACAATCTCCGGGGCAACTATGATTTCGAACAAACTAAAGAAAATTGGGAGGTGTCCTTACTATGAGTTTAAAGAAGAAAAACTATAAGATGCGCGAAAGCGCGCGGGTTCGTGCTGCCTTTAAAGAGTCCTATTATTCGCGCGTATATAATCTCTGGTTGAATAAGTATGACGGAGAGGGCGTAAGCCGCGACGAGCGCGAATTTATCCTTAAGGCGCTTTGGAACGATGGCTATTGCGCGACCTTCGATCTTATAAACGCGAATCGACTCTTTAATAACTCTAAGCCCGAATACTTTTCAGACGAAGTTAAACTAGGCTTTGCCCCGGCTTCCTTTATCGACTATAACCTATATAATCGTCCTATAGCGGTTAATTTAATCAATCTTAGGGGAACGCCCTACGTCCCAGAAGAGAAACTGATTGTTGGGAAAAACGTTGTTTTAATCACCGCCCTACACTCGTTTAAACCCCTTCGAAAGGTCATAGATCCTCTAATCGATAGAATCGTCGATATTGAAATGACATTGCGGGCTAATCTAGTCGGGTTAAAGTTGTCGCGCCTAATCGAAGTCAGCGAAGACGAAACCTTGCAGGCCGCCGACTTGCAAGCGCAACTAGAAAATGACGATCCTATTATCTTCGTCGGAAGCGGCATAACCGACCAAATTAGCGAGATCGGCGGAAGCCCTTCTTCGAATCTGGATCCACTTTATAAATATAAGAAGGATATAGAGAACGAGATTTTGACCTTCCTAGGAATCAACAACACGCCATACGAGAAGAAAGAGAGGCTATTAACCGATGAAATCAATAGCAACAACGACCTCATCGCGCAAACAGGGTCGATTATGGACGACTGCATCGCGGAAAGTTGCGAAGAAATTGCCCGCGTCTTCGGGGTTAAAATCGCGTTTACGCCAAAGGAAAGCAAACAAAGCGAAGGTAGCCAAGAAGGCGGTGAAGAAGATAGCGAAAAAGTAGAGGAGGAAAAACAATGACCTATTTAACCGAATGGCTGCGCTTCAGCGATGCGGATAAACTAGTCCGTTTTGAGTTGGTGGACGGCGTCGGGGTAAACGCCGAAAACCTTAAAAAGGAATATATAGAATTAGAGGATCCTTATTGTATCCGCGTGCGCAAGCCGGTTTATCCAGGGAGTGAAGGAATCACCGACGAGGATAGAAAAGAAGCGATCGAATCGACGTGGCGGAAGTTAAATCTATTTTTCCGGAAAACAACGCCCGTCTATGATGCGCTGCTTAATTATTACGCCGCCCAGAAAGATAAACTGATGGACGGCCTAACCACTTCTCGCACCTACGAGGACGAAAACACCTCCACCGCCTCCGATACTTCCAGCAGGGGCGAAAGCGAAACGCCCGTTTCGTCCACCTTCGAAGAATTCCCCGGCGACATCGACGGCCTTACCTTCGGGGAACAGTCTAAAAGCAATTCGACCGGCTCTGGGACTTCCTCCGGCACGTCTACCACAAAAGCCGATCATAGTTACGCGATGACCAAATTAGACGAAATCACCCGCAAATATATTAATTTGTATTCGCGCTGGTATAATGAATTCTATAAGGAGTTTGCCGTTGTAGAGGCGGAAGTCTATGCGAGGTAAAGTAATGGACGGATATAACATATTCTCACTGATAGCGGGTGGGTTGTCTGCGCTCTTTTCCTCGGTTATGGACAACCCCGTTTCACAATGGATCATCTTTGGCCTATCGGTTGCCCTAATCATCGCAAACTTAATTTCGACCATCATAGGCGCCGTCAAAAAGGCGAAAAGCGATGGGAAGATCACCTTAGACGAAATTAAGGACATAGCCGACGAATCAAAGGAGGCAATCGAAGACGGTTTAGACAAACTCAAAGGCAGCGACAAGGAGGATAAAGAATAATGCCAGATTACGCAACCACGAAGGAGGCCTTAAACGGTTTACTCAAAAAGGCGACCGAAAAAGAGGATATAGACGCGCTCGCGTCTTGCCTAAGCGCTCTAGAGGAGGCCGAAAACACCGAAAAGGCGCTTCTAGAGAAAACGGCGGGGCTTGCGGAAGCCTACAAGCAAGCAATCCTTGCCACCCCGACCCAATCTAAGGAAAAGCCTTCCGAGGCCGACGATACGCCAAAGAAGCCAGACTTAGACGAAATCATCAACAAACACTTTAAAGAGGTAAAACAATGAACACTATTGAATCGATCTACGCAATCGTTAAGGACTGGTGGGAGGCAAGCAAAGTCGCCACCGGCTCTTATACCCCCTCCGTCGATGAGCTTTCCGGCTTGGTCGTCAAAATCGCCAAGCAGTGGAACATCGTTCAGAATTTCAACGACAAACTCCCAGAGTTGGACGGCGAACGCATGCCCTACGGCGGCGTCTTGGAAGAATGGCAAAGCGGGCTCGCCAACGTCGAAGATTACGATATCAACGGCGCCAACGCCCTCGCCCCGCGCTATCTCAAACACCTTCCGCCCGCGTATTCGTATCTGCAAGACAAAAAGAAAATCGTAATCACCAAGCCTTACGACGTTGTGCAAAAGGCGATGATTAACGAAGAGGCTTACGCCGCTTTCATAACCGACATCACCAAGCGCCTTGTTGACACCTACAACGCCTTTAAATACCGTTCGAAACGGGAGTTGATCGGAACGGCTATCAACGCCTGCGATGCCGCTATGGACACCGCGACCACCTATAGCGCCACCACCGCTTACAACGCCGGTCAATACGTCAAGAGCGGCAGCGATGTTTACGTCATCGTCGAAAAGAAAAACACAACCAATATTACTATTGCCGATATGGTCAAGCAGGGTAAGGCCGTTAAGTTGGATCTTCGTTCGACGTTGGCTTTACCGACCGACGAAGCCACCGGCGAAGCCTTTATTAAGGAAATCAAGAAGTGGGCCGAGATTGCCGAAGACATCAACGAAGGGCATAGCCTTAACGGCGGCGCCCTCGGTGCCCAAGAGGGCCTTGTCCTTTATGTTAAATTCGGCGTTATGCCCTCCCTTGACGTCGATACCTTGGCCGGCGCCTTCCATCTGGATAAACTGGCTTTGCCTGTTACCGTCAAACGGCTTCCGGATTTTGGCAATGGCAACGAAAAGGCGTTTGCCTTCCTCGTGGATCAGCGCGGCCTAAGGCGTTTCCCGCATTACGACCGCGTCGATAGCCAAGAAAATGGCGACGGCGATTTCATTAACTATTTCCACCACTTCCAAGACCTTTACGCCTATTCGAAGAACGTCTTTATGCGTGTCTTTGAAACGGAATAAAGCCTAACGCGGTCTTGCCCTTTCCCGCCTAAAGAAAGGGCTTCTTATAGGAGGCATTAAACAATGCTACGAATGATAGGAACAAAGTTGAAAGAGTGGATCAAGGGAATGAAAGACCGCATCCACCCCGGAGACGGCGAGGGGGACGTGGAAGTAGGGGGGAAATTGGAGGTAGACGGGGACGCTACCATAAGCGGCGATGCGAAAATAG
>CALXMI010000123.1 GCA_944389435.1 uncultured Opitutales bacterium
AAGGTATGGCTCTTGCCTTTTCTAGTGATGAAGTTCCTTGTCAGGGGCGTATTTCTGCGGGAGTGAAAGGTATTAATCTTGAAGATAATGACGATGTGATTTTTGCGAGTCAATCTGATTTTGATGCTGTTGTTGTAGTGAGCGAAAATGGATATATTAAAAAGTTAAAAACAAATCTTTTTGCTCAAGGTTCAAGATATAGAAAAGGGTTAAGGTATATCAATTTTGCAAAACCATGTAAAAATGTATATTCCGTTTGTGAAGATAATGGAAACAGCGTATTGGCGGTAGATTTTGGCTTAAAAATTTTGCCACTTGAAACCAAAAAATTGCCATTTAGTGATAGATTGACAACAGGTAATGAAATCATCAAGAAAAAGTTTTTCAGTATAAATAAGTATAATTTGTTATAAAAAATTGTCTTTTCGACAATTTTTTTGTTTTTTTTCTTGTTTTTTTCTTTAATTTTATATAAAATATAAATAGAAGGATTGCTTACTTGAAATAACATGTTTGTTTGGAGAGTTAATATGGGAAAGAGTTTGTTAAAAAATAAAATTATATTACTAATTGTCGCATTAGTTTTTGCGTTAATTGGGACAAGCCTTTTTGTAGGGAATAAACAAATAAAAATTGCAAATGAAATAACTGTTGCAGAAGACCTTACAGGGCCAACAGAGAGCACGGAAGGTTATTGGACAGATGAGGGGCGAAGAGGAGATTCTTTTGCAGGTGGTGATGGTCTTACAGAAGAAACAGCATATGAAATTGCAACTGCAGAGCAACTTGCTTACCTTGCATATTCTGTAAATAATGGGAATTCATATTCAGGTAAATATTTTAAACAGACTGCAGATATAGACTTATCAAAATATTATTGGGAGCCTATTGGAAAAGAGATACTTGAAGGTATATCTGTTCTAAATAGAAATGCATTTGCAGGATGTTATGATGGATTGAACTATACCATCTCTAATTTGTTTACAGTTCCATTTCCTGAATATTTTAATTTTGATGAAAAAAATATAAGTCCTAATAAAGTGCAAGAATATTTGTGTAAGTTTGATGATCAAGGTCTTTTTGGTTTGCTTGGTGGGGGCAGCAAAGTAAAAAATGTTAATTTGAGTTCTTCAATAATATATGGAAGGAGTGGAGTAGGAGGAGTTGTAGGTGATGCTAGCGTCTCTGGTGGCATCACCTTTATAAATAATTGCCATTTTTCTGGACAAGTTATTGGATACTCTGCAGTTGGAGGAATATGTGGGACTAATAACGGCGATTATTTTGTTAATTGTTCTAATTCAGGCTATATATATGCTAGGAATTATCAAGTAAATTACACCACATATTACACAAATGAAGATGGACTAGAAATCCCTTCTATAACCACTAGTAAATATGAAGGATCCGGATACAATGGAGGAATTACCGGAAAAGGTGGATACATTAAAAATTGTTATAATAGTGGTAAACTGTCAGGACGAAGAATTGTGGGTGGTTTAGCCGGAGAAGCAAGCAACATAGAAAATTGTTATAATATAGGTGATGTTGAAGGAATTGAAGATGTTGGGGGTATTCTAGGCAATGGAGGGACAATTAATAATTGTTTTAATTACGGAAGCATAGATGGAAGCATCAATGTCGGAGGTATTGTTGGTAAGACAGATGAATCATTATATGACTGTTTTAATCTAGGGAATTTTTTAAGACCAGAGTATTCTGGTGGGTTAATTGGACTAATAGATGTAAATATTTCTTCGGAAATAAAGATTTTGAATTGCTATTATAATAAAATTGACCAAATAAAATCTGTAAATGATATTAATGAAGAAAACTCACCAATCATTATTGATAATTCAGTTTGTTCAGAAACATTATTCAAGGATGCTTGTAATATCAATTGGTTTTTAAATGACAAAAATTGGTTTAGAATTAACAGTTGGAACTTTGATTATATTTGGCAAATGAATGAAGATGTAACTGAAGATATCCCTATAAAATTTCAAGGGGAATCAAATATAATTTATTGGACAGATGAAGAAATTATAGGTAATCATCAGGGGTTTGAGGAAGAAGGGACGGCAGAAGATCCTTATTTAATTGAAGACGAATATGACTTGGCATATTTATCGTATACTGTTTTAAATAGTGAAGAACCTTACAATTATGTAAATAAATATTTTAAACAAACGAGAGATTTGGATATGTCTCAATATGTATGGACTCCAATTGGTCAATCGATTCAAGCTTTTTCTGGTATTTATGATGGCTGCTTTTACACAATTTCAGGCTTAAATACCTATGTTGATATTATTGATTATGGTGAATATTATGAAGGTACTATATTTTTAAGTAACAGACATACAATTAATTATCAAGGACTTTTTGGTTATGCAGGAGCTGAAGAATATTCTGAATTTACACCGGAAATTAAAAATGTTGGAATAAAAAATTCACATATTGAGGGAAATAGGTATGTTGGAGCAATTTTAGGCGGAAGTTACAATGCTGTCAAAATTTCCAATTGTTACAATGAAAGTGATGTTTTAGGTTCATCTCATGTAGGTGGAATAGTTGGTTCAACAGGGGATGGAGGTGGACTAAGAGTTATTGATAATTGTTATAATTCTGGAGAAATATTTAATACAGCAACCGATTTTGGATCCTTTGGCGGGATATGTGGTCATGGAATAGTTGTAAATAGTTACAACGAAGGAGATATTTATGCTAAAAACGGAGGCGTTGGCGGTATTAGTTATTCTGGTGATGTAATAAATTGTTTTAATGTTGGAGAATTAAGCGGAGAACGGGTCGGAGGAATTATTTACGTAGCTAAAGGAGTTAATTCTTCAAATGCAATATGCTATGGAAATTACAGTTTGGGTAAAATAAATGCTACAAAGGATAGTGATGCTCTAGTCTTTGAAGGAGAAATTAATAATGGCACTAATTTTTATGCGAACAGTGTAGGCGAAGGCGTCGATTCCAAAGTTGGTGAACTTCGAGAGGATATTTCCTACGAGACTTTTAAGAGTTTAGAGTTTTTTGAGAATAAAGAAAATTGGTATTTTGACTATCAATGTGCTGTCGAGTTAAAAAACAATTTATACTGGGATTTTGATTTTACATGGGGATTTAAAGAAAATGAGAATAATGGATTCCCACTTCTTATAGGTCAAAAAGCTTATTGGATAGATTTTCGTGCAGATTCATTTAGTGGGGGCGATGGACTTACAGAGGAAACTGCATATGAAATTTCAAGTGCTGAAGAATTAGCCCTGTTAGCGTATGAAGTAAATTATGGTTCTACAGAAGGCCTAACTCCAGGAAGTATGAGTAATTATTCATTTTTTGAGGGAGTTTATTTTAAACAAACTTGTGATATAGATTTGTCTAAATATATATGGAGTCCAATTGGCCAAATGAATTCTTCTACAGGGAAGATAAATTCGTTTGCTGGTAATTATAATGGAAACAACTATAAAATTACTGGAATAAAAAACGAAACTTTTGACGCTGCTGGCGGAATATTTGGAATTGTTATTAATGACAAAGGAAGGAGTTTAATTAAAAATATAAACTTAATAGATTCAAATATTCAGGCTACGATGTTTTGTGGTGGTATTATTGGAATGGCTTCAAATGTAGATGTGATTAATTGTAACAACTATGCAAATGTTATAGGTTATGCTCAATATGCTGCGGGAATAGTTTCTTATGGTATGAACACAAATATAAAAAATTGTTTAAATTTTGGAGAAATTTCACATGCTTTAAAAGATAATGGCTATACTGCAGGAATTGCCGGAGGTTGTCAAGGAGTCATTGAAAATTGTGGCAATGAAGGTGCTTTACTCGGAGGTTTGCAAGCTGGAATTTGTTTAGAAGCGATTGGTTGTAATATTATAAATTGTTATTCTATATCAAGAGAACAATCTAAAATCGTATATGGTATAAGTGATGGAACAATTTCAAATTGTTTATATATAAATTCAGAAGGAAAATATTATATTGGCGCAAAAGATGAAGAAAACAATGACATAACAAGTTTTGCTGAATTTGCGTGG
>CALXMI010000124.1 GCA_944389435.1 uncultured Opitutales bacterium
AAAGCCGGCACGCCCCAGCAAGCCTTCAACGGATTATCTAACGTATCCCTTTGGATCCACTAATCAGCAGCAATGTGCCAACCTTTTTAACTTTTTTAAAAAACGATACAAAAATAACATAAAACAGATAAGAGCAGTAAAATTTTCCCCCTACTCAACCATTTTTGCAAAAAATCGCTTTTCTGTGTATAATGTTTGATGTCCCCATAACATACCTATCCCTCAATCACATCCACCATTACTTCCCTAAAACTCAGTCCCATCTATCAATACTCCCCCTCCTACTAAAGCACTCTTATCGCCTTTCATTATTTCTAACCTTATTGTTCGAATCCCTACCCTATCCTTTCGCATCCTGCCTCATTAAGAATTCACCTTAAATGTTTACTGAAATTTAATCTTAATCTTGACATTTCATTCAAAATAAAATTTTATTGCTTGCGGTTTCGGGTCATAGCGCAGCCTGGATAGCGCACTTGCATGGGGTGCAAGGGGTCGTGAGTTCGAATCTCACTGACCCGACCATTTCGAAAAAACAGAAGTTTATACTTTCGTTTTTTGTATATCTATTCCATTGCAATATCCCAAAATGGAATGAAATATAAAAACCTATCAAGTATCGCAAGAACGATTACCAGATTTAATAACCCCAACACGCTGTAAAAAGAAAAATAAGTACTATGAGATACCTTTGTAAAAGCTGTCACATAAGGACATAATTTATGCTGGTAGGATCAAGAGATAGTTCACAAAGTACAGAATACAAAGCCTAACTATAGCAGTCGGGAGTTTTTTCAGCAATTATATTGCAACTAAAACATTTTTCTTGCAGTTTATTGTAAAATTAACTGGATATAATTTCGTTTCCACGTAATACTGTAATTATACAGAAAGAAAAAAGTACAACATGAAAACGATAAAGACATACGTCGTAAGAAAGCCATCAGACATAAAAAAAGTCCAAAAGATAACCGCAAAATACAGCGCTGAAGCTGAAACAGTCCAGATAACCAAAACGATTATTTTGATGAATTTACATTTGTTACAGTCAAAAATCTAGTAGATACCAATGAATACATCGGTCAGGGTTTTACATCGATTTGTATAAAAAATAAGGAGCTTTAGTAATGAAAGTTGTAATATTAGCAGGTGGGTTAGGTACAAGATTAGGAGAAGAAACAGGCATTCGTCCAAAACCGATGGTTGATATAGGAGGATATCCTATCCTTTGGCACATCATGAAGATATATTCTCACTATGGTTTTAACCATTTTATAATTTTGACTGGATATAAACAAGAAGTGATAAAGGACTTCTTTGTTAATTATTATATGACTAACTCTGATGTTACGGTAAATTTGACAACAAATGACGTTAAATTTCATAAAACAAGATGTGAGCCTTGGATTGTTACAATGTGTTACACCGGACGTAATACTATGACGGGTAGTAGGATTAAAAAAGTTCGTGATTATATTGAAAATGAGCCATTTTTACTAACATATGGAGATGGTATTTCTGATGTAAATATTTCTGATCTTATTGATTTTCACAAAAAGTCTGGGAAATTATGTACATTAACCGCTGTTCAACCTGAAGGAAGATTTGGGGTATTAAGGGTTGAAGAAGATAACGCTGTTTCAAATTTCCAAGAAAAGCCTAAAAATGAAGATGCTTGGATTAATGGCGGTTTTTTTGTTTGTGAGCCTCAAATTTTTAATTATATCCCCGATGGAAATGATGTTATTTGGGAACAAACGCCTCTGAGATCATTAGCTCAAGATGGTCAACTTAATGCTTATAAACATCGTGGTTTTTGGCGTCCTATGGATATGCTAAAAGATAAAGAAGATTTGAATAAGATTTGGGCTTCTGGCAACGCTCCTTGGGCCGTATGGGACAAAAAAGGAGCATAATATGACTGTTTTATCTATATGTATCCCCACTTATAATCGTAGTACTTATTTAAGTAATACTTTAGCTCAACTTACAAAAGAAAATTCTTTCTTAAACACAGATGATGTTGAAATTGTAATTTCTGATAATTGTTCAAGTGATGAAACTGAAGATATATGTAAACATTATAAAGAAAAATTTGGTAAAAAAATAGTATATTACAAGCAAAAAGAGAATATACATGATAAAAATTTTACATTTGTATTAAGTTTAGCAAAAGGCACGTATGTAAAATTAAATAATGATAATTTGTTTTTTAAATCGGGCGAATTAGATAAATTTGTGGATTTTTTGAAGAGTAGAAAAGCTCAAGATATCATTTTATTGGTAAATAAAAAAAAAAAATAAAGAACCGTATATCTGTGATAACTTTGATAAGTTACTAGAAAAAGTTTCTTATTTAATAACTTGGATTGGTTGTTTCTGTGTAAAAAATTCTGTTTATAAAAAGTTAAAGAATCCGGATAGGTATGCTCATTTAAGCTTTTGTCAAGTTGATATTATAGCTAGATTAATGCAGGAGAATGTGAAAGCCACAGTTTATCCTAATAAGGTATTTGATATAATTGATGTACCAAATAAAAGCAGTTACAATATACCTGAAGTTTTTGGCCATAATTATTTGTCAATTATAAAGGAGATATACGACAAAGGCGATATATCACATAAAGTTTATCAACAACACAAAAAACATTTGTTATTAAAACATATAAACCCTTATTCTTTGAGGCAAAGAAACACTTTTTTCTCTAATAATGGTTATTTTAAATATTTATTTCCATTTTACCGAAAGAACTGGTATTTTTACTGTGATTTTATTTTTCAGTATTTAAAAATTTTTGCTCGCTGTTTCGTTGAAATAGAAAAAGATAAGGTGAAGAATCATAAGACTGTAAAAATTTTATTTTTAAAAATTAAACTACCTAAAAAGAAAATAAAAAACAAATTTTTGTAACCCCAACAAAGTTCAGGTTGATAGATATACATATGGGACAATAAATGCTCAATTTGACGGAAATCGCTCAGAAAAGTTAATTATTGGAGATTTTTGTTCAATTGGTCCAAATGTAAATTTCATAGTTTCTTCTGAACATCCCTATAAGGGAATATCTACATATCCTTTTAAGGTAAAAGTTTGTTGTTATAAAGCAGAGAGTTCTACTAAAGGTGATATCATCGTCAAAGATGATGTGTGGATTGGTTTAGGATCCATAATCTGTTCAGGAGTTTCTATTGGACAAGGAGCAATTGTTACGGCCGGTTCAGTTGTTACAAAAGATGTTCCTCCCTATGCAATAGTCGGAGGTAGTCCTGCAAAAATTATCAAATATCGTTTTTCTGAAACAATTATCAAAAAATTGATGAATTTTAATTTTTCTGAATTAATAGAAGAAAAAATTAAGAAGTTAGAAGGCGCTTTATATAAAGAAGTTACTGAAGAAAATATAGATACAATATTAAAGGGAATAAGAAGAGATGTTTAATAATATTTATTAATAAAACAGTCTTGATTTCTGGCCATGCAGGATTTAATGGAAGTTGATTGGCTTTTATAATCAATGCAAAAAAAATGACAGAAATTTGTAGTAATTTTCAGTTTCATTAAAGGAAATATCCTTACACATTATTTCTTGTGACGTCCATTTTTATTGTATTTTTATCGGTTGAAAATATTGACTCGTTCAAAAACGCCTGCAGACGTGCAATGGCAGTACGGATGTTGGCTTCAGAGCAAGCGTAGCTCAGACGGATCGCGTGTGACACACCGAAGGCCGTGCAGGGAATGACAGCCAAATGCTTTTCTTCCAACAGTTTTTGAGCAAACACGTCTGCATGCATCTGTATTTTTGAAATGTCACAAAAGACATAAAATGCCCCCTGTGGATAAAAGTAGGTAATTTGCGGAATGTCATCAAGCAAAGAACAAAGCAGCTGCCGTCTTTGACCAAAAGCTTTTTTCATTTTTTCCACCTCTTTATCCGCTTCACCGCGTAAAGCCGGTAGAGCCGCGTATTGAACAAAGGAAGTTGCATTGCTGGTTGTATGAGTTTGTAGGGCTGAAATCCGTTTCGCAAGCCATAATGGTGCCGTTAAATAGCCCAAACGCCACCCTGTCATCGCATATGCCTTCGAAAATCCGTTGACGGTAATAGTTAACTCGGCAATTTGCGGATTAAGAGAAGCAATGCTTGTGTGCGGAAGACGCGTATCATAA
>CALXMI010000125.1 GCA_944389435.1 uncultured Opitutales bacterium
TTTACAAAATTGATATAACTATCAAATGCATCAAACATTCCTGCATTGATTGTATAATTTCCTGCATAATAGAAATTTTTTGCATCATATGGAGTGTCTATTTGCAAGTAAATAGGATTTGTATCACTGTTAAGTGCTGGAGCACTAACTTCATCACCGTCAAAGAATATATTGCTTTCTTTTAATCCGCTTCCGCCAATAGTTATTGTTTGGTTTTCTGTTTTTAACTGATTTCTTTGATAATATGAGATTTGACTATTAATTTTTACTTCGCTTGTATAATCTTTATTTGCAAAAGTAAAGTTATTTAAGTTTGTAGAATCTAAAATTTCGATTCCAGTTTTTTCCATAGTCAACTTAAATGTTTTTGAAACTTGAACTTGTTGAAGAGCTTGAATTGTATCGCTATACATAAATGTGTAGGTGATAGTATATGAGCCATCATTTTCCATTTTAATGTAGCCAAAAGTATCATCAAGATCTAAAACAATTCCATAATTTGAGCCGTCAACAAGGCTTACTGTCATTTCTTTGTCTGCTCCAAACATAACAACTGGAGGTTGTTTTGCTGTTGCTCTTGACAGATTGAATGAAACTATATCATTAATCTTTATTGTTTTATCTCCATTAATAGGAGAATTTCTGTATTCAGTAATCAGTTGATTTACTTTTGCTTCGACTTTGGCTTGATCGAGGTTCCATTTTGCTTTTAATGTAGCTTTGCTTCCGCTTGTAACATTTGCAATTGTATAATTTCCATCATTGTCAGTTGCACTTATTCCGCTTCCACTTACCTCAAATCCAGCAAAAACAACTTCGTTTTGGCTGTCGGTTTTGTCATCAATTGTTATTTCTCCACCACTTGTTGAAACATATTTTGTTTCAGTATCAGCAGGAGTTTCTCCAAAACCATTATTGTAATTGATTTCAACTTTTGAAACATCTGTAAATACAGCATAATGTTCACCTTGAGTAGTACTTACGCTTGCAAAAGAAATTGTTCTATTAGCTGTAATATTTCCAAATAAGTCTGGATTTACAACAGTGTCTTCTTGCCAATTATAAAGGACTAAACTTTCATCTAAACTTTCACTAACAGTAATATTGAATGTCACTGTGTGAGAGCCAATCAATTCTTGATTGAAACTAATAATAAGTTTGTTTGTTTTGTTGCCTACAATTGTAAACAAAATTTGATTTCCGATTAGGTGATTATATTGATTTGCAAATTCGCCGTTGTCATTTGGCAACACGCTTTCTCCATCAACCATTAAGTTTGAAATTGAGAATGTATTTTTGTAATTTTCTTGCCAAGAATCACTCATTGCACCTAAAGAGCCATTGTTTGCTGTGAAATATCTTGAAGAATAAATATATTCAACTGCTTCAAAATCATTTACAACTTGATATGATGATTCTTTTGATATAACCCATTCGAAATTGCTTGAAACATCTTCGCTTGCTAAATCTTTAACAACAAAACCATCTATATTGAAGATTTTTGCATCTTCTGTATGATTTTCTTGTCCTGTATAAGTGTTTGGCATATTGTTTACAAGAGTCAAACTGTTAAATGAGTAAGTAAATTGATATTTTGGATTTTCAGCAACATTGAATGCTTTGTTTTGAACATTTTGAGCAATAGTTTGAGTCATTCCTTCAACATAAATACCCATTGAAGAATCAAACTTAACAACAGCAGGAGTCAAAACAACTTCCACTCCATTTTGAACAGTTGCACTTGCACCTAAATCACTTGTTGAAAGGTTTGTGTAAATATCGTTTATAAGGTTGTATTCTTCGTTAGTCATACCTAAACTTGCTTTATCAAATAAAACTGTTGCATTATAATTGCCTAAAACGTATTTACCGTTTTCATCTACAATTAAAACCGTGCTTTGTTCAACAGCATTTTGGAAAATATCTTTGCTATTTGCTTGATATTCTTTGCCCACAGCATTATATCTTAAATCCAAAATTGTTCCAAAATCAAAATTTGGTGCTTCAACAAAATCGCTTGTTCCTGTGTAGTATGATTTTAATGCTGTATCTTTAAACATTATTTCATTTTTCAGGAAAGTGAAGGCTTGAACATCATAAGTTAATGTATATGTTTGACCTGTAAGAGTGTCTTTCATTGTTACAACATAATCAAAATCAAAGTTATAAGATTTTGTTTGTTTAAAAATTTGGTAAACATCTTTGAAAGTTAAATCCGTTGCATTTAAAATTGTATTTTCACCAGATTTAAACTCTGCAGAAACTGCTTGATCTCCATTATCAAAAATCTTTACAACAAAGTTTGAAGTAATCAAACTTTCATAAGTGTCGTTTTCAAATCCAATCCAGTCAATATAGAATTCATATTGCTTGTTTGTAACATTATTTTGAGTTTTAAATGTTTCAGATTCTGTCAAAGAAATTTGATCTTTAATATAATTGCTCTTTTCGTCTCTTTCAAAAACAGGAGTTATAGTTCTGTTGCCAACATTTGTATAGTTTTCTTCTACATCAAAACTTTCATAGCCTGTAAAATCATAACCTTCTCTTGTTACTTCTATGAAACTTAAATTTGTTGGTTTTTGACCAAATGTAACATAAACAAATACGCCATTTTCATCAGTACCGCCTTGCTCTGCACTTCCTGTAAAACTTACTTGATAATAATTGTTTTCGTTTTGTTTGATGTAAATTTTATATTGATTTGCATCTCTTTCAGTTGTTATTGTCAAACAAGCATCTTCGCTTGCACTATAATAGTTTTCTTCAGCAATAAGTTTTTGAATTTCTGCAAGATTTAAAGTAAAGCTTGTCAATCCGTTTTCCGTTACTTCTGGCTGGATATTTCCTTGCACCATGAAAGATTTTACGCTATAACCTGCAACAGAATTTCCGTTTAATGAAGCACTTGTTTCTTTGTTTTGGTATGTTGCGTAATCAAGACCTGCAGAAGGAGTAAATGTAATAGTTTGATCTATAACAAGATCAAGAGTTCCTTGTCCATCAATAGAAACTTTGTAAACTACTTTTGTAAATACAGCATTGAGAACAACAGTTTTTTGTTTCTCATCTTTTGTTGCAAATGCACTCCAAGAATGAGCAGAAGTTCCATTGTTTCCTTCCCACAACAAATTCCAAGCATTTCCAGTTAAAGAATATTTATTATTTGAAATTGTTCCATTTGTTGTTGTCCAATTTGCAAAAGTGTAACCAATCTTTTGGTATTTTGTTGTGCTTAAAAGTACTTCAGCGTCTTTGTAATAATAAACTGGTGCTACTTCATCTGTATTTGACAATCCTTCACCTTCGGCATGATATTCAAGTTGAACACTTCTCTTTTCAACTAAAGGTGAAACAGAAATCACAACATCTCCAGATTTTTTACCGCTTGCAGAGCTAGAAACTAATTGCCTAAATTCTGCGTTTTGTATAATATCGTTATTTGAAAAAACATTTACAGTAGTTCCGTTTGACAAATACCATCCAACAAGATAATAACCATTCTCAATAGCAATTGAGCTAAATCCTCCATCAGTTATACTTAAAACACCGTCACCATTTACTGCATATTTTAAAGATAATGTATTATATAGTTTAGTTTCTACTATATTATAAGCACCGTTAAGTTTTGCGTTTTCAAAGTTAACAGTAATGTTTTTGCTAGTAAGATTTACTGTTATTGTTGAATTAAATGTTCCTGCTTTATAGTTAAATTGAGTTGATCCTGTCAATTCATCAAAAGATAAATCTAATTTGCCATTTACAGCATCGACAATTTCAGAAGCTTGATATCCTGTGTTGTTAGTTCCCAAATCACTACCTACAACATTAAAATCATAGTTAAGCCATACCTTTGCATTATCTTTCAATGATAATGTATAAACATAAGGATCTGTTTTGTCAAAATCCAAATTAGAAGTTGTTCCACTAAAAGAAACATATTTACTTGCAATTTCTTCCCCAACTTCTTCTCCGTCAATAGTATATTTTATAATTACAGAATAAGAATTTTTTGTTGGGAATAAAGTGATCACATAAGCAGGAGATTCTGGATTATTAGAATATTCTGCAAATGTTCTTACTATAGCATTATTTTCAACTGTAGCAATTTCTTCGTTTATTTCCGCACCCGCCAAAGAGAAATAACCATTGGCATCAAATGTTATAGTTGTGTTAACGCTCATTGGAACTTGCAATGTAAGTTTCCCTGTCGTTGATTGATTTGATTGCCCTGTAGCCGAAATAACAGCATTACTGCGTTTTGTTTCAGTTACATTGTTATCTTCATAGAAAGTTCCATTTTCTCCAATTTGTACAGTTATATAAGTAAGTAATCTATCTATATTAAGTTCAATAGAAAATTCAGTTGCATTTAATTCTGGTTCAAAAGCAGAAACAACAAAAGTTTTTTGTTTATAGAAAGAACTTCCCCCTACTAAAGTTGCATTTTCATCATTAACTACTGCGCTAAATCCTTTAACATTATGTCCAAGAATATAGAAATCAGAAGTTCCAATAGAAACAACAAAATTGAAAGTTTCTCCCATCTTTGTTGTTAATGTTTTACCTTCCCAATCTAAAACAGTTTGATTGCTATTTCCATTTAATGTTGCATTTGAAATTTCGTTTATATTGTTTCCTGTTATAGAAATTTGTTTTTCTTCACGACCAAACAATAAAACAATTGCCCCACCTTCTGTGAAAATATTTTCAATTGTTATTGTATAGCTATTTTCATCAACAGCAACCACTGATTTAACAGGTAAGTACGAATCATAATAGCCATGAGTTCCAGCAGTATAAGAATCTCCTTCTCCTGTTGCGTATGGATAATATGTATAAAGTCCTTTGCTTAATGTTGTTACATTTTCTGATTGAGCCCATTCGTATTCTGTTACGAGATTTGTCCCTACTCCTGCTGCTTGGAAAGTATAACCAGCATTTAAAGTAAATTTGATTGTTAATGAATTGCCTGCTACATAATTAGATATATCATTACCTTCAAAATCAGCACCTGTCATTTCCAAATTGCTATATGCCTTTGAAGCATCTCTGTTCATAAATGCTCCACCTTCATTTTGGTCAACTCCAAAATATAACTTTGCTGAAAGTGTTTTTGGACTATCCCAAGTCATATAAACTGTGCTGTTTGTGCTTGGATAATATGTTAAAAATTGTGTTTTATCAGTTTGGTTAAGTGCATTTTCTTTAGACTCGTCTGTAAAAAGAGAACTTGTTCCGTTATAACCAATTCTTACAATAGGTTTATTTTCAATAACATTTTTCCAAGGTGTATCATAACCTGTGGCAAAACTGTATGTTCTAGTCGATGGATCGCCATAGCCATAATTATAAGTTACATTTACTGAAGCGCTTTGCCAAGACAAATCAACAATCCCCGCTTGAGAAAGAACAGGTTGTCCTATAGTTGCTTTTTGTCCAGCTTTTAATGCATAAACTTGTCCTTCTGTGGCGTTTTCTCTTAATACAGGAATGTTTTCAAAATACATAGGGTTTTTAATATCCACAATGTTTGAATAACTGCCATCATCTCCGATTGTTGAAAATGCAACTCTTACTTGTTGTGATTCTTGTTGATTTACAACTTCGCTGTCGCCATTCATTGCACTGGCAATATATTTACCATTTGAATAAAAACCAACACCAATTCCTTCTTCTTCATCTGTTTCGCCCAATTGAGCATTTGTGTTGAAATATGTAGTATAAGCAATCGTTGGTGTTCCGTTATAAGAAACAGCTTGAGCCATTTCTTCTTTGCTTGAATATAAAACATCTCCACTTATGCCTGTTTTACTTGCTGTCAAAACGATTGTAGCAGATGAATCAGCATTCCCAATAGATTTTGTATCTTCTAAATTTGACATTTTAATTGAATTGTCAAAACAGTTTATTATTTCACCATCTACTCCTAATGATCCTGCAATAACACCCAAGTTCACCGAATTTGTATCTACAAATTGAGAGAGAGCAAAAATGCCATTAACAGTCAAATCGGAAATAGATCCAGTCACATTACCAAAGAGTCCAATATCAGAACTGGGTATTTGTGTTGCCTGCACAATCGTAATGTTTGAGATTGTGTGACCATTACCAAAGAAATTTCCATTAAAAGGATTTGTTGATGTCCCAATTGGAACCCAAGCCCCTGTTTGTAGATTAATATCTGCATTTAGATAAAAGTTTCCATTAGTATATGCAGTCTTACCCTGCAAAACTCCAAAAGAGACAGCCGCTAAATCTGAAGCATTATTTATCACCATGCATTCAACCCCAAAGTGAACTTCCTTGTTGGCCTCCATCTCAGAGGCAGAAGAATCAATATATCCTATCTCCAAATTATTTTCACTTTCGTTTGCCTTTGTTTGTTTAAAGAATGAAGGCATAAAAAATACTGCCCCCAAGCTCAAAATAACAAGAGCTAAAAATGATAATCCTTTTGATAATTTCCTAAACATATTTC